>NZ_JARWCR020000010.1:0-185876 GCF_029846695.2 Bradyrhizobium nivariense | reverse complement strand
GCTCCGAACAATTCATCGCTTGCCATCGTGGTCTCCTGCGAATCCGCCATCGCCAGAGAATCACACTGCGACGGCTTTCGGCTATAGTGCTCGATGAGCCGTCGAATAGATCACACCCTCTGAGGTGGCCGCTTCTTCGGCGGCCCTCGAAGGGCGACGGCCCGGCTGCATCTCGGCCGTTCATCCTTCGAGGCTCCCGGTGCGATGCTTTGCATCGCGCCACTCGCGCCTCAGGATGACGGGTCGGGTAGCGGCGCGACGGCCCCCCAAAAAACAAAAACGCCCCCGGCTCTCCGGGGGCGTTTTTCGTCTCCAGCCTTGAGGGCCGGATCAATCCTTCTTGAGGAAGCCCGAAAACTTCTTCTGGAAGCGCGAGACGCGGCCGCCGCGATCCATCAGCTGCGCGTTGCCGCCGGTCCAGGCCGGGTGCGACTTGGGGTCGATGTCGAGGTTCAGCGTGTCGCCTTCCTTGCCCCAGGTGGAGCGGGTCAGGTACTCGGTTCCGTCGGTCATCACGACCTTAATCGTATGATAATTCGGGTGAATTTCGGCTTTCATGGCAATTCCTCGGCGCCCCGGCGCCTCGCTTGAGTGGCTATCGAATGACGGATTTGGCGGGGTCTATACCCCACGGGCCCCTGTAAAACAAGCCATTGCGGGGGTGTTGGCAGTGCTTCGGCAAGGCCTGAAGGACCGGGCGGTCCCCTAAGGGACATCCCGGATTTGCCACTCCCGCTCGCCCGGCCTATTTGAAGCGGACTCCTCTCTTTTGGTCGGATCTCATGAGCGCAGTAGAACGGCTTGAAACCGGGCCCGCGGAAGCCCCGTCGATCGAAGCCGACCTGATCGAGGCACCGGCGAAGAGCCGCGCGAAACTGCGGCCGCTGCTGGCGCTGGCGCCCTATGTGGCGCGCTATCGCGGCCGTGCGGCGCTGGCCTTCGTGGCGCTGACGATCGCGGCCCTGACGACCCTGCTGGTGCCGGTCGCGGTGCGCAGAATGATCGATTTCGGCCTGACGCCTGAGGGTATCGAGCTGATCAACAGCTACTTCTCGGTGATGATCGCGGTCGTCGCTGTGCTCGCGCTCGCGAGCGCCGCGCGCTATTACCTCGTGATGACGATCGGCGAGCGCATCGTTGCCGATCTCAGGCGCGACGTCTTCGCCCATCTCTTGTCGCTCTCGCCGGCCTTCTTCGATTCCGCGCGCAGCGGCGAGCTGGTGTCGCGTCTCACGGCGGATACCACCCAGATCAAATCCGCCGTCGGCGCCTCGGTCTCGATCGCGTTGCGCAATTTGATGATGTTCTTTGGCGCCGCCGCGATGATGGTGTTCACCAGCCCGCGCCTCTCCGGCTTCGTGTTGCTGGCCATTCCCCTGATCGTGCTGCCGCTGGTCGCGTTCGGGCGCTGGGTGCGGCGTCTGTCGCGCAATGCGCAGGACACGCTGGCCGAGGCCTCGGCCTATGCCGGCGAGCTGGTCGGCGCGATCCGTACCGTGCAGGCCTATACCAGCGAAGGGTTGGCTGCGAAGCGTTTCGGCGGCGAGGTCGAGCAGGCCTATGAAGCCGCGCGCACCTCGACCCAGGCCCGCGCCGTGCTCACCGCCATCATCATCTTCATCGTGTTCGCAAGCGTGGTCGCGATCCTCTGGATCGGCTCGCACGACGTGCTCACCGGCACCATCACGCCGGGCCGGCTCGGCCAGTTCGTGCTCTATGCCGCCTTCGCCGCTGCCGGCCTCGGTCAGCTCAGCGAGGTCTGGGGCGAGGTCTCGGCGGCGTCCGGTGCTGCCGAACGCCTGTTCGAGATTTTGCATGTGCAGCCTGACATCACCGCGCCCGCAAAGCCGCGCGCGTTGCCGGTGCCGGCACGCGGCGAAGTCGGCTTCGATCAGGTCAGCTTCGCCTATCCGGCGCGGCGCGACGTCAAGGTGCTCGATGCCGTGTCGTTCACGGTGCGCCCCGGCGAGAAGGTCGCGATCGTCGGTCCATCCGGCGCCGGCAAGAGCACGATCTTTCATCTGCTCTTGCGCTTCTACGATCCGCGCGGCGGCGCGATCTCGCTCGACGGCGTGTCGGTGAAGTCCGCCGATCCGCGCGATTTCCGTTCCCGCATCGCGCTGGTGCCGCAGGAATCCAACGTGTTCGCGGCAAGCGCCCGCGACAACATCCGCTTTGGCCGGCCCGATGCGACCGACGCCGAGGTCGAGCGCGCCGCCGAGCTCGCGCATGCCGCCGAGTTCATCCGCCGCCTGCCCGAAGGTTTCGAGACGCCGCTCGGCGAGCGGGGCGTGACGTTGTCCGGCGGCCAGCGCCAGCGCATCGCGATCGCGCGCGCGATCCTGCGCGATGCGCCGCTGCTGCTGCTGGATGAGGCCACCTCCGCGCTCGATGCCGAAAGCGAGACGCTGGTGCAGACCGCGCTGGAGGAGCTGATGCGCCATCGCACCACCCTGGTGATCGCGCACCGCCTCGCCACCGTGCTCTCCTGCGACCGCATCCTGGTGATGGACCAGGGCAGAATCGTCGAGCAGGGCACGCATGCCGAGCTGGTTGCTGTGAACGGGCTTTATGCGAGGCTTGCGAGGCTGCAGTTCGAGGGGGCGTGAGGCGTCGCGTCTTTCGCGCTGTCATCGCCCGCGAAGGCGGGCGATCCAGTACTCCGAGACAGTGCGACGATACGGTGAAGCCGCGGCGTACTGGATTCCCCGCCTTCGCGGGGAATGACAGTGGAGCTTTAGAAGGAGCTTCGAGCCCCAACAGCCCCAGTACCCGACCCTAACGAAACGCTCCTGTTTTGCTCCGACGAGTCAAACCGCCTTGCTGCCTGCGTAAGCCATTGATCTTGTTGTCATCGGCTACTGTGCATGGGGTTGTTTTCGCTATTTTTGTTTTGCCGTCCGGATTATCGGCACTTCGGCGACAGCGCCGGCACGTTCGGCCACGGCCAGTTCTTCCAGCTCCCGTCCTCTCCGACGCAGGCCGATGGCGCGGGGCCGTTCGTCGGAGCCGGAGCGCTCGTCTTGATCGGCATGGTGAAGCGCTGGTCAACATAGGTCGTCGAGACATATCCGGCGACGATGACGCCCAGCAGGACCGAAGATCCCTTGGCCAGATCGCTCAGTTTCATCGGTCATCTCCATCCGCCTGCCATCGCAACTTCTGGGCACAACGAATAGCTGGCGTCCTGGGATCCCGACGTGACGGGCGTCACGCCCGCCAGAATCGAGCCCGCCAGAATCAAGCCCGCCACGTCATCTTCAGCACCGGCCGGCCCGAGGTCGGGTTCACCTCGTCGCCGGCATGGGCAAAGCCGTTGCGCTCGTAGAAGCGGATGGCGCGGGTGTTGTCCTTGTTGACGAGCAGCGTCACGCCCGTCGGTGACAGGCGCTTGGCCTCATCCACCAGCAGCCGCGCCGCGTCCGAACCCCAATGCGCGGGATCGACCACGAGCTGGTCGAGATAGCCGTCGCCGTCGATGGTGACGAAACCGGTCAGCGCGCCGTCCTGCTCCGCGACCACGATCGAGGCTTTGGGCACAAGATCCTTGCGCCAGCGCTCGCGCCACCATTCCAGGCGGGCGGCGAAGTCGATCTGCGGATAGGCCTGCTGCCAGGTGCGATGCCAGAGCGCGATCGAGGCGGCCTCGTCCTCGGGACGGTAAGGGCGGAGGTGGAGGGCGCTCACTACCGCTCCGTCAGCTTCAGCTCGATGCGGCGGTTGCGCTTGTAGGCTTCCTCGGTGTTGGCGGTGTCGAGCGGCTGGAATTCGCCGAAGCCGGCGGCGACGAGGCGCTGGGCCGGCACGCCGAGCGAGATCAGATATTGCACGACCGAGATCGAGCGGGCGGCCGAGAGGTCCCAGTTCGACTTGAAGTTCGGCCCGTTCACCGGGCGCACGTCGGTGTGGCCATCGACGCGCAGCACCCAGGGGATCTCGTTCGGGATCTTCTTGTCGAGCTCGATCAGCGCGGCCGCCAAGGTGTCGAGCTCGGCGCGGCCCTCGGGCAGAAGCATTGCCTGTCCGGTATCGAAGAATACTTCGGACTGGAACACGAAGCGGTCGCCGACGATGCGGATGTCGGGGCGGTTGCCGAGGATGGCGCGCAGGCGGCCGAAGAATTCCGAGCGGTAGCGCGACAATTCCTGCACGCGCTGCGCCAGCGCGACGTTCAGGCGAGACCCCAGATCGGCAATGCGGTTCTGCGATTCCTTGTCGCGCTTCTCGCTAGCGTCGAGCGCTTCTTCCAGCGCCGCCAATTGCCGTCGCAGCGCGCTGATCTGCTGGTTCAGCACCTCGATCTGCGCCAGCGCCCGCGCCGAAACCGACTTCTCCGAGTCCAGCGCCTTGCCGAGCTCGGACGACTTGCCTTGCGCGTCGTTGCCGGCGGCGGCGAGCCCGTCATAGAGGCCCTTGATGCGGTCGCGCTCGGTTTCGGCCGAGGCAAGGCCGGCTTTCAATTGCGAGACCTGGTCGTCGAGCGTGAGCTTGCCGAGCTTTTCCAGCGACAAGAGCTCGTTGAGCTGCGCGATCTTGGCGTTGAGCTGCTCCAGCGCCTTGTCCTTGCCGGTCACTTCCTGCGACAGGAAGAACTGCACGACCAGGAACACCGACAGCAGGAATACGATCGACAGCACCAGCGTCGACAGCGCGTCAACGAAGCCGGGCCAGTAGTTGAAGGCGCCGTCGCTGCGGCGGCCGCGGGCTAGAGCCATGTCGCTAACTCTTCTCGGGTTGGCGCGCGATGCGCTCCAGCAGGCGGCGGATCTCGCGGTTCTGCTCGCCCTGGCCGTCGGCCCATTCGCGGATCATCTGCTGCTCGGTCCGCATATGCGAGACCAGCGCCTGGATGGCTTCGGCGAGGCTCGCCATCGCCGCGGTGGTGCCGCGGCTGGCGCTGCCTTCCTCGAGCACGGAGCGTAAGCGCTCGACGACCACCTGAAGCTCGCCGCTGGCAATGCCACCGCCACCGGCGGCGACAGCCACCTCGCCGCTGCCATATTCGCGCACGGTGGTGGCAAGCCAGTCTTCGAGGTCGGTGTAGAAGCGGTTCTGCGCCTGGCTCGATTGCAGGTCGAGGAAGCCCAGGATCAGCGAGCCGGCGAGGCCGAACAGCGAACTCGAGAATGAGATGCCCATGCCGCCGAGCGGGGCGGCGAGGCCCTCCTTCAGCGTGTCGAACAGGGCGCCGGAATCGCCCCCGACCTTGAGCCCGTCGATCACCTTGCCGACCGAGCCGACCGTCTCGATCAGGCCCCAGAAGGTGCCGAGCAGGCCGAGGAAGACCAGAAGGCCGGTCATGTAGCGGGAGATGTCGCGGGCCTCGTCGAGGCGGGTTGCGATCGAATCGAGCAGGTGCCGCATGGTGGTCTGGGTGATCGTCATCCGCCCGGAGCGCTCGCCGCCGAGGATCATCGCCATCGGCGCCAGTAGTTTGGGGTGGCGGGCGGGCGCAAGGCCGGGATCGGCGATGCGGAAACTGTTGACCCAGGAGACTTCGGGATAGAGCCGGATCACCTGGCGGAAGGCCATGATGATGCCGATGAACAGCACGCCGCCGATCAGGGCATTGAGCCCGGGGTTGGCGAAGAAGGCCTGGATGATCTGCTTGTAGAGCACCACCCCCACCAGGGCGCACAGCACCAGAAAGACCAGCATCCGCACCAGGAAAACGCTGGGTGAGGATAGCTTGGTGTACTCGATGTCGAGGGAGGAGCGGGGCGAGGCGCCAGACGGCATGGCCGGTATCATCCGTTACGAAACTTGCTTGCGGGGCGCACTATGGCACAGCGCCAGCCCAAAAAAAGCGCCGGATGCGCCGATTTCGTGGAGAGCCGGGGAACTCAATGCGCAAACTGCGCTTTGATAGTGACGTGTTCCGCAAATCGTCGGCATTCCACAGGTTTAGTAGGTCGCACTTTCCCCCTGCCGCCCAAAGATGGAGTGGTCGCATGAGCGTCGTGTCCGCGATCATCGGGACTGCCGAACGCGTGCCGCTTCCGGATGTCGTGATCCGCGCGGCGATCCAGCGCCTGTGCTCGCGCACGGTGACGCGCCTGTCCGCGCTCGGCGCGGCCGACGATGCCGCCTTCGCCGGGCGGATGATGCTGCGGCCGATCGCCGAGGACGCGGATGTCGGGCATGACGAGATGCCCGCTTCGTTCTTTGCGAAGGTGCTCGGTCCCAACCGCAAATATTCGTCCTGCTTCTATAAGGCCGGCGCGACCACCTTGCGGGAGGCCGAGGAGGAGGCGCTGCGCCAGACCGTCGAGCATGCCGCTCTCGCCGACGGTCAGACCATCCTCGAACTCGGCTGCGGCTGGGGCTCGCTGTCGCTGTGGGTGGCGCGTCAGTTTCCGCACGCGAAGGTGACGGCGGTGTCGAGCTCGCAGGCGCAGCGCGCCCATGTCGAGGAAGAGGCGCGGCTGCGCGGTCTCCCCAACCTGCGCGTGGTCACTGCGGACATGAACGTGTTCGCGCCCGACGGGCAATTCGACCGCATCGTCTCGGTCGAGATGTTCGAGCACGTGATGAACTGGCGCAAGCTGATGACGCGCCTGCGCTCTTGGCTCGCGCCGGAGGGGCGGTTCTTCATGCACATCGTCGCCCATCGCTCCGGCTCTCACCTGTTCGACCGGGCCAATCGCGAAGACTGGATCGCGCAGCACGTCTTCACGGGCGGGCTGATGCCGAGCCATCACCTCGTCAGGCAATTCGACGACATCTTCACGGTCGAGAAGGAATGGTGCTGGAGCGGCACGCATTATCAGCGCACCGCCAACGACTGGCTCGTCAATTTCGACGCGCATCGCGATCCCATCGAAGCGGACTTGCTCAATGTCTATGGCGAGGACACTGCATTGTGGATGCGGCGTTGGCGCTGGTTCTTCCTCGCGACGTCGGGCCTGTTCGGCTACGCCGATGGAACCGAGTGGGGCGTCAGCCGCTACCGGATGAAGACCGCCGGGTAATTGCGATCTTCTGTCGCAGCACGCAGCGATGGAACCGGACTCACAATCCGGTGACCCCCAAAAAGCCCCCTGACCTCAGCATGATAGGCCGTGTGACATTGAGCCGCCCGCAGCATGCGTTGCGTCGCAGCAAGTCCGCTCTATTTTGACGGCATCAGCCGCGCTGAATGACCCAGAACGGGCCTTGGCGGAGCGTGATCAGTTTCAACAATATCGGGGCACCCCACTTCATGTCAGGACTTCGCGCGCGATCGGCATGCGTTGCAATGATGCTCGCGGCCTTTGCGCCGCTGTTGGCAGGCTGCGACGAATCCAGCTCCGCCGTCTCGGCCGCCCAGCCCGCCGACCCTGACGTCAGCATCGTCATCGTCAAGTCGCAGCCGCGCGCCGTGGTGCGCGAGCTGCCGGGCCGCATTGCGCCGACGCGCGTCTCCGATGTGCGGCCGCGCGTCTCCGGCATCGTGGTCGAGCGCCTGTTCCGACAGGGCAGCGAGGTGAAGGCGGGCGATCCACTGTACCGCATCGATCCGCGTCCGTTCGAGGTCGAAGTTATGGCCAACGACGCCGCAGTCGCCAAGGCCGAGGCCGCGTTGATGCAGTCCCAGCAACAGGCGCGCCGCATCGCCACGCTCACCAGCCAGCGCGCCGCGCCCGAAGCCGAGAACGAGAAGGCGATCGCGGCCGAGCGCCAGGCCCATGCCGAGGTCGAGGGCCGCAAGGCCGACCTCGCGCGCGCAAAGCTCAATCTCGACTACGCCACCGTGCGCGCGCCGATCGACGGCGTCGTCGGTGCTGCCCTGGTCAGCGAGGGCGCGCTCGCAGTGCAGAACGAGACCAATCTCGCCTCCATTCAGCAGCTCGACCCGATCTATGCGGACTTCACCCAGTCGGTGAACGAGCTCAACCAGCTCCGCCGCGCCTTCGAGAGCGGTGACCTCGAGCGCATCGCGGCGGATGCCGCCAAGGTGCGCCTGGTGCTCGACGACAACACGATCTACTCGCTCGACGGCAAGCTGTTGTTCTCTGACGCCAAAGTCGACGCCCATACCGGCCAGGTAACCTTGCGCGGCGAATTCCCCAATCCCAAGCGCGAGCTCTTGCCGGGCATGTATGTCCGCGTCCGCATCGACCAGGGCCTCGACAGCGACGCGATCGCGGTGCCGCAGCAGGCGATCCAGCGCAACGGCGGCGGCGGCAGCGAGGTGTTCGTCGTCAAGGACGACAACCACATCGCGGTGCAGCCGGTGCGCACCGGCTCGGTGCAGGACGGAATCTGGTTCGTCACCGACGGCCTGAAGGCCGGCGACAAGGTCGTGGTCGAAGGCTTCCAGAAGTTCGCCGCCGGCGACAAGGTCAAGCCGCAATCCTGGTCGGAAGCGGATGCGACCGCGGACAACCAGCACGCCCAGAAGCTCACGCGGTAACGTTTGGGGCGTCGCTATTGTCTTGATCCCTCATCCTGAGGAGCCCGCTGGAAGCGGGCGTCTCGAAGGATGGCCGCGGGCGAGATCCGGGCCTTCATGGTTCGAGATGCGCTTCGCGCTCCTCACCATGAGGGACTAGTGAAACAACGAGGGTAAAGCGGTAAATGGCGAGCTTCTTCATCGACAGGCCGATCTTCGCCTGGGTGGTCGCGCTGTTCATCTGTCTGGTCGGCGCAATTTCGATTCCGCTGTTGCCGATCGCGCAGTATCCGATCATCGCGCCGCCCTCGATCTCGATCTCGACCAGCTATCCCGGCGCCTCGCCCGAAAACCTCTACAACAGCGTCACGCGGCTGATCGAGGAGGAGCTCAACGGCGCCTCCGGCATTCTCAATTTCGAATCCACCAGCGACTCGCTCGGCCAGGTCGAGATCATCGCCAATTTCGTGCCGGGCACCGATACCAGCGCCGCCTCGGTCGAGGTGCAGAACCGCATCAAGCGCGTCGAGGCGCGGCTGCCGCGCGCGGTGATCCAGCAGGGCATTCTGATCGAGGAAGCCTCCAGCGCGGTGCTCCAGATCATCACGCTGAACTCGACCGACGGCAGCCTGGATGAGGTCGGCCTCGGCGACTTCATGATCCGCAACGTGCTCGGCGAGATCCGCCGCATCCCCGGCGTCGGCCGCGCCACGCTCTATTCGACCGAGCGCAGCTTGCGTGTCTGGGTCGACCCGGCAAAGCTGGTTGGCTATGGGCTGACCGCCGACGACGTCAACAAGGCCATCGCCGCGCAGAACGCGCAGGTTGCTTCGGGCAGCATCGGCGCCGAGCCGGCGACGTCGAGCCAGCGCACCTCTGCGCTGGTGCTGGTCAAGGGCCAGCTTTCGTCCCCGGACGAATTCGGTTCCATCATCCTGCGCGCCAACGCCGATGGTTCGACCGTGCGCTTACGCGACGTCGCGCGCATCGAGGTCGGCGGTCTCAGCTACCAGTTCAACACGCGCCTCGACGGCAAGCCGACCGCCGGTCTGTCCGTGCTGATGTCACCGACCGGCAACGCGCTGGCGACCGCGAGCGCGGTCCAGGAGAAGATGAAGGAGCTGTCGCGCTTCTTCCCGGCCAACATCTCCTACGAGATCCCCTACAACATCACGCCCGTGGTCGAGGCCTCGATCAAGAAGGTGCTGACAACGCTGGTCGAAGCCATCGTGCTGGTGTTCGTGGTGATGTTCCTGTTCCTGCAGAACATCCGCTACACCATCATTCCGACCATCGTGGTGCCGGTCGCGCTCCTGGGCGCCTGTACCGCGCTGCTGCTCGCCGGCTACTCCATCAACATGCTCTCGATGTTCGGCATGGTGCTCGCGGTCGGCATCCTCGTCGACGACGCGATCGTCGTGGTCGAGAACGTCGAGCGCATCATGGCCGAGGAAGGCCTGCCGCCGAAGGAAGCGACGCGGAAAGCGATGTCGCAGATCACCGGCGCCATCATCGGCATCACGCTGGTCTTGATGGCCGTGTTCGTGCCGATGGCGTTCTTCCCGGGCTCGGTCGGCATCATCTACCGCCAGTTCTCCGTGACCATGGTCGCCGCGATCGGCTTCTCCGCGTTCCTCGCGCTGTCGTTGACGCCGGCGCTGTGCGCGACTTTGCTCAAGCCCGTCACGGCCGGTCATGGTCATGCGAAGAAGGGCGTATTCGGCTGGTTCAACCGCATGCTTGACGGGGGCAAGGAGGGCTATTCCCGCACCGTCGGCTTCTCGCTCAAGCGCACCGGCCGCTTGATGCTGGTCTATGTCGCGCTGCTCGCAGGCCTGTCCTGGGCCTTCGTCAACCTGCCGGGCGGCTTCCTCCCCGTTGACGACCAGGGCTTCGTCACCACCGACGTGCAGACCCCGTCGGATTCGTCCTATGCCCGCACCGAAGCCGTGATCGAGAAGGTGGAAAAATATCTGGCGCAGCGGCCGGGCGTCGACAACGTCACCTTCCTCACCGGCTTCAGCTTCTCCGGCCAGGGCATGAATGCCGCGCAGGCCTTCATCACCCTGAAGGACTGGTCGGAGCGCGGCCCGAAGGATTCGGCAGCGGCGATCGTCGCCGACATCAACCGCGATCTGTCGTCGTCAATCCACGACGCAAAGATCTCCGCGCTGCAGCCGCCGCCGATCGACAATCTCGGCAATTCATCAGGCTTCTCGTTCCGCCTCCAGGACCGCGGCCAGAAGGGCTATCCGGCGCTGATGCGCGCCGCCGACCAGTTGATCGCGGAGGCCAATGCAAGCTCCGTGCTTCAGAAGGTCTATGTCGAGGGCCTGCCCGAGGCCGGCGTGGTCAATCTCGTGATCGACCGCGAGAAGGCGGGCGCCTTCGGCGTCACCTTCGAGGATATCAACAACACGATCTCGACCAATCTCGGCTCGAACTACATCAACGACTTCCCGAACCGCGGCCGCATGCAGCGCGTCGTGGTGCAGGCCGATGCCCGCGACCGCATGCGGACCGAGGACATCCTCAACTACAACGTCAAGAACAGCCGCGGCCAGCTCGTGCCGTTCTCGTCCTTTACCACCGTGGAATGGGCGCGCGGACCGACGCAGATCGCCGGCTTCAATTATTATCCGGCGGTGCGCATCTCCGGCGAGGCGAAACCCGGCTTCACCTCGGGCGATGCCATCGCCGAGATGGAACGGCTTTCCGGCACGCTGCCGCGCGGCTTCGGCTATGAATGGACGGGTCAGTCGCTGCAGGAGAAACTGTCGGGCTCGCAGGCGCCGTTCCTGCTGGCGCTGTCGGTGTTTGTGGTGTTCCTGTGCCTCGCCGCGCTCTACGAGAGCTGGACCATTCCGCTCGCGGTGCTGCTCACCGTGCCGCTCGGCATCGTCGGCGCCGTGATCGCGGCGATGCTGCGCGGCCTGCCCAACGACGTCTATTTCACCGTCGGCCTGATCACCATCATTGGCCTCGCCGCAAAGGACGCGATCCTGATCATCGAGTTTGCCAAGGATCTGCGCAAGGAGGGCAAGCCGCTGGTGGACGCCACCATCGAGGCCTGCCGCCTGCGCTTCCGCCCGATCCTGATGACCGGCCTCGCCTTCATCTGCGGCGTGCTGCCGATGGCGATTGCGCATGGTGCCGGCGGCGCCAGCCAGCAGGCGCTCGGCAGCGTCGTGATGGGCGGCATGATCGCAGTGGTGATTCTGGCGCTGCTGATGGTGCCGGTGTTCTTCGTGTCGGTGCAACGCGTGCTGGGCGGGGACCGCGAGAAGGCAGAGGAGAAGAAGGCCGAGATGTACGGGCCGCCCGCGCCGGCAAGGGCCGGCCACTGAACAGGGCAATGCGGCGGCATCGGCAGTGGGCTCCCTCTCCCGCGTGCGGGAGAGGGTTGGGGAGAGGGTGTCTCCGCGTCGGGATTGTCGAGAATTGCGGAGGAGATTGTCCCTGCGAGGTGAGAGCCCTCACCCGCCGCGCGCGGGACGATGCTTCGCATCGCCCGGGGCGCGTCGGCCTCTCCCGCAAGCGGGAGAGGCGGAGCAAGCCCGCGCCGTCCTCGTGTAATCCACATGCGACTGTCCTGACTGATCGCCGGATTGGTCGGCTTGCTTTCTCGGGATTGTCCATCCAGACTGCATCCCTGGATTGAGAGAATGTGCATTCGCACCGTGCCGCGAATGCACGGATGGCCCGCCGATCGAGAGCATGTCATGCGTCCGACCGAAATTGCGATCTCGAACTATCGCTCCATTCGGCGGCTCTCCATACCCATCCATCCCCTGTCGGTGTTTGTTGGCGAAAACGGTGTCGGCAAATCCAATCTCTACAAATCCTTGTCACTGTTGCGCGACGCGGCGACCGGTCAAATCACCCGCACGATCGCCGATGAAGGCGGATTGAATTCGGTCTGCTGGTCCGGCATTCGCAAACGAGGCGAAGACGGGCGGCTGCGGCTGTCGGCCACATTCGACAGCATGAGGTATTCCATCGAGCTCGGGTTTCCCAGCCCGCTTCAGGCGGCGTTTTCCGGCGAGCCGATGATCAAGGCCGAAAGTATCGAGGCGACGCACGGCAAACGAACGGTCAAGCTGATGGAGCGGATTAATTCGCTCATCAGCGTTCGCGGCGAGAGCGGCGCCTGGAACGCTCACAAGGATGCGGTGCTGCCGTCAGAGACCGCGCTTGCGGCTTTTTCCGATGGCAAGCAATGTCCGGAAATCGACCTGATCAGAAATGCGATGCTGGGCTGGCGCTTCTATCATGACTTCCGCACGGATCCGGCGTCACCGATACGAAAGCCCTGTCTGGCGATCGCAACGCCCTCGCTCAGCGCCGATGGAACCGATCTGGCTGCAGCCCTGGCGACCCTCTATGTCATTCGGGAAGACGCCACCGACCTGCAGGACGCAATCCAGGATGCATTCCCGGGCGCCGAACTCCGCGCATGGGAGGAAAACGGTTTGTGTCAATTTGATCTGCAACTGGCGGATATGCCGCGGCCGTTTAGGGCTCATGAACTATCCGATGGGACGCTGAAATACATCTGCCTGCTCGCAGTGTTCATGGGTTACCGGCTGCCACCGTTCATCGCGCTGAACGAACCCGAGACAAGCCTGCATCCGTCGCTGCTGGCGCCGCTGGCCCGGCTGATCGCCCGGGCATCACGCCGCGCCGACATCTGGATTGTCACTCATTCGGGACAGCTGATGGAGGCCTTGCGAAGCGAGAGCTCGGTCCCGCTTCGCCGGGTGATCAAGTCGAAAGGCGCCACGACGATCGAGGGCCTGACCATTGGCGGTGAATATCGCGACGACGAATCCGACGATGACGACGCTTAGTTGTTGCAGATCGAGCCGCAGAGCTGCCGACCTAGCGGTTTGGGAAGGAGCAAGCGATTCATGAGAATGATGGCCGCCATTGCGATCGCTTACCTACTTACGGGCGCTCTCTACATTTGGCGTGATTTCCGAAAGCCAGTCGATAAGCAGCCCAGCTATGTCAAGTGGGGCGGCATACGGACCAAGCTGTTCATCGTGCTCTATTGGCTCCCCGGAACGCTGTCTGCGGCCTGCCGGGGCGGTGTCTTGCGAGACTTAGCCGTTCCGTGGGCAATCTTTGCTGCTCTCACCGTGGCCGGGCTTTACTTCTCAAGTCGATAGCTTGCCGCAGGCGGAGCATCCAGTACGCCGCGGCCGTTCCCTATCCAACTGATCTCTCTGGAATACTGGATCGTCCGCCTTCGCGGACGACGACAGTGGTGTGTAAGGCGCGGCCTCGGCCTACGCCGCCTTCCGCAAAATCTTCACCAACTCCCCGTGCACGAACTCATTCCCGCACACGACATGCCCGGTCACCAGCGCGTCGCCGGGCGTGTCGATGTCGCCCACCGTTCCGCCCGCTTCGCGCACCATGATCAGGCCGGCGGCGACGTCCCAGGATTGCAAATTGCGCTCCCAGTAGCCGTCGAGGCGCCCGGCGGCGACGAAGGCGAGGTCGAGGGAGGCGGCGCCGAAGCGGCGCAAGCCCGCGACGCGGTCCTGGATCGCGGTCATCTCGCGGCGGAATTCCTCGTGGTCGCCGCGGCCGATATGGGGCAGGCCGCAGGCCACCACGCATTCGTTGAGCTGGCGGCGGCCGGCGACGCGCAGGCGCTGGTCGTTGAGGAAGGCGCCCTTGCCGCGCTCGGCGATGTAGAGCTCGTCATTGGCGGGGTTGTAGATCACGCCGGCGATGATCGTGCCTTCGCGCGAAAGCCCGATCGAGATCGCGAATTGCGGGATGCCGTGCAGGAAGTTGGTGGTGCCGTCGAGGGGATCGACGATCCAGGTGTGGCTCTTGTCGGAGCCCTCGCGCATTCCGCCTTCCTCGCCGATGAAACCGTAGCCGGGGCGAGCCTTGGCGAGGTCCTGGTAGAGGATCTCCTCGGCGCGCTTGTCGGCCAGCGAGACGAAATTCGCCGGTCCCTTCAGCGAGACCTGGAGATGCTCGATCTCACCGAGATCGCGCTTGAGGCTGCGGCCGGCACGGCGCGCGGCCTTGACCATGACGTTGATAGTTGCGGAATACAGCATGAGCTCTGGTCTTGATCGGGGGAAATGGCGCGAAATCGCGCCTGTTTGGGGGATTGGGTGCCCTGCGAGGGGGCCAACGTCAAGTCATTGCTTCAAGTCATTCGGCGTCAAATCATTTGGTCCCGAGCCATTTCCTGGCGGCGGCCTCGGCCTTGCTCCGGTCGTCGGCCGGCAAATCGGACAATTGCTTGTCCAGCTCCGGATCGCCCTTGCCGGCGGTCTTGGCCACCAGATGCCATTTAAAGCCCTCGACCTTGTCCACGGATGTACCCATGCCGTTGATCAGGACCCAGGCCAGCCGGTTCTGCGCGATCGCGCTGCCCTGGCGGGAGGCCTTGCGGAGCAGGGCTACGGCCGCCGGCTGGTTCTTCGGCGTGCCGGTGCCGTTGAACAGCGCGATCGCGTATTCGACCTCGGCATCGACATTGTCGGTCAGCGTGGCGGCCTGGAGCAGACGCACCGCCCGTTCCGGGTCCTTCGGCACGCCAGTGCCTTCCTTGTAAAAGGTCGCGAGCGCGTATTGCGCCTCGGGCAGGCCGGCATCGGCCGCCTGGCGCAGCAGCTCGGCGGAACGCTTGACGTCCTGCGGCAGGGTCTGGCCATCGAGATAGAGCAGAGCGAGGTTATAGGCCGCCTTGGGCTCGCCGAGCTTGGCGGCGGAGGCCATCAACTTCACGGCTTCGTTTTTGTCGACCGGGCCGCCGCGGCCGGAAATCCTGAGCATGGCGAGCGCGAACATCGCCTCGCGGTCGCCGGCGTCGGAGGCGCGCTTGTACCATTGCAGCGCCTTGGCGTAGTCGCGCCGGATACCCATGGCGTTGGAATAGAGCTCACCCAGCATGGTCATCGCCTTGGCATCGCCGGTCTCGGCACGGGCGGTGGCGAGATCGAAGGCGGTCTTGTACTGGCCGCGCTGATAGGCGCCGAACACCAGATCGACGTTGGAATTGTCCGACGGAGGCGCCGGGATCACGGTCGCGGCTGGGGCAGGCTTTGGGGAAGCTGAAGGCTTGGGGGAGGTTGAAGGCTTGGGGGAGGCTGAAGGTTTGGGTGCGGGCGCGGCCTCCTTCTTCTTGGTGACCGGAGGCGGCTTCGGCTTCTGTTTCTCGGCCGGTGGGCTCGGCGTTGCGGCTGGCGGCGTGATCTGGAGCTGCGCGGCCGCGGGCACTGTGAGCAGCAGCGTGGCCAGGATCGTGATGCGCGGAAGCTTCATGTCGGGCGCTAGCCGTGCTCGCGGCTCGCGGGATCTTGGCCCGCAGTCGCATGGGCCTTCTTGATCGCAGCGTCTATCTCGACCAGCGCGGCCTTGGGTCCGCGCGGATCGGCCCAGATGAAATCGCCCACCAGCACGAAATCGGCGCCGCTGGCGGCGAATTCGTGGGCCTCTTCCAGCGAAATGGCAAAGCCGACGCAGGGCGGCTCGAACAGCTCGGCCCACCAATCCAGCCGCTCGGCGATCGCTTGCGACGACGGCCGCTGGCCCTTCGCGTCGGGTTCGCCGAACAGCACGTAATCCGCGCCGATCTCGCCCGCATCCATGGAATGGTGCCGCGTCGTCAGCCCAGCGACGCCGGCGATGCGATCGGGCTTGAGCGATGGCAGCGCCTCCTTCAGCGCGGCGATGCCGGGCAGGTGCGCGCCGTCGGCGCCGCCGCGTGCGACCAATTCGGCATGGCCGTCGATCAATAGCGCCGCGCCCGCTTTCTGGACCGGCGGCGCCAAAGCCTTGATCCGCGAGATCATGGTGCGCTGGTCGGTCTCCTTGAGCCGCAGCAGCACGGCCGCGACGTCGGCGGAGGCGAGCAGGCCGGGCAGCTCGGCCAGAAGCGAAGCGTGATCGTCGACCACAGGTGTCGCGAGATAAAGGCGCGGCGCCGGGCGCGGCGGAGGCGATTTGTTCGACAAGATCTAGGCTGCTTTCTGTTCCAGGCTGCTTTGCCATTCGCCCCTGGAGGCGAGGCCGTTCATCCGCGCGCGATGACTGAATGCGTTTTGTCCGGCTGCGACGTTCTCGGCCTTGCCCGACCAGGCCTTCTGCGGTGCGGCCTGGAGCGCGCGGCCGTAGGAGAAGGTCAGGCCCCAGGGCAGCGGGCCGAGCTTATGCATGGCGTTGAGATGCGCGGTCGCCGCTTCATCCGACTGGCCGCCGGAGAGGAAGGCGATCCCGGGCACCGCCGCGGGCACGCAAGCCCTGAGCAGCCGTATCGTCTTCTCCGCGACCTCCTCGACGGAAGCCTGCTTCGCGCATTTCTTGCCGGAGACGGCCATGTTCGGCTTCAGCACCATGCCCTCGAGCGCGACGCGCTGCACGCGCAGCTCCTGAAACGTCTTGTTGAGCACACGGCTCGTCACTTCATAGCAGCGATCGATGTCGTGATCGCCGTCCATCAGCACTTCCGGCTCGACGATCGGCACGATCTGCGCAGCCTGGCACAGCGCGGCATAGCGCGCCAGCGCATGGGCGTTGACGCTGATCGCGGTCATCGAGGGAATGCCGCTCGCGATATCGATCACCGCGCGCCATTTCGCGAAGCGTGCGCCGCGCTCGTAGTATGTCTTCAAGCGCTCGGCGAGCTTGTCGAGCCCGACGGTGACGAGCTCGCCCGGGCACATCGGCAAGCCTTGCGTGCCCTCGTCGACCTTGATGCCGGGAATGGCGCCGCTCAGTTCGATCAGCTTGACCAGGGGCGTGCCGTCCTTCGCGTCCTGCCAGATCGTCTCGTCATAGAGGATCACGCCGGAGATGTACTGGCTCATGGCTTCCTTCGAGCGGAACAGCATCTCACGGTAGGCGCGGCGGCTCTCTTCGGTCGATGCCACGCCGATCGCGTCGAAACGCTTCTTGATGGTGCCGGAGGATTCGTCGGCGGCGAGAATGCCCTTGCCGGGCACGACCATGGCGGTCGCGATCCTGTTGAGCTCAGTCAGATTCATCGAGATGTCCTCCCAAAACGATTCTGCCCTTGCCGGTGAAAATAGACCGTTCTCGGGCAAATGCCGAGTTAACGTTCGTCGCAGGGTAAGGGGGGAGGGCTTGTTCACCTCTCCCCGCCTGCGGGGAGAGGTCGGATCGCCCTTGCGATCCGGGTGAGGGGGTACAGGTCCCGCAGTCATCTCATCCGCGGATAGAGCCCCTCACCCCAACCCTCTCCCCGCGAAGGGCGGGGCGAGGGAGGGAAAGAGCGTGTCCGGCCTCAAGCCACCGCGCGATCGCCTACGCGACGCGGGGGGCGAGCTCGCCCTTGGCGTAGCGCTTGGCCATCTCGGCCGTGGTCAGCACCTTCTTGATCTTGGAGGCTTGCCCGGCGGTATTGAATTCCTGGAGCCGCTGCTTGCACAGCCTGGTCATCGCTTCCATCGCGGGCTTGAGGTACTTGCGCGGATCGAACTCTTCCGGATTGTCCTTGAGCACTTTCCGGATCTGGCCGGTCATCGCCATGCGGTTGTCGGTGTCGATGTTGATCTTGCGCACGCCGTGCTTGATGCCGCGCTGGATCTCGGCCACCGGCACGCCCCAGGTCGGCTTCATCTTGCCGCCATGGGCGTTGATGATGTCCTGGAGGTCCTGCGGCACCGACGAGGAGCCGTGCATGACGAGATGCGTGTTCGGCAGCTTGCGGTGGATCTCCTCGATCACGTTCATGGCGAGGATGTCGCCGTCGGGCTTGCGGGTAAATTTGTAAGCACCGTGAGAAGTCCCCATCGCGATCGCGAGCGCGTCGACCTGGGTCTCCTGGACGAACTTCACGGCTTCTTCCGGATTGGTCAGGAGCTGGTCGTGGCTTAGCTTGCCCTCGGCGCCGTGGCCGTCTTCCTTGTCGCCCATGCCGGTCTCGAGCGAGCCGAGCACGCCGAGTTCGCCCTCGACCGAAATGCCGCCGAGATGGGCCATGTCGGTGACGGTCTTGGTGACACCGACATTGTAGCCCCAGTCAGCCGGGGTCTTGCCGTCGGCCTTGAGCGAACCGTCCATCATCACCGAGGTGAAGCCGGCCTGGATCGCGGTCATGCAGGTGTCGGGGCCGTTGCCGTGGTCGAGATGCACGCAGACCGGAATATGCGGATAGATCTCGGTCACCGCGTCCATCATGTGCTTGAGCATGATGTCGTTGGCGTAGGAGCGCGCACCGCGCGAGGCCTGGATGATGACGGGCGCGTCGACCGTGTTGGCCGCGTCCATGATCGCCAGCGCCTGCTCCATGTTGTTGATGTTGAAGGCCGGCACGCCGTAATCGTTCTCCGCCGCATGGTCGAGCAATTGACGCAACGTGATCCGAGCCATGTGTCTTTTTCTCCCGTTTGGGCCTGCAAGGCCACTGCTTGAAGGCCGCTAACTATTCGCCGACTGATTACTTGGTGTGCAGAACTTCGACGCCGGGCAGGGGCTTGCCTTCCATCCATTCAAGAAATGCGCCACCGGCGGTCGAGACATAGGTGAACTGACCGGCCACACGGGCCTGGTTGAGGGCCGCGACGGTGTCGCCGCCGCCCGCGATCGAGATCAGTTTCTTGGCCTTGGTGCGCTCGGCGGCATGCTTGGCGGCGGACATCGTGCCGCGGTCGAAGGGCTGCATCTCGAAGGCACCGAGCGGTCCGTTCCAGACCAGCGTCGCCGCATCGTCGATCGCGGCATGGACACGTGCGATCGACTGCGGACCGACGTCGAGGATCATGCCGTCGGCCGGGATCGCGTCGAGGCCATAGGCATGCGACGGCGCGTTGGCCGCGAAATGATAGGCGACCGTGGCGTCGACCGGCAGGATGATGGCGCAGTTGGCGGCTTCCGCCTTCTCCATGATGCGTAGCGCAGTCGCGGCGAGATCCTTCTCGGCCAGCGACTTGCCGATACCGACGCCCTGGGCGTGCAGGAAGGTGTTGGCCATGCCGCCGCCGATCACCAGCGCGTCGACATTGGTCACGAGGTTTTCGAGCAGGTCGATCTTGGTCGAGACCTTTGCACCGCCGATGATCGCGATGACGGGCTTGGTCGGTGAGCCCAGCGCCTTCTCCAGCGCAACCAGTTCGGCCTGCATGGTGCGGCCGGCATAGGCCGGCAGCTTGTGGCCGAGGCCTTCGGTCGAGGCGTGGGCGCGGTGCGCGGCCGAGAACGCGTCGTTGACCCAGATGTCGCCAAGCTTGGCCAGTTCGGCGACGAAGGCGGGATCGTTCTTTTCCTCTTCCTTGTGGAAGCGGGTGTTTTCCAGGCAGAGGATGTCGCCGTCGTTCAAGCCGGCAACGGCCGTGGCCGCGGGCTCGCCGATGCAGTCGTCGGCGAAGGCGACGGGCTTCTTGACGACCTTCGACAGCGCCTCGGCAACGGGCTTGAGCGAGTCCTTGGCATCGCGCCCCTTCGGCCGGCCGAAATGCGCGAGCAGGATGACCTTGGCCCCCTTGTCGGCGAGTTCCGTGATGGTCGGCGCGACGCGCTCGAGCCGGGTCGCGTCACTGACGCGCCCGTTGTCCATGGGCACGTTGAGATCGACGCGCAGCAGCACGCGCTTGCCCTTCACGTCGACGTCGTCGAGGGTGCGGAATGATTTCGTCATTGGAGGCCCTTGTCCCGGGCGCACTTGCGGCGCGCAGTGCCGCCGTGCAGAACCGGGACCCACGTTGCGGCGAGTCCCGCGGTTAAATGGGTCCCGGCTCCGCGAAGCAGCGTTTCACGTTGCATCGCGTCCGGGACACGAGAGCGGAGTTAGATCACCTTCGACATCGCGACGGCGGTATCCGCCATGCGGTTCGAGAAACCCCACTCGTTGTCGTACCAGGACATCACGCGCACCAGCGTTCCGTTCTGCACCTTGGTCTGGTCCTCGTGGAACGTCGAGGAGTGCGGGTCGTGGTTGAAGTCGATCGAGACGTTCGGCGCGGTGGTGTAGCCGAGAATGCCCTTGAGCTGCTGCTCGGAGGCGCGCTTCATCGCCGCGTTGATTTCCTTCGGATCGGTGGCGCGCTTGGCGACGATCTTGAGGTCGATCACAGAGACGTTCGGTGTCGGCACGCGGATCGCGACGCCGTCGAGCTTGCCCTTCAGCTCCGGCAGCACCAGGCCGATCGCCTTGGCGGCACCAGTCGAGGTCGGGATCATCGACATCGCAGCCGCGCGGCCGCGGTAGAGATCCTTGTGCATGGTGTCGAGCGTCGGCTGGTCGCCGGTGTAGGCGTGGATCGTGGTCATGAAGCCGGTCTCGATCCCGACCAGGTCGTTCAGCACCTTGGCAACCGGCGCGAGGCAGTTGGTGGTGCAGGAGCCGTTGGAGACGATCAGATGATCCCTGGTCAGCGTCTCATGGTTGACGCCGTAGACGATGGTGGCGTCGGCGCCGTCGGCCGGCGCGGAGACCAGCACGCGCTTGGCGCCGGCGGTCAGATGCGCGGAAGCCTTCTCCTTCGCGGTGAAGATGCCGGTGCATTCCATCGCGATGTCGACGCCGAGATCCTTCCACGGCAGCTTCGAGGGATCGCGCTCGGCGGTCACCTTGATCTTGTTGCCACCGAGGCTGATCGTGTCGCCCTCGACGGTCACGGTGCCGGGGAAGCGGCCATGGACGCTGTCGAAGCGGAGCAGATGGGCGTTGGTCTCGACCGGGCCGAGGTCGTTGATGCCGACGACCTCGATGTCCTTGCGGCCGGACTCGGCAATAGCCCGCAGGATGTTGCGGCCGATGCGGCCAAAACCGTTAATTCCGACGCGGACCACCATGTTTCGTCTCCTTATGACCGTTCAATGACGGGTGTTCGATAACGCCTATCATCCCGCACAACGCGCTTAGCGCGCCTGCGAGGGTTTTTTTAGGGCGGACGCCCGGTTCGGCCGGGCGGTGCTTGATCATATGAGAAACTACGTAGTCCTTTTTTTTGGCAAGCTCAACTCTCAGGAAACGCGCTTCAGCACGGCGTTCACCGCAGCCTCGGCGGTAATGCCGAAATGCTTGTAGAGCTCCTTTGCCGGCCCGCTCTCGCCGAAGGAATGCATGCCAACGAATTCGCCATCCTGGCCGATCACGGCATCCCAGCCCCAGCGCACCGCCGCCTCGATCGCGACCTTCACCGGCGCGTTCCCGATGATGGCGGCACGCTTGGCCTCTGGTTGCGCTAACAACAGCTCGAGCGAGGGCACCGAGACCACCCGTGACGCGATGCCGCGCTCGGCGAGCTGCTTCTGCGCAGCGACCGCGATCTCGACCTCGGAGCCGGAGGCGAACAGCGTTGCCTTGGCTTCGCCCTGGGCGGCCACCAGCTCGTAGGCACCCTGAGCGCAAGGGCTGTCGTTCGGCGCGGTGGTGCGGAGCTGCGGCAGGTTCTGCCGCGTCAGCGCCAGCACGGTCGGGCCGTCGATGCGGTTGAGCGCGAGTTCCCAGCACTCGGCAACCTCGATGGAATCGCAGGGGCGGAACACGCGCATGTTGGGGATGGCACGGAGCGCGGCGAGATGCTCGACCGGCTGATGGGTCGGGCCATCTTCGCCGAGGCCGATGGAGTCGTGCGTCATCACATAGACGACGCCGGCGCCCATCAACGCGGCAAGGCGCATCGCCGGCCGCGCGTAATCGGTGAACACCAGGAAGGTCGCGCCGTTCGGCGCGAAGCCGCCGTGCAGGAAGATGCCGTTCATGGCCGCGCACATGCCGTGCTCGCGGATGCCGTAATGAATGAAGCGGCCCTTCGGCGTCTTGGCCGAGAAGGCGGTTGCCGACTTCGCCTTGTTGTTGTTGGAGCCGGTGAGGTCGGCCGAGCCTGCCAGGAATTCCATCGGCATGGCGGCGGCAATGACTTCGATCACGGCTTCCGAGGATTTGCGGGTGGCTGCAACCATCGGCTTCTCCAGCAGCTCCTTCTTGTAGGCGCGCACCGCCTTGGCGAGCGAGGCCGGGCGCTCATGGCGCACGCGGCGCTCGAATTCGGCGCGCTTGCGGCTGCCGAGCTCTCCGAGCCGGCCTTCCCATTCCTGGCGCGCCACAGCACCGCGGCTGCCGGCTTCCCGCCACGCCTTCAGCACGTCGTCGGCGACCGCGAACGGCTCGAGCGAGATGCCGAGATTCTCCTTGGCGGCCTTGAGCTCCTCGGCGCCGAGCGCCTCGCCATGGGCCTTCGCCGTGCCGGCCTTATGCGGCGCGCCGAAGCCGATGGTGGTGCGGCAAGCGATCAGCGTCGGCTTGCTCGACTTCTTCGCCCGCGTGATCGCGGCGCTGATCGCGGCCTGGTCGTGGCCGTCGATCTTCTCGGCCGCCCAGCCTGCGGATTTGAAGCGCTTCACCTGGTCGACGGAATCGGAAATCGAGGTCGGGCCGTCGATCGAGATGCCGTTGTCGTCGTAGAGAACGATCATCTTGTTGAGCTTCCAGTGCCCGGCCATCGCGATCGCTTCCTGCGACACGCCTTCCATCAGGTCGCCGTCCGAAGCGAGCACGAAGGTGTGGTGGTCGACGATCTTCTTGCCGAACTCGGCGGCGAGCATCTTCTCGGCGAGCGCCATGCCGACCGCGGTCGAGATGCCCTGGCCGAGCGGGCCCGTCGTGGTCTCGATGCCGTTGGTGCGGAAATTCTCGGGATGTCCGGGGGTCAGCGAGTCGACCTGGCGGAACTGCTTGATCTGGTCCAGCGTCATTTCGGAATTGCCGGTCAGGTACAGCAGCGAATACAGCAGCATCGAGCCGTGGCCGGCCGAGAGCACGAAGCGGTCGCGGTCGGGCCAGCTCGGTGCGGTTGCATCGTATTTCAGAAACTGGGTGAACAGCACTGTGGCCATGTCGGCCGCGCCCATCGGCAGGCCGGGATGGCCCGACTTGGCCTTCTCGACCGCGTCCATCGCGAGGCCGCGGATCGCATTGGCCATGCGGGTGGCATCGACCTGCGTATGGGCCATACGGGTGGCATCGAGCTGCATCATGATGAAAATCCGTCTGGAATGAGGTGCTTGATGGCCGTGTGCGCCGCGCTGGATCGAGCCTGGCGGTCACGGGAGGTTTGGGGGCTGGATAGCATCTCGGTTCCGGGACTCCAAGGCAATCAAACGCCATCCCCGGGCGAAAAGTTGCGCACCGCGCGATCAGGAAAAGCCGCAGCCGGAGATGGTGCAGACCAGGAACCAGCCGGCCGGGATGCCCATGGCCGATCTAGCAGTGCATAGTTTCGCGGCGGCGTTGCGCTTCCCTAGCTTGCCACGTAAATTTCTGCTTCTAACCGCTTGCCGAACCGAGTCTTTTGCCGGGCGGCAAGCCCCAGAAAAAGCCCAAGGAAAAGCCCACGGGCAAGGCCACAGGTTCCGCCGCTGACTGCATGAACGATCGCGTATCCAACAGCTCTGCCATGACGGAGTCCTCCGCCGTCGAGATCGAGATCGCGACCCGCAGGCTCATGGCGGCGCTCGACTCGCTCGAAAGCGCGGTGGAGCGGCGGCGCGATGCCGATCGCGACGAGAACGAGCTCGCGGCGCGGATCCAGGCGCTGGGCGCGGACCGCTCGCGGCTTGCCGACGAGCTCGACGGCGCGCTGGTGAAAGCGCGCAAGCTCGAGCGCTCCAGCCGCGAGATCTCCGATCGGCTGGATTCCGCGATCGTCACGATACGCTCGGTGCTCGATACCGGAGAGGACGGATGAGCCACATCAACGTCACCATCAACGGCCGGCAATACCGCATGGCCTGCGAGGAGGGCCAGGAGGTGCGGCTGCTCAAGCTCGCCGAAAGTCTGGAGACGCGGATTCAGTCGCTACGCGGAAAATTTGGCGAGATCGGTGATGCCAGGCTCACCGTGATGGCGGCGCTGACCGTCTGCGACGAGCTGGTCGACGCCGGCAACCGCATCCGTACCATGGAGCAGGAGCTGACCGAACTGCGGGATTTCCGCAACGCCGCCGTCGAGCGCGCCCGGCTGACCCAGACCGCGGTCGTGAACGCACTGAACGCCGCCGCCGAGCGTATCGAGAAGTCGACCCAGGTCCTGAACCGGACCGTCGGCAACGGGATCGCCATCGGCTGACCGTGGGAGTGCTTGGGGCCCATCCTTCGAGACGCCCGCTTGGGCGGGCTCCTCAGGATGAGGTCTTGTT
Source organism: Bradyrhizobium nivariense (assembly GCF_029846695.2). NCBI lineage: Bacteria > Pseudomonadati > Pseudomonadota > Alphaproteobacteria > Hyphomicrobiales > Nitrobacteraceae > Bradyrhizobium > Bradyrhizobium nivariense. The sequence goes on along the minus strand of NZ_JARWCR020000010.1, from coordinate 161,369 downwards.
TCTCGGTAAAATCTCAAACCCTCATGGTGAGGAGCCCGCCCAAGCGGAGCGTCTCGAACCATGCAGGCCCGGCATTTTCGCCGCATCCGGGCGGCCGCGTGGGATCGCTATGGCGATTCGTCAGTAACGTTGTTACATTGCCTGGGCGAGGCTGCGGCGCGCGTCAGGAGCCATTATCCCCGGGGCCTTATCGATCCTTTAGGGAACTGTCCCTGGCCGGGCCCGTGGGCCCGGACATATGGTGCCCACCTACTTTCGTAGGGAACTCCGGGATCGAGTGCTTCAACGGCGTCCGCGGCTTCGTACTTGTACTTTCTGGCAATACGTTCTTCGAATTGCGTCCACGACAAACCGGCGGTCCCATTCACTCTCAGTGTCATGCCCCGCGAAAGCGGGGCATCCAGTACGCCGCGGCGTCGACGTTTGACTATTGGCGTCTCTGGAATACTGGATCGTCCGCTTTCGCGGACGATGACGGCGGAGCGAAAACGCACATGTCCAATTCGAAAGCCGAACTCCGTGCCAAAGCCCTCGCGGCGCGCGATGCGCTGAGCGAAAAGAAACGCACCGCCGCCGCCGCCAAGCTCGCCATGCGTGGGCTGCCGTTCAAGCTCGTGCCCGGCAGCATCGTGTCCGGCTATTCGCCGATCCGAAGCGAGATCGATCCGATACCGCTGATGAAAAAACTCGCCGAGGAGGGCGCTAGGCTCGCGCTGCCTTGCGTCACCGCGCGCGGCCAGTCGCTGATCTTCCGCATCTTCCATCCGAACGATCGCCTGATGCTCGGCCCGCTCGGCATTCCCGAGCCGTCGCCTGGGGCCGCTGAAGTCATCCCGGACATCATGCTGACGCCGCTCGCTGCGTTCGACCGTCTCGGCCATCGCATCGGCTATGGCGCGGGGCACTACGACCACACCTTCGCGCATCTGCGAAAAGCCAAGAACATCGTCGGCATCGGGCTCGCTTTTGCAGCGCAGGAGATCAAGGCGGTTCCGGCACTATCCCACGACGTGGCGCTGGATTATGTGCTAACGGAATCGGATGTTTTCGATTTCCGGAGTTCTGAAGTTGCGCATTCTCTTCGTGGGTGATGTCGTCGGCCGTAGCGGCCGCAACGCCATCGCCGAATATCTGCCCGGCATGGTCAAGGACTGGTCGCTCGATTTCGTCGTCGTCAACGGTGAGAATTCCGCCGGCGGCTTCGGCATCACGGAAGCGATCTATCAGGAGTTTCTCGACGCCGGCGCCGACGCGGTGACGCTCGGCAATCACTCCTGGGACCAGCGCGAAGCGCTTGTTTTCATCGAGCGCGCGGAGCGTTTGGTGCGGCCGGCGAACTATCCGCGCGGTACGCCCGGCCGCGGCGCCGCATTGGTTGAGACCAAGAACGGCAAGCACGCGCTCGTCGTCAACGCGCTCGGCCGCGTCTTCATGACCCCGTTCGACGATCCCTTCGCAGCCCTGGAGCGCGAGCTCGGCGCCTGCCCGCTCGGCATTGCCGCGGACGCCATCGTCGTCGATTTCCATTGCGAGGCGACCAGCGAGAAGCAGGGCATCGGCTTCTTCTGCGACGGCCGCGCCAGCCTCGTCGTTGGCACCCACACCCATGTGCCGACCGCCGACCACCAGATCCTGTCAGGCGGCACCGCCTACATGACCGACGCCGGCATGACCGGCGATTACGACTCCATCATCGGCATGCAGAAGGAAGAGCCGCTGCGCCGGTTCACCTCCGGGATACCGTCGGGCCGCTTCGAGCCGGCGGCCGGTGTCGCGACGCTCAGCGGCGTCGCGGTGGAGACGGATGATGCGACGGGGCTTGCGCTGCGGATTGCACCCGTGCGTGCCGGCGGCCGGCTGGAGCCGACGACGCCGAAATTCTGGCTGAGCTGAACGGTCGCACCACACACTCGGTGTCGTCCTGGCGAAAGCCAGGACCCATTACCAACGGCCGTAGTAATGGGCACATTCGTGGTCGAGGGCGTCGCGCCAAACAGGCCGTCGGGGTAATGGGTCCTGGCTTTCGCCAGGACGACACCAGTGATTATTCCGCCGTCTGCTCTCGCAACTCCGCCACGTCCTTCGCCGTCAGCTTCGAGCCCTTCGTCCCAAACCGCGCCGTGACGTAATTCGCGACCGCGGCGATCTCGTCGTCGCTATACGCATTGCCGAACGCGGGCATCGACAGCGCGCCGTCGGGTGTGTGGCGCTTGGTGCCTGACAGCACGATCTGCGCGACGTTGGTGGCGGCGGGGTCGTTGACGGCCCAGGTGCCGGTCAGCGTTGCCGTCGGCGAGACCGGGCTCTCGCCGCTCCAGCCGTGGCAGCTGGCGCAGGCGCTGGCGAACACGTTCTTGCCGCGTGCATCCGCCGTGACGCCGTCCTTGTGCGAGGCGGGCGCGACAGGTGCCGTGGTAGCGGGCAGATCGGACGAAGGCACCGGCGGCACGCTGCGCAGATAGGCGACGATGCTTCGGATGTCCTCGGGGGCGAACTGGCTAAAACTGTGATCGACAGCTTCGCCCATCGGACCCGAGGCCGAGCCGTGGCCCGGCGCGTGGCCGAGCGAGAGATAGGAAATCAGGTCCTCGTCACGCCAGCTGCCGAGGCCGGTTGCCTTGTCGGAAGAAATATTGAAGGCGCGCCAGCCGGCCGTGATCGCGCCGCCGAACTTCTTGCGGTTGTCGAGCGCAAAGCCGAGATTCCGCGGCGTATGGCACTCGCCGCAATGCGCCAGCGCCTCCGCGAGATAGGCACCGCGATTCCACTCCGGGCTCTTCGACGTGTCAGGCGTAAAACGCGTGTCCGGATTGAATACGGCCGACCAGAAGATCATCGCCCAGCGTTGGTTGAACGGGAACGACAGCGTGTTGTCCGGCGCCGTTGCGCGCACCGCCGGCAGGCTGAACAGATAGGCCTTCACCGCCAGCACGTCCTCGTCGGTCATGGTGGTGTAGGACGTATACGGCATCGCCGGATAGAGCCGGGCGCCGTCGTGGCGCTTGCCGCGCTGGACGGCGTTGAGAAAATCCTGGTCGCTGTAATTGCCGATGCCGGTGTCCTTGTCCGGCGTGATGTTGGTGGAATAGAGCGTGCCGAACGGCAGCTTGAAGCCGAGCCCGCCGGCATAGTCCTTCTCGCCCGGCTTGGTGTGGCAGACCATGCAGTCGGCCGCCTTCGCGAGATATTCGCCGCGCTCGACCAGGCTCGCCTTCTCGAGCTTCGCCGGCACGCCGGTCGGCTTGCCGGCACGGTAATCCGCCAGCGCAACCTTGGGGCCGCCCGCGAAGTCGAGCGGGCCGGGCCCGCGGATGATCCAGACGCCGAGCGCCACCACGACAATGGCGATCACGACGATGCCAGTGAGGATTCGCATCTTGCCGCTCATGCCTTTTTCCCCGCAGCCAGCAGTTTCCGGTCGATCGGCAGGCGCCGCAGCGCCACGCCGGTCGCAGCGTAAATCGCATTGCGCAGCGCCGGCGGTCCCGCCGTCGTGCCGGTCTCGCCAATTCCGCCCGGTGCCTCGCCGCTCTTGACGACGTGAACCTCGATCTTGGGCGTCTGATTGATCCGCAACATCCGGTAGTCATTGAAGTTGGATTGCTGGACGCGCCCCTTTTCGATGGTGATCTCGCCGTAGAGCGCGGCGGTAAGGCCGAAGATCAGCCCGCCCTCGACCTGAGCCACGATCGTATCGGGATTGACGGCAATGCCTGTATCCACCACCGAGGTCGCACGGCGCAGATTGACCTCGCCTTGCTCGTCGACCTCCGCTTCCACGACGGTGGCGATGAAACTCCCGAAGGACGGCTGCAGGCACACGCCGCGCCCGACGCGCGCCGGCAACGGTTGACCCCAATTGGCCTTTTCTGCCGCGAGATTGAGGACGGACAGGAAGCGCGGCTGATTGGCCAGCATTCCACGGCGAAACTCGACGGGGTCCTTGCCGGCCTTGCGCGCCAGTTCGTCCACGAAGCATTCGGCGGCAAACACGTTGTTGTTGGGGCCGACCCCGCGCCAGAACCCGGTCGGGATCGCCGGCGGTTCGGCCCGCACAAATTCGACGTGGAAGTTCGGGATCTCGTACGGCACGTCGGTGGCGCTGTCGATCGCGTCGATATCGATGCCCTTCTGGAACGCCGGCGGCAGCCAGCGCGCGATGATCGCAGCGCCGGCGATCTTGTATTTCCAGCTGGCGATCTTGCCATTGGACAGGGTCGCTGCGATCGTGTCGCGATAGACCGGTCGATAGACGTCGTGCTGAATGTCTTCCTCGCGGGTCCACACCACCTTGACCGGCCCGTCGACCTGCTTGGCGATGCGAACGGCCGCGACCACCATGTCGGGCTCGAGCTTGCGGCCGAAGCCGCCACCGAGCAGGTGCTGGTTGACGGTCACCTTCTCGACCGGGAGTCCGGCGGCCTTGGCCGCCTCCGACTGCACGCGCGCCATGATCTGCGTTCCGGTCCAGATTTCGCAGGAGTCGGGCTTGCAATGCACCGTGGCGTTCAACGGCTCCATCGTTGCATGCGCCAGGAATGGCAGCTCGAACGAAGCCTCGATCTTTTCGCCGGAGGCGAGGCCCTTGGTGATGTCGCCGGTGGATTTGGCGACCACGCCGTCCTTTGCGCTGGCGGCGCGCAAATCGTCCCAGATCGCTTTCGAATCGATCTTCGCGTTCGGTCCCTCGTTCCACTCGATGTCGAGCGCGTCCAGGCCTTTCTTCGCCGCCCACATGTGATCGCCGACGACGGCAACGAGATCGTCGAGCACGACGATCTGCCGCACGCCCGGAATCTTCTTGGCGGCACGGTCATCGACCTTGCCGACCTTGCCCCCGAAAACCGGGCACTGCGCTAGCGTTGCGAACTTCATGTTCGGCACGATGGCGTCGATGCCGTAGACCGCCTTGCCGTTGACCTTCTCGGGCGTGTCGAGCCGCTTGAACGGCTGGCCGATATAGACGAAATCCTTGGGGTCCTTGAGCGGGACGTCCTTGGGCGGCGTCTGGCCGCTTGCGGCAGCCGCAAGCGCGCCATAGGCAAGCGTCCGGCCGCTCGCCTTGTGGGTCACCTCACCCTTCGAGGTCGTGCAACTGGCGGGATCGACGCCCCATTGCGCGGCCGCAGCCTGCACCAGCATGGCGCGCGCACTGGCGCCGGCATCGCGCAGCGGCTTCCAGAACGCTCGGACCGACGTGGAGCCTCCGGTCGCCTGAATGATGAAAATGGGATTGCCGTAAAGCTTCTCGTTGGCGGGTGCGTGCAGCAGTTGGACCTTCGCCCAGTCGGCGTCGAGCTCCTCTGCCAGGATCATTGAGACCGCGGTGTAGATTCCCTGTCCCATCTCGACTTGCGGCATCACCAGCGTCGTCAGACCTTCCGGGTCGATGCGGATGAAGGCGTTGGGCGCGAACTTCCCATCGGTCGCGTCAGGCGGCTGCACCGGCTCGTTGACGGCGGCGCGCAGCGGCAGATGGAAGGCGAGCAGAAAGCCCGTGGCGAGGCCGCCGGTCAGAAGCGTGCGGCGGGAGACGCTGCTATGTGCGATCATGGCGGACCTCACGACTGCCGGCCGGAGGCGGCCTGCTTGATGGCCTCGCGGATGCGCACATAGGTGCCGCAGCGGCAGATGTTGCCGGCCATCGCGGCGTCGATGTCGGAGTCGTCGGGGCTGGGCGTTGCCGCCAGCAGTGCGGCGGCCGACATGATCTGGCCGGACTGGCAGTAACCGCACTGGATCACTTCGAGGTCGAGCCAGGCCTTCTGCACCTTCGCCCCCGCTGGCGTACTGCCGACATGCTCGATCGTGGTGATGGCGCGGTTCGCGACCGCGCTGACCGGCAATACGCAGGAGCGCACTGCCTTGCCGTCGACGTGCACGGTGCAGGCGCCGCACTGCGCGATGCCGCAGCCGAATTTGGTGCCGGTCATGCCGAGGACGTCGCGCAGCACCCACAGCAGCGGCATTTCAGGTGGCGCGTCGAAGGATTTCGTTTCGCCGTTGATGGTGAGAACAGTTGCCATATGCATCCCCTTGCTCGCTCGATCGCTTACGGCGATCTAGTCAGCGAATTTGCGCGCGACAATAATCATAACGATGCGAAACGATGAAGCGTCGAAGTTTTCTGCGATGCATATTTGCGCAGCGAGCCCGTCAGGCCATGACGTTCACGAATTTGTGCGGCGATCGCTGCTGTGATTTTGGGCTAATTGATATGATAACCGTCATTTTCTGACGTATTTTCTTCAGTTGCGCCGTTGCTCGGCGCACATGGCCGTGCGAACTCGCAAAATCATGCGATGACGAAAGTCGTGCGATTATGGAAGTCGATCGACGGCGCGGATTATCGCATATGATCTCAGCGGGGCCTGAGCGAGCGCCTCGTCCTTCGAGACGACCGCTTCGCGGCCTCCTCAGGATGAGGCTGACTGGCAGCTGTGCCTGTCGAAATTGCTGCCACATACTCCGTCCTCATCCTGAGGGCCCGCCGGAGGCGGGCGTCTCGAAGGACGGCCGCAGGGGAGATTCGCAACGCGGGTAAGAACGATGGCGCCGGCAGATGCTGACTCACTCGCGTGAGGGGTCTGACTCTTTATATGCGCAGCTTCGGAATAATAGCAGTATACGCCTGTTTTGCCCGACGGCGCAACGGCCGCACGAGGCGCCTAGATCGACGGCTTCATCAGGCGCTTAAGCCATTGATTCCGCTCGCCCCGGCTACTGTGCATGGGGTTGTTTTCGAGCTTTTTGATTCAGGGACGTCATAGCGCCGTCGCAGTAGGCGCGTCGCGACGGCCCGTCAGCTCTGCCGAAAGCCCATCCGGAAGGCGCCCCAGTGCTTGCCGCGGATCATGATCGGCGAAGACAGATCCTTCATCAGCACGAACTGCCCGCCGCCCATGTCGCGGCGATAGGTCTGGAGCAGGAACGGCTTGGTGTTGGCAGCGACCTTCTTCACTGCGCGATCGGTGAACAGGCGGCGGTTGCGGCAATTGGCGTTATTCCAGACCGGGTCCTTGCCCTGCGGCAGGCGGTAGTTCGGGTTGTGCGTCGGCAGATAGCCGCCCTTGGCCCAGGCGACGCAGAACACGATCCGGGAATCGGATTTCTGGATCGGATCCTGGATCGCGGGCAGCAGGCGGTCGGTGAACTCGACATAGTTGGTGTTGTACTGCTTGGGATCGCTGCCGAAGATTTCCCGGTAGTTCTCGTCCATGAGCTGGTCGAGCGTGATCTCGCCGCGGTCGATTGCGGCTTCGAACTCGGCCGAGATCCGCTTTGCGGTCTCGATGACGACGCGGATCAGCGGCGCATCGGATGTCTCCACGCCGCTGTCGGCGATCAGTGCGATCAGGCCTTCAGACGTGTCGAGCAGTTTTGTCACGCGCTGATCGGCGTGCTTGAGGTCGCGCGAGGAGAGGTCGACGCCCTTGGCAAGCTCGTTGAGTTCGCTGATGACGGTGTCGCAGTGTCCGAGATTGGAGGTCGCCGCGCGTGTGACGCTGCCGATTTCCGCTTCCACGGAGGCGAAGCCCTGCTGGACCCGCGAGATGATGCCGGAGATCTGCTGGGCGCCTTCGCCGGCAGTCTTTGCGCGCTGCGATGCGTCGCTGCTCTCCCCGATCAGGCCTTCGATCTGGCCGTCGAGATCGCGCACGGTGTCGGAGATCTGGTGCGTGGCCTGACGGGTGGCTTCCGCGAGGTTCTTCACCTCGCTTGCGACCACGGCGAAGCCGCGGCCGGCATTGCCGGCGCGTGCCGCCTCGATGGTGGCGTTGAGCGCGAGCAGATTGGTCTGCTTCGCGATCGCCTCGATCGAGCCGGACACCTTTGCCACCTGCGCCAGCGCCGAGCCGACGGCGCTCAAGCGTGCCTCGATCCGCTCCACTGCCGCGACGAGCTCGGAGATATGGCTCACCGCGGCGTCGACTGCGCCGCGCGACTGCGCGATCTCGCCGACAGCCGCTGACGTGGTCGATTGCACCGCCTGTGACGCATTGGCGATGTCGTGGTTGGCCGAGACCATTGTCTCGGCCGTTTCCTGGAGGTGATGGAACCGTTCCGACTGGTTCGCGACGCGGTTTGCGACTTCCTGGACGTTGCCGGCGATGTCGGCGAGTTCCACGCCGAGGCCGCCGATGCGGTCCGCGAGCTGATCAATCAGCCGTTCGGCAAGTGTTCGGTTGGAGTCGGTGTCCAGTACTGCAAGTTGCACGACGGACATGTCTTGAGAGTCCTCCAGTCAGAGCCGTTCGCCGGCTCTCCGCGGCATTCCCATTCCAATTCCAATCCTAAAGGATGATTCGCGGCCGGCGTCTTGCCTGAGCGTGCACTCAGGCGCAATTCGCGCCTTAGCTCTGTGGTTTGGGTATGACCTTGCCGAAAAGCCGCTGCACACTTTTTCGGATCATGTCCTAGAGCTTGTAAGCCGTGCGAAATCCGCCCCAGTGCCGGCCCTGCACGCGGATCGGGACGTCGATCTCGCGCATCATCACCGTATTTCCGTTGCCCATGTCGCGCGCATAGCTCTGGACCAGATACGAGCGCAGGTTGTGCGCGGCCGCCAACCCCGCCGGATCGTTGAAGATCCGCCGGTTGCGGCTGTTGGCCGTGTTCCAGGCGGCATCGCCCGGCCGCTGCGGATGCGAATAGATCCTGTTATGCACTGGCAGGAAGCCGTTGCGATCGACCATGGCGCAGAACGCCATGCGCTGGTCCTTCGCCAGAAAGGCCTCCTGGAACGGCGGCAGCGCGCGGTCGGCCCAGTCCAGATATCTGGTGCGGTATTGCTGCGGATTGGTTCCGGCGATTTCGGCATAATCGGTGTCGAAGAGGTCGTTGATCCCGACATCGCCGCGTGCGACCGCCTGCTCGAAGATCCCGGTCAGCGCGTTACCCGCCTCCATGGCACGGGTGACGAACTCCGTGTTTTCTTCGTGGATCGACCAGAGCCTGTCCTCGATCTTCTCGTTGAGGACGGCATCGGGATTGACGAATTGCGCGCGGGCGCCGGCCTTGGATTGCTCGACCACGCGCAGCCGGCAGGCCCCGACGTCTTCGAGGGTGCCTTCGATCATCGCTTGCGGTGCAAGGCGGCCCGCGTCCGCGCCGCCGATCAGCACGCCGTCCATCGATATCTCGTAGACCGGCAGCATCCCGCGAGCGGTTTCGAGCTTGAGATGGCAGGGCAGCCGCTCGGTCTTGCGGCGGTCGTCATGCGCGCTCTGGCGGAGCAGCACGGCGCAGCGCGATTTCAGTTTCTGTGCGAAGGCGGTCACGGCCTTGCCGGCGCTGGCGACGTTCTCGCCGTGGGTCTCCGCCGCCTTGGTCGCAGCATCGATCTCGGCTGCGCTTTCGCCGACCGAGACGATGAATTCCGACGCACTTGTCGCGTTGCCGGAGACTTCGCTGGTGGTGGCGTTCTGTTCGGCGACCGCGCCGTTGACGGTCTCGAATACCGGGCGGATCGCCTCGATCGCCTGCGAGATGCGGTGCACCGCATCCGCGGAGCCGGCGGCGTCGCGCTGGAGCGCCTCGATCTTCCTGGTGATCTCCTCCGTCGCGCCCTGGGTCTGCACCGCGAGTGCCTTGACCTCGGTGGCGACGACCGCAAAGCCTTTTCCCGCAGCGCCCGCGCGCGCGGCCTCGATGGTCGAGTTGAGAGCGAGCAGCGTCGTCTGCCGCGCGATCTGCGCGATCAGATTGACGACGTTGCCGATGGCGGCCGAGGATTCGCGCAAGCGATCGACATTGGCGCGGGCTTCCTGCGCCGCTGCGCTGGCCTCGTCGGCGAGCTTGCCGGCCTCGCGAACCTGCGCCCCGATGCCCAGCGCCGACTGGGTGAATTTGTCGGCGGCGTGGGCGAAGGTGGAGGCGTTCGATTGCGCAGCGTTGGTCCGGCCGGTCAGGGCGTCGGTGCGATCGCGGATGGCGGCAAGCGTCGTGGCGGTCGCCTCGGCGCCGCCGGCCACCGAATTGGCGGCGCGCTCGAGCTGGCGAATCATCGCTCCCAGCTCGAGTTCCAGCAGTTCCAGGATTTCCTTGGCAGAATCGCCTTCGACGGCCCCGGCAGGCTCGGAATTGGCCACCGGCTGCGCAGCCTGCGGGGCTGCCGCAGGCGCAGCCATGTCCGGCAGACGCTTCCGAAATAGTCCGAATGCCATCAGGTCTCTCTTGTCGGGGAACGGTCGGACGCTATTTTCGCAGGCTGGAATGAAATCAGGGTTAACGATGCCTGACATCTAGGCACGGGCCAGTACGGTGTTACCTTAAAGTCGTAGAGCCTCTTTCTTTCCAGTGGGGTGGCGGCCTATAAGGCCGCGCTTCCCACGCTCACCTTGGCGCACGATTCCGCTAGAGAAGATCACGCATGGCCGGACATTCCCAATTCAAGAACATCATGCACCGCAAGGGGCGGCAGGATGCCCAGAAGTCGAAACTGTTCGGCAAGCTGGCGCGGGAAATCACCGTCGCAGCCAAGCTGGGGACGCCCGATCCCAACATGAACCCGCGCCTGCGCGCGGCCATCATCGCGGCGCGCCAGGAAAACATGCCGAAGGACAATATCGAGCGCGCGGTCAAGAAGGCACTCGGCAATGAGAGCGAGAACTATGACGAGATCCGCTACGAGGGCTATGGCCCCGGCGGCGTCGCCGTCATCGTCGAGGCGCTGACCGACAACCGCAACCGCGCCGCTTCCGACATCCGCTCCTTCTTCACCAAGTCGGGCGGCAATCTCGGCGAAACCGGCTCGGTCTCCTTCATGTTCGACCATACCGGCATCATCGAATACGACCGCAGCGTCGCCTCCGACGATGCGGTGCTGGATGCCGCGATCGAGGCCGGCGCCGACGACGTGATATCGAGCGAAGGCGGCCACGAAATCTACGCCTCGACCGAAGGCTATCGCGACGTTGCCAAGGCGCTCGAAGCCAAGTTCGGCGAGCCGCGCAAGGCCGCGCTGATCTGGAAGCCGCAGAACACGATCGCGGTAGACGACGAGACCGGCGAGAAGCTGCTCAAGCTGATGGACCTGCTCAACGAGCACGACGACGTCCAGCACGTCTACGCCAATTTCGAGGTGTCGGACGCGCTGCTGGCGAAGATGGGCGGGTAGGGGGCCACTTCCCCTGTTACTTCCGTTCTGTTTCTGTTTCCCCCACGGCAGCCAGCCGCTATCACTGGCCCATGACTGCGCTCCCGATTCGCGTCCCCGTTCGCATCATCGGCATCGATCCCGGCCTGCGCCGCACTGGTTGGGGCGTGATCGAGGCCGAGGGTAACCGCCTGATCTACGTTGCCTGCGGCTCGGTGGAACCGCCGGACGATTTGCCGCTCGCAAGCCGGCTGCTCGCGATCCATGAAGGGCTCGCGGCGGTCCTGTCCGATCACAAGCCGATGGAAGCGGCGGTCGAGCAGACTTTCATCAACAAGGACGGCGCTGCGACACTGAAGCTTGGCCAGGCCCGCGGCATTGCCATGCTGGCGCCCGCAATGTTCGGCATCAGTGTTGCCGAATACGCGCCGAACCAGGTGAAAAAGACGGTGGTCGGCGCCGGCCACGCCGACAAGCACCAGATCGCGATGATGCTCAAGATTTTGCTGCCCAAGGCCGATCCGCCGTCCGCGGACGCCGCCGACGCGCTCGCCATCGCCATCACCCACGCCCATCATCGCCAGAGCACGGCGCTCAGGCTGAAGGTGGTGGGGTTATGATCGGCAAGCTCAAGGGCCTGATCGATTCCTACGGTGAGGATTTCGTCCTCCTCGACGTCGGCGGCGTCGGTTACCAGGTGCATTGCTCGACGCGCACGCTCCAGCATCTGCCGTCGCCGGGCGAGGCCGCCGTGCTGTCGATCGAGACCTATGTGCGCGAGGACCAGATCAAGCTGTTCGGCTTCCGCACCGATCAGGAGCGCGAATGGTTTCGCCTGCTCCAGACCGTGCAGGGCGTCGGCGCCAAGGTCGCGCTCGCCGTGCTCGGCACGCTACAGCCTTCCGACCTCGCCAACGCGATCGCATTGCGCGACAAGGCCGCGGTGGCGCGCACGCCGGGCGTCGGCCCCAAGGTTGCCGAGCGCATCGTCACCGAGTTGAAGGACAAGGCTCCGGCCTTCGCCAATGTCGATCCGGCCGTGGTGCATCTTGCCGGCGCCGTCGACGACCAGCGCGCGCCGCGCCCCGTCGCGGACGCGATCTCCGCGCTGGTCAATCTCGGCTACGGCCAGCCGCAGGCGGCGGCGGCGATCGCATCCGCATCGCGCAGCGCCGGCGAGAGCGCCGAGACAGCGCAGCTCATCCGGCTAGGCCTGAAGGAGCTGTCGAAGTGAGTGCGGTCCGCGCCAATCCCGTCGCCGTTCTTTTTCGTCGCCTTTCGCGCGTGGCCGGCATCGTCGTGATTTTCTCCGTTGTGGGGCCGCTGACGATCGCCGCGCTGGTTTCGGTGACGGCGCTCGGTGCCGCGGTGCTGCAGATGTTTCTTGCGCTCCTCGGGCTGGAGGCACTGCGCGCCCTGGTTTCGATCGCGATCGTGCTGCTGGCCATCGCCACGATTCTCGCCTCGTTCCTTCCCGCAGTCGCCGCCGGCTTAATATTCGCGCTGGCCGCGGTCTACGCCGACCTCAACATGATCTGGATGGCGTGGCTCGCCGCGGCCATGGCCGCCGCCGGCTTCGTCGCGTTTGGTATGTTCGTTGTGCCCTCCGAAGCCTCAGCGGTGATCTTGCCGAGTGTCCATTCCGCGCCCGGGGCGGTGAAGCTTTCCGCGATGCTCGCCATCGTCGCCGTCATTCCGGCCAGCCTGTGCTGGTGGCTCGCGAAACCGCTGCACCGTGTTATCCTGCCCGCATGAATACTCCCCCCCGCATGGTCACGCCCGAGCGCCGCAGCGACGATGTCGGCGACACTGCGCTGCGCCCGCAATCGCTGTCCGATTTCGTCGGCCAGCAGCAGGCGCGCAAGAACCTATCGATCTTCATCGAGGCGGCGCGCAAGCGCGGCGAGGCGCTGGATCATGTGCTGTTCGTCGGTCCGCCCGGCCTCGGCAAGACCACGCTGGCGCAGATCGTGGCCAAGGAGCTCGGTGTCGGCTTTCGCGCAACGTCGGGCCCGGTGATCGCCAAGGCCGGCGATCTCGCCGCGCTGCTTACCAATCTCGAAGAGCGCGATGTGCTGTTCATCGACGAGATTCATCGCCTGAGCCCGGCGGTGGAAGAAGTGCTCTATCCCGCGATGGAGGACTTTCAGCTCGACCTCATCATCGGCGAAGGCCCGGCGGCGCGCTCGGTGAAGATCGAGCTGTCGAAATTCACCCTCGTCGGCGCCACCACGCGCGCCGGTCTGCTCACCAATCCCTTGCGCGACCGCTTCGGCATTCCGGTCCGGTTGAATTTCTACACGATCGAAGAGCTCGAGAGCATCGTCACCCGTGGTGCCCGCGTGCTCCATGTCGGCATGAGCGCGGACGGCGCCAACGAGATCGCGCGCCGCGCCCGCGGCACGCCGCGCATCGCCGGCCGGCTGTTGCGCCGCGTGCGCGATTTTGCCTCCGCCGCCGATGCAGCATCGATCGACCGCAAGATCGCCGACCACGCGCTGAGCGCGCTCGAGGTCGACGCCGCCGGCTTAGATGCCATGGACCGTCGCTACCTCACGACCATCGCGCAGAACTACGGCGGCGGCCCGGTCGGCGTCGAGACCATGGCCGCCGCTCTGTCCGAGCCGCGCGATGCAATCGAAGACATCATCGAGCCCTATCTGATCCAGTGCGGCTATCTGCAGCGCACTCCGCGCGGCCGCCTGCTCACCTCGCACGCCTTCCGCCATCTCGGCATCAGCGAGCCCTCGCGCGATGCGGCGGCACAGTTCGGCCTGTTCGGCACCGACGAGAGCGACGACTGACCTGCGCAAGTGCAGAGTGCTCGGGCTGTCATGAATTTCCGGTAATCTCGTGCAGAGGGTCTGCACAAACATACCCCATTTTCGCTCCAATCGGATCGCATCAAGAAGCTGCATCACGATCGGGCTTCCATGATCACGCGTCGTCATCTCATCCGTTCCATCGGCGGCCTGTCCGCTCTCGCCGTCTCGACCGCCGCCTATGGCGTCGGCGTCGAGCCGGTGCTGCGGCTTAGCGTCACCCGCTATCATCCGACCCCGCGGCAATGGCCATCGGATTTTCCGCTGAAGATCGCCGTGATCGCCGACATCCATGCCTGCGATCCCTGGATGTCGCTGGAGCGGATCGAGGCCATCGTCGATCGCACCAACGCGCTGAATGCGGATATCATCGTGCTGCTCGGCGACTATGTCGCCGGCCTGCACCAGGTCACGCGCATCATTCCGGCGAGCGAATGGGCCAAGGTACTGGCCGGCCTCAGGGCGCCGCTCGGCGTCCATGCCGTCATGGGCAATCACGACTATTGGGAGGATAGGACCGTGCAGCAGGCAGGGCACGGGACGACGATCGCGCATCGTGCGCTGGAGGCCGCCGGCATTCCCGTCTACGAGAACGACGCCGTGCGCCTCACCAAGGACGGCCGCCCGTTCTGGCTCGCCGGCCTCGGCGATCAGCTCGCCTTTCTGCCGGCGCGGCGCTTCCGGACAACGGGGCGCTTCGGTGCCGACGATCTCGCCGCGACGCTCGCAAAGGTCACCGACGACGCGCCGGTGATCCTGCTCGCGCATGAGCCCAACATCGCGCCGCGCGTGCCCGCGCGCGTCGCGCTGCAACTGTCCGGCCACACCCATGGCGGCCAGATCCGCCTGCTCGGCTGGTCGCCGGCGGTTTCGCGGCAGCATGGCCTCCGGCTCGCTTACGGTCACTTTCGGCTCAAATGCGACGTCATCGTTTCCGGCGGCCTCGGTTGCAGCCTCATGCCGGTCCGCGTCGGCGTGCCGCCGGAGATCGTCGAGGTGACGCTGGGGCGGGGGCCGGTGGTGGCGTAGTCGCTAAATTTCGGCAGGCGTCTGGGCACATGCCTGGGGCTGCGCTATACTGATCTGATGAATTCTGCCATCGAGAAAGCTGTCGAAGCCCTTGAGTTGCTGCCTGAGGAGATGCAGGGGGCAGCGGCTGATTATCTGTTGTCCCAAGCCAAGAAGTTTCGAGCGCTCAAAGACGCGATTGATGAAGGGATGGCAGACGTGGAAGCTGGACGCGTAGTCCCGTGGGACCTCGGCGAATTCCTCAGGCAAACTCGGGCGAAGCGATAGGGGGCCGCGTGCAGGTTGTTCTGTCCTTGCGCGCTCGCACAGACCTTCTTGAGATCCATTCATATCTCGCCGGGCGTAGTTCGGCTGCAGCGGATCGATTGGCCGCAAGATTCTCAGAGCGGTTCGATGAGCTACGGAAGTTCCCCCCTTATGGGGCCGGATCGGAGTGAGTTGAGGGTGTCACTTCGAGGTTTGTCGATTGACGGTTATATCGCTTTTTACCTCGTCGAGCTTGATCGAATAGTCATTGTGCGAGTCTTGGATGGACGTCGAGATATAGAGCGAGAGTTTTCGAAATGACAGCTCATCTCGACGGCGAGATCCGCGATGGCCGCCACCACATGCAGGTCCGCGTCTATTACGAGGACACGGATTTCTCAGACTGGACGTTGTCGTAACAGATAAACGTGCTGATGTTCCCTGTTTTGGGACAGTTTTCTGGGAAAAGCTGCGGGCTGAAAAGGGCTGCGGCGTTCAAGTACGGGGTGTACTCGTAGGGCATCCGCTTGCGCACCGGATGCACTATAATGCAGTCGAGCAGGTTACGGAAAGCGACACGGGTCTCGATCGCCTTCGGATTTGTCTTGAGCGCGGTGACCAGTCTCTTTGCCTCCGAACAATATCGGTCACCAAACCTCGGATGATCGAACGGGATCACGTTTTCGCCACCGCTGCGGAGCAACCGCAGGCGCTCCTCGACAGTTTCCCGCTCCGCGTCACATTCATCTATCCGCTTGACTAACTCATCCGGCTTGCGACGGCTGTTCGCGATCGCATATGACAAGCGTTCGATCTCAGTGTTCAGCACATGGCACCGACGCTCTAGGTTAGAGCGTTCGCTGTTCTTTTGCTGATCGCTCTTCCGCTCCTCCTTCCAGGCACGCATCGCCTCTTCCATGGCTTTCGGAGAAAGCAATCTTACTTCCATTTTTTCCGCAACATCGTTCAGTAGAACGTCCATATCAAAGCTGCGGGTATGCTCGCAGGTGCTTCGCTGATGCGCGTTGGCGCATGCGGCGCGTGGTCCGCCATTCCGGGAGGACTGAGCGATTCGCATATGGCCATAGCAAACGCCGCACCGAAGCACTCCTGCAAGCGGATGCTCGTTGTTGCGCGGGACCACGGGTCGGCGCCGCGGCTTGCCGGTCGGTCCGAACATGTGGATAGCGCGCTCACTGCGAACCTTCTGCGCTCTATCCCAGAGGGTTTGGGGAACGATCCGCAGATCGGCGTTTTTGACGATGATGTGGCGTTCTTCCGGATTGCGGCGCTTCTGCTTCTTCTGCGTTTCCGGATTGAGAATTGTTGAGCGAACATTCCAATGTATTTCGCCGATATACAGTTCGTTGCCGATAATGCCGCGACCATGGCGGCCGCCAGTGATGCACTGATGATTCCAGGTGGTACGACCAGCCTTGTTCTTATGACGAGTGGCCCCAGGCGAGGGAACGCCTTCGCGGGTGAGATCGGCGGCGATATCTCGCGTTGAACGGCCCGACGTATACTCGATGAAGATACGGCGCACGATCTTCGCTTCGCTCTCATCGATCATCCGCTCGCCAGGCGCGCCCGACCTTGGCCGATAACCATAGGCGTATGAGCCGGGAATTCTTCCGTTGCTGACAGCGTTATCGTGCCCGCGCCGAACCTTGTCGGCGAGCTGTGGCTTGTAGATCGTATTGTAAAGACTTGCGATGCTGATGTCAGTCGCCGTTGCATAAACGCCTTTCTGATCCATCAGCTCAACGCGGTTGAACTCAAACACCTGCTTGAGCCGCTGGATTGTGGCGGGGTCGCGCGACAAGCGGTCGAAATGCTCGACGATGATCACGTCGAAGTCTTGCTTTCGCACACCTTCGAGCAAACGCTGATAGCCATCGCGCTTGTCTTCGGTAAGGCCAGACTTTGCAGCGTCGACAAATTCACCAACGACATCAAGGCTATTGCGTGCGGCGACCTTCCGGCAGAGTAATAGCTGACCATCAATCGAGGTCACTTTTTGCATGTCGCTCGAGTAGCGGGCGTATATCGCGGCCCTCTTTTTTTGTGATGGTGTCGCCATCCCGTTCCTCTATCGACTGCCCCGAAACGCCTTGTTCATCCCGCGCAAGCTGCCGTCCAATGGCACGCGCCAGCTCAAGCCAAATTTCCTCATTGTTGGGATTGTCCCAACTTTGCAGGTGAGAAGGATCAAGCGGTCGCATGATCGCCTTTTGGCCCCGAGGCGATCGGATTCGGGTACGCATTACAGCGAAGCCTTCACAAGCTACCGTAAATTTCTAGCGCGCGCTATGGATAGGCGACAGGGATCACGTGCGGCGTTCGCATGCTCCGTTCGGAGGCTCGATCGAAGCCCCTGCATTCGGCTTTCGCCCGATGCGGATCGCCATCCGGCAGCAGCCTCAGTCGGCAAGCGCCATGACCTGACAAGAGTCATGACAGGGCGACGGATGACTTTTGCTCCTGCAGCGCTCATGGAAGTCTCAATTGGCAATGGCGAGTCTATTCATGTTGACTGTTGCAGTCGTGAATGAAAATGAGATTCTTCGAATGTCGGGCGCGAGCGCGTCGCTGCGAAGGTAATCGTAGGTCGGAGGGAATTTGCTAAGCAAAGCGGAGTAGAAATACTTGTGTCTGAGGGGGCGAGACATCCGATTCATCCGGTTCATAGCTTGACGATGCCGTTTTCGCAGTCATTACACGACGAACGTCATTGAATCGGACGCAAGGCACGTCGGAGTCGCACCGACCCACTGGCGTGCGACTCTGGGACCGGATGGATCTAACTGCTTGCGCGCGCCTGCGACGCAAATCCTCTGCCAACTCCTGGCAACCATCGGAGCCGTCATCTGCCCCGCTGCGGGAGACGAGGCCAAAGCAGCTGACTGCTATTGGACCTGCCCTAACCTTCCAGATATCATATCGAACAACGTACCAGCACTGCGGGCGAGAACCGCTTCGGCGCTTGCCCGCCCGATGCGCACAGCGCGAACGAGAGGGCGCTGCAATGCCCAAGATTTTGATGATTGCTTGGAAAAGCGCGTCCGTGCAAGAGAACGAGTTCTCGAAAACCCAACAAGGGAAATCGCACTGTGACAGCCTCTCTTGACGGCGAAATTCGCGATGGACGCCATCAGATGCAGGTCCGCGTCTATTTCGAAGATACGGATTCCGGCAAAATTGTGTATCACGCGAATTTTTTACGCTTCATGGAACGCGGCAGGACGAATTACTTGCGCCTGCTCGGAACGAGTCAGCACGCGCTGCTCCAAGAGGCGCGGAACGATGCGCCCGGCTTTGCCTTTGTAGTCCGGTCGATGACAATCGATTTTCTAAGGCCGGCAGTCTTGGACGACGTGCTTGACGTCGTTACTCTCCCGCAAGAGGTGAGAGGCGCGTCAATTACCTTACTGCAGGAATGCAGGCGCGCAGAGGATCTCTTGGTCACGGCGCGTGTACGTGTGGCGTTTATCTCAGGCGGAAGAGCGCAGCGTATCCCGAAGGCGCTGCGGCTTGCTATGGAAGGGCATAAATGAAATCTGCTCCTAATTCAAGCCTTGGCCGTCCGGCGACAAACGAAGAGGTGCGTCGCGCCGCGGATCGGAGGCGCATAACTCCTGTGCTCTGTAGCGTGCAAATCGGACAGACCGGATGCGCTGTTGGCAAGCTCGCAGCACGCCGTGCCCGTGCTCACTTGGCCCCGTGTGCAAAGAAAAGACGAAGGTCGGCGTGAAGGCGCGCCAGCGCCCGGCCCGGGACCTTTCCAAACGTCTGGATGCCGCGCTCGTCGCGGATGAATTTGGCAGCACCGGTGGTCATACCCGCCGCCAGCAGCGCATTAATGCGTGCTTGAACTTCGGGCACATACCGAATCTCTCCGGCATCAAATCGCTGGCAAAACTGACATCTGAGCGAGTTCACGCATCGGACCAGCGGATAGGGGGCAACTGATGGAGAGTTGCGCCTCAATGTAGCTGTGCTAGTACGCCCACTCTCGAATCGAGGAGCTAAGAGTGGCGAAGAAGGCAAAGAAGACAGCTACGAAGAAGAAACCTGTGCGTCGTGAATACACGAAGGCTGACGTGAAGGAGCTACGCGCTCATTCGAAAGCGAAGACTCCGGTTGCGAAAATTGCGAAGCTCACAAAGCGCTCCGAAGGCTCACTTCGCCAAAAGGCGCTCAAGCTTGGAATCCGGCTCGGTCACCAGCGCTAGAAGTCGGCATCATGACGCGCTTCAATAGAGTGTTCTCGACCAGAACGTTGTTGCAGATCATCTGCGTTCTTGTCGCTGTTGTCACAATGAAGTTGTTGGGCGCTCATTATGACTGCAGCTGGGCAGCCGCAGTTGCGGTTAACAAGAACACCTTGGCAGGCTGAGCAGAAAAGAAGTACGCCTAGTGGCGAGCTATCACGCGGCGTTCAACCGTACGAAGTAACGGCGCCTTCAGAACCGCAGGGCGAAGAGGACCAGTCAAAAATCTAGTGCGGGCGATTTCCCCATATGTGCGGCAGGACTCGAACCAGCAACCAGGCCGTTACGAGCGGTAAAATAACGAATAGCTTCGTTGATTTTACTGCCTTTCCGGTTGATTTTGGTCTCATTGGTTGTGGTTTGTCGAGTTCGTTTCTGGTGCGAAACTGGTGCAGTTCTTCCAATCGAAGCTTGGACTTAGGGCGTTGCGTTCTGTTAGTGATAACGTGGGAAGGCATCTTGATGCCGGCGACGAGGCGAATTCTTTATGCCATTTTGCCGGCTGATCGCCGCGGCCTGCCCAGGTCAGCGTCTCGGTCCGCGCGCTATCGGTAGCGAGCAAAAAAGGGTTCATCGGAAAGGAAGCTAGGCGATAGATCGTGAGTTTCTTCGAGCGTCTAAAGACAGAAGCATCCGCTGAGTGGCGGGCCTATACCGAGCATCCCTTTAGGAACGGATTGGCAGACGGATCGCTCGCCGAAGCGGCGTTTCGTCACTACCTCGGAACTACCTGTTCCTCATCGAGTTTGCGCGAGCCTACGCGCTCTCGGTCTACAAGTCGCCCAAGCTCGCCGACATGCGTGAAGCAGCAGCCGGCCTCTCGGCAATCCTTGATGTCGAGATGAACCTTCATGTGAAGCTCTGTGCCGGTTGGGGTCTATCGCCGAGCGACCTTGAACAGACCCCCTCCGGGGGTCGGGATGCTGGCTTACACACGCTACGTTCTGGACGCCGGAATGCGTGGCGATCTGCTGGCACTCAAGGTGGCACTTGCCCCCTGCGTGATTGGGTACGCGGAGATCGCAACGCGGCTCGCCTCGCGACCCGATGCGGACGCTGCGGCTAACCCCTATCGCGTTTGGATCCTCTTACGAGCCGGCAGCGGTTCGCCTATTGCGCGTAGGCGCATTTTCCATGGAAGTGTGCTGACCAGTGATTGGTCGTTTGCGTGTTACGTGTGGAACTACTTTTCTATCAATTACTCGCGGCGTATAGAGGCTCGCGACGTGACCGTGGCCTTCGATGAAGGCACCAGGAAACCATTCGTGAAATCGAAGTGCGCGGAAAGCGCGGCTACGGCCCCTGCAGAGCACGCAGAAGTTCGGCCGGGAGGGACGTCCCCGCACGCTTTACAGCTTGCGGCACAGCTACATCTGCTTCCGCCTGATGGAGGGCGCCGACATCTACATGGGCCAAGAACTGCCGGACCAGCGTCGAGATGATCGAGAAGTACTATGCTGCCCACCTGAAGGACGTGCTGGACGCCAGCGCCATCAACGTCCGGAAGAAGAAGTCGCCGAAGAAGGAAGTGGCGGAAATCCGCCGAGGCGAGCTGGAAACCCTGCGCTAGGCTGCTCAAACCATGTGCGAAAACTATTGGATTCTCTTGGCCTTACGCGAATTGCGCCGTATAGATGGACGGATGCGGGCGTGGCGGAACTGGTAGACGCATCGGACTTAAGCCATTGAGTGCCCTAGGGGAAACCCCAGGAGCAGAACGGCTCAAAGTCGGGGAAACCTTCACTGGCAATCCCGAGCCAAGCCCCCGCCAGGGGGAAGGTGTAGAAACTAGACGGGCAGCACCTACAGCGCACAACGCCAGGGTGAAGGGATAGTCTAGACCACGAACGCCGGATCGGCGGCGGCGGCCGAAGTGGTACGAAAATCCGTGGGGCCGCAAGGCCTGTGCCGTTTCGAGTCCGGCCGCCCGCACTAGATTCATCATTGGATATCTGCCACTTTCCGCGCCATCCCGATGAAGCCGTCCTCGAGATCAGATATCGCAAGATTCGCGTCTTGCCACCGATCGGAAAGCAGAAGCGCTACCCGGCGCTGACCTTGACGGTGATCCATGCCGAAGAGCGCGTGACGCCGAAGAACAGAAAGAAAATCGAGTGGAAGCTGATCACAGATCTGCCTGTTAGCTCCCGCACCGACGCCATTGAGAAGCTCGAATGGTATGCTTTGAGATGGAAGATCGAGGTGTTCCACAAGATACTCAAATCAGGCTGCAAAGCCGAGGAGTCGAAGCTTAGGACCGCCCAGCGTCTGACCAATCTGATCTCGCTCTTTTGCATCCTGAGTTGGCGGGTCTTCTGGATGACGATGCTCAACCGTTCCGCTCCAGACGCGCCACCAACCCTCGCGTTGACGGCGACCGAAATCGGCGTGCTCGATCGCCTCGTCAACGACAAACCAAAAGCGAGAAAGACGCTTTCGCACTATCTCATCAAGATCGCCCGGCTCGGCGGTTATCTCGCCCGCGCCAGCGATCCGCCGCCTGGCAATACGGTCATGTGGCGCGGGCTGTCGCGCCTCACCGACATCGCGTTAGGCGCCTTGGTCGGAGGAGAATTTGTGGGTAATTGAAACCTCACCGGACGCTTACCAAACGAGGGCAGCATCGAGCGTGATCCAGCGTGATCGCAAGGGAATAGCGGGGTGGTTGTGCATGAAACCACTGCCGCTTCTATCCAATTCTAACGCGTTTTAGTTCTTGGGATCGAAGAGGCACTGGGGACGCCAATAGGGGATGATCTTGACGTTGCACCATCGACACTCTCGTGACCTGCCTTTAGCCGGGCTAGCGACCTGCGCGTCGGCGCGAGCCGTCAGCATCATTGAAGCAAGAAGCAGAAAAGGCGCGATTATCGTTTTCATGGTGACGGTGGCATGTTTGTGACAGTTATTTGCGGTTGCACACTCACCTTAGACGCCGCGCTAACCGCGCTGTCATGATGTGCTTGGGCCGCCGTTTCAGCTTCCGATTACTGAGACTGTCCAAGCAAGGTAAAGCTGCGGCCATATAAGAATGCAAGTGACAATAACTGCAAGAGCACGGCCCCACCATCTAAGTGAGCGCCAGTCGAAATCGGTTCCGAGCGCGAGAAGTGGCTCAATCGCGACAGTTTGGCCCGTCTAGGAAAGGATCTCTGCGCGTATCCTCCGTACCGACCTCGCGCGAGCTTTACCGCCCCCTCTGCGAGCTGCGCCTCCGCACGGCCACCCATCTCCTCGCAGAACGCGGGAAGACCGTCTTCCTCGCGGAGAAGGTGCTGGCCAACGTCGTCGCCTGCGACGCGAAGGTGATGGTGCTCGCTGTCATCGTCGGCATTGGCACCGGGCTGTTCTCCCAGTTCACCACCGCTTATGGCGGCGGCCAGCCGACGATCGAGCAGGCGCTCTCGGTCGTGCTCGCAGCGCTCGCCATGCTCGGTCTTGGCATCTTCGGGCCCGGCATCGCAACCGGTCTAGTGTCAGGGGCGCCGCAGCTTGGCGCGGGCGCTGTGGTCGGAACTGGCCTCTCCGTCGCCGGCACGGCCGAGTGATATCTGCTGATGTGGTCTTCATCCTCCGGCTTACGCCACAACGATTGCAGCGCTGAACAATCCCAATTTGATTGGAGAGCCAGTCCGACTGATGCGGGCGCTCGCACCCATTTGGTTGAAATCCTGCGTAGCAGCGTCAAAAATGCTTAAAGTTCTGCAAGTTTTCGTTCCAGCTTCGCGAGTTTGCAGAAAAACAAACTGCCCCTTGGGTTAAACGAGGGGCTTGAAAATCAGGAGATTGCACATGAAGGTCGGTGTTCCAAAGGAAATCAAGGCGCACGAATACCGCGTGGGTTTGACCCCTGGCGCCGCCCGCGAATATGTAGCTGCCGGTCACAGTGTACTTGTCGAGACCAATGCGGGTGCCGGCATCGGCGCGACGGATGACAAGTATCGCAAGGTGGGCGCAACGATTGTGAGCTCAGCTCATGAGGTGTTTGCAGCAAGCGAGATGATCGTAAAGGTGAAGGAGCCGCAGCCTTCCGAGTGGACTCAGCTGCGCGAGGATCAGATCCTTTTCACCTACCTGCATCTGGCACCAGACCCGGAACAAGCGAAAGGGCTCTTGGAATCGGGATGCTCTGCCATCGCCTATGAGACCGTAACGGATGCGCTTGGTGGCCTTCCGCTGCTTGCGCCGATGAGCGAGGTGGCGGGAAGGCTTGCGGTAGAAGCGGCAGGCAGCGCCCTCAAGCGCTATACCGGCGGACGGGGACTGTTGATCGGCGGCGTTCCTGGCGTGCAGCCGGCTCGCATCGTCGTGATTGGAGGGGGCGTTGTTGGGACTCATGCGGCACGCATGGCGGCGGGCTTAGGCGCCGAGGTCACAATCCTCGACCGCTCGATCCCCCGTCTTCGCGAACTGGATGAACTGTTCGAAAGTCGCATTCGTACCAGATTTTCCACGATCGATGCTGTCGAAGAGGAGGTCCTTGCAGCCGACGTAGTCATCGGCGCGGTCCTCGTCCCCGGTGCGAGCGCGCCGAAACTTGTCAGCCGCAGCATGCTAGGCTCGTTGCGCAAGGGGTCCGTTATCGTTGACGTCGCCATCGATCAAGGTGGCTGTTTCGAGACATCACGCCCGACCACGCACGCCGATCCCACTTACGAGGTCGATGGCGTCATTCATTACTGTGTCGCCAATATGCCCGGAGCCGTCCCGCTCACTTCGAGCCAGGCATTGAACAATGCCACGTTACCCTTTGGGTTGGCTCTCGCCAACAAGAGTTTTGCGGCGGTGCTCGAAAATCCGTGTCTGCGGGCAGGCCTTAACGTCTATCGTGGCCGGCTCACGTACAAGGCCGTGGCCGAGAGTCTTGGCTTGCCATTTTCACCGATCGAACAGGCTGCGGCCTGATCCCAGAAGTCCCTATGGGACGTTTCCTCCCTGACTTGGGCCACTCCTCGGAGTGGCCCGTTTTTTTGAGGTGAGGGCACCGGACGCTTCGTTGGAGTCTTTCAGGAGCGAGAGTTCAATATCCTGACCAGGCGCAGTTTAGCTTTTTCGTTGAGCTGCTTCAAGGCGCTTTGCGAACAAGTCGACCAACTGCGAAGCGCGCTGTGAGCTCTGAGAAGCGCGCTGTGAGCTCGGAGAAGCGCGCTGTGAGCTCTGAAACGAGCTCACCCCAACCATTCTGCGGCGCGCGCCGGGGGAGGAGTTGACGCGGAAGAGGCATCTAGACCAAGCTCGTTACGAGCTCCATGGCTCGATACCTCCCGATCAGGCCGATGCTGTCTTGGACTTGTCAAGATAGTTGTCGCAGAGTTCGTCGATCAGCTCCTTGCCGAGGTAGCGAGTTCAGCCTCATAGGCTGCACGAGAGACGACCTTTCAGACCAGGTGACAGGCGACGAAGCGGCCGGGCGCAACCTCCCTCAGAGGCGGTCGTCTTTCCGCGCAGACAGGCTTGGCCAATGGACAACGCCCTCTCAGCCTGCAGCCGGGCGCGATATCGATAGGGCTTGGAATTTCCCCCGACAAAGCGAAATCGTCGCGCCTTGCGTCGGGATCCGGAATCGGAACGGCCGCCAGCAGAGCTCGCGAGTAGGGATGCAACGGGCTTGCAAACAGATCCTTTGTGTCTGACATTTCCACAATGCTGCCGAGATACATCACTGCAACGCGGCTCGCGAGGTACTTCACTGTGGCCAGATCGTGTGAAATGAAAAGATAGGACAGACCGAGTTGCTCGCGCAGCTTCTCCAACAAGAGAATCGCGCGCGAGCGTAGCGACACGTCCAGTGCGGAGGTAGGCTCATCAAGAACAACGAACCGGGGATTCGTTGCAATCGCCCGAGCTATATTGACCCGCTGGCGTTGACCGCCCGAAAGCTCGTGCGGATATCGGTCTAACTGGTCGCGGCCTAGTCCCACCTCTTGCATGAGCTCCTCAACGCGCTCCCGCCGGTCCTTTGCCTGAAGCTCGGTGTGAAGCTTGAGCGCCTCCTCGACCATCCGCCTCACCGACAGCCTGGGATTGAGCGAGGCAGTCGGATCTTGAAACACCATCTGGATGTCGCGGCGCAAAGGCTTCATGGCATGCGCATCAAGCGTCGCTATCTCCTTGCCATCATAGCGGACGGATCCCGCCGTCGGCTCGAGCAGCCGGACCAGGCAGCGCGCAACGGTCGATTTTCCACACCCGGACTCGCCGACCAAGCCGACGGTTTCGCCGGCCTCGACGTCGAAGGAGACGGAATCGACCGCCCGCACCACAGGCTGCTTCTGACCGCGCAGGCGCGCGAGTGTGCCGGCCATCCCGCCGAGCGGAAAGTGCATTTGCAGATCACGAATCTCAATGAGTGCCACGGCGTTCCTCGAATCCATAACATGCAACAACATGGCCGGGACCGGCCTCGACCATTGCAGGGCGCGAAGCGCGACAGCGGTCCATCACCCACTCACAGCGTCCGGCGTAACGGCACCCGCTCGGCGGGTTGACCAGCGAAGGGACCGACCCGGGTATGGGCTCGAGAACGACGTCCCGATCTACCCTCGGTATCGACCGGACGAGCGCCTTGGTATAGGGATGGGCGGGATTATGGAATAGCTCCCGTACGGGAGCGCATTCCACGACCTGGCCCGCATGCATAACGGCAACGCGGTCGCATATCTCGGCAACGACGCCGAGATCGTGCGTGACGAGCATGATCGCAGCACCTGTTTTCGCGCTCAATTCGCGCAGCAGATCGAGAATCTTGGCCGCGATCGAAACGTCGAGCCCGGTCGTTGGCTCGTCCGCGAGCAGGAGCTGAGGTGAGGTCGCAAGCGCCATCGCTATCATGATGCGTTGACACATCCCCCCCGAAAGCTGATGCGGATATTGCTTGGCTCGCTTTTCCGGCGCCGGGATCTGGACAAGGCGCAGCATCTCCAGCATCCTCTTGTCCGCCTCGCGTGCGGACAAGCCTGCGTGGACCATCAGCAAGCGTGAAATCTGCTTTCCAACAGTCAGTAGCGGATTGAGCGCGGTTCGCGGCGTTTGCGATATCATCGCGATCTTGGCGCCGCGCATCCGCCGCATCTCTTCCTCTGGAAGAGTGCCAAGATCAACGCCCTCAAAGTGGACCTTTCCTGAAACCACGCGTCCTGGCGGACGGATCAGGCGCAGAACAGCGAAAGACGTGACCGACTTGCCCGAGCCGGACTCGCCAACCAGTCCGAGAACCTCGCCTCGGCGAATCGTCAGGTTGATGTGATCGACAGCTTTAATTGCGCCCTGGTCGATCTCGAAATGAACCGTCAGATCAGAGATTTCAAGAAGTCCGGTCATCGCAGCCCCCTCATGCGTGGGTCCAGAAGATCACGCAGTCCATCGCCGATAAGATTGAATGCGAGAACAGAAATCATGATCGCAAGGCCGGGAAACAGGAACAGCCACCATTCTCCCGTGACGATCTGCGAGGCGCCTTCCGCCGTCATGACGCCCCATTCGCTCTGCGGCGGCTGAATTCCAAGGCCTATAAAAGACAGGGAGGCCATCGTCAGGAGTGCAAAGCCCGTCGAAAGGGTCGCCTGGACGATCAGCGGCGGAAGACAGTTGGGCAGCAGGTGAATCAGCACAATCCTCCAGGTTGGATTACCGAGAGTGCGAGCAGCATCGGCATATTCCATCTCACGAAGCCGAAGCATCTCCCCACGCGTCAGCCGCAGGTAGGCCGGGATTTGCGTGATCGAGATCGCAATGGCGACATTCGTGGTGGAATTGCCAAGCCCCGCCGTGATGCCCATGGCCAGTACGAACGCCGGAAAGGCCATCAGCGCGTCGACGACGCGCATCGCGATCGTATCAGCCCAGCCTCGGCTGTATCCGACGACGGCTCCAAGCAGCCCTCCGATGGAAACGGCAACAAACGTCGCCGCAAAGGCAACCAGCAGGTCGACACGTGCGGCAAAAATGATCCGCGAGAGTTGATCGCGGCCGAACTCGTCAGTGCCAAGCGCATGATGCCAGGAGGGAGGCTGCAGAGAGGCTGCAGGGTCGGTGGCATCGGGCGCGTAGGGCGCCATGATCGGGGCCAATATCGCGGCCGCTGCGATCAGCACGATGACACACAGGGCCGCAAACGAGACGGGATTACGCTGAAGCCGCCGCCACGTCAGAGGCGAAGCGGCTGGTTGCGAAATCGGGGTGGACACAGACAATGATGAGGACATCAGCTGAACCTTATCCGGGGATCAACAAGGCCGTACGCAATATCGACCGCCAGATTGACCACGACACACGTCACCGCGACGAAGAGGATGAAAGACTGGATTGGCGCCGAGTCCTTCGTGAGCAATGCAGTCACCGCGTAATTGCCGATACCCGGCCATGAAAACACGCTTTCCACGACCGCATTTCCGGCCATCAGAAATCCAAAAACGATTCCGGAAATCGTGATGACGGGTATGAGCGCATTTCGCAGGGCATCCCTGTAGATCACCGTTCGCGCCGGCAACCCGGCCGCCCACGCTGCCTTGATGTAATCGGACTCGAGGATCTCAAGCATGGTGGATCTCACCATGCGGGCGACCGGCGCGATCGCGCTGAGCCCGAGGGTAGCTGCAGGGAGCATGAGCTGATGCAGGCTTGACCGTAGGGTGATCCAGTTGCCGGTAATCAGGGAGTCGATCACATAAAGGCCGGTTACGTGTGCGGGAGGTTCGATACCGGATCCCAGGCGTCCAAGCGGAGAGGGGGCCAAGTTGAGCATGTAAAAGAAGACGTAAACGAACAGGAGCCCCGTCAGGAAGCTCGGCATCGCGACACCCATGATGCCGACCACTCGTCCGATATGGTCGATCAATGTGTCCCGATGCACCGCAGATAAGACCCCGAGAGGCAGTCCGATCACGATCGCGATGAGAAGGCTCGCCAGATTGAGCTCGAGAGTGGCCGGCAGGCGCTGCAGGAAGTCCTGAGACACCGGCCGTCCCGTCGAGGCACTCTCACCAAGATCGCCTTTGAAGATGCCGGAGACGTAGCGGTAATACTGCTCTGGAAACGCACGATCCAGGCCCATTTGGTGCTCCATCACCGCCAGATGCTCTGGTGTGGCAAAGGGGCCCGCCTTCACCATGGCCGGATTGCCCGGGAGCAGGTAGGTGAGGGTGAAGCAGATCACGCTGACGCCGAACAAGGTCGGCAGAGCCAGCGCAAACCGTCGCATCACATAATTAAAAAAACCCATTGAAGCGATCTCCCGATCGAGACGAAAATTGACGTGTTCAGGCGAGCTTCATGCTGAAAAAGCGCTCATAACTATCCCAGCGCTTCTCAATGCCAACGAGGTCGGTTCGCATGACGCGGGTCCAGTTCTCGTACCAGAGATGTCCCCAGACGGCGTCGCCGATAACGATCTCCTGCAGGCGTTTTGCCGCCGCCAGACGCTTGCTGGTATCGGTTTCGTGCATGTTTTCATCAATCAGCTTGTCAACTTCCGGATTGGAATAGAATGAGCTGTTGGTGCCTTTTGCTGTGCTGTGGAAGTTGAAGAACAAATGATAGAAGGGATCGTTGATCCAGGACTGCCACGACTCGATCGAAAGCTGGTGACCGCCTTTGGTTGCGATCTGTCGGAAGGTGGCCTCGGTTTCCTTGACGATGCTCACCTTGAAGCCGATCTTCTCCAGCTCGGTCTGGAGCCAGACCGAGGCCTGCTCATGCGGCTGCCATCCAGCGCGTACCGCAAGGTCGATCGGAATCGGCTCCTTGCCGAAGCCGGCCTCGCGCATCAACTCCTTGGCCTTTGCGATGTCGTACTTGTACGGACTGATCGTGCTGTCGTAACCAGGCGTCAAACTCGGCACAGGGCTCTTCATCTCGGTGCCAAAACCATACAGCACGCTCGGGATGATGGCCTGAACCGGGATTGCGTAATTGATCGCCTGGCGTACCTTGACATTGTCAAGCGGCGCCTTCTGCGTGTTCATGCAGAGCCAGTGACACAGGGTATCGGGCACGGAAACGGTCTTCAAACCTGGCTCCGCCTCGAGAGCCTTCACATTGCGCGGCGACAGAGTTGATCTACCGACCACCATGTCGATGGCCTTGCGCTTGAGCAGCAGCACGCGGTCGGCTTCGTTCGGTACGTATTTGAAGACTACCCGATCGAAGTACGGCCGGCCACGCCAGTGATCGGCCTGCGCTTCGAGGACGACCTCGACCCCCGGCTGGTTCTTCACCAGCTGATACGGCCCGAGCCCGGCGGTGTTTCGCTTCAACCAGTTGGCAGCCCAGGGATCGTCCGCCGTCGTATTCGCCTTGACCTCATCCGGATCAAGCATCGCGTTGTTCATAAGCGCCATCATGTCCAGCGCCATCGGGCTTGGCGCAGGCATGTTGATCTCGATCGTAAACTCATCGCGCACCTTGAACTGCTCGGGCTTCGTCACCCCCAGAAGCCGCGGAAACAGGAGGCGCATATAACCCGGCGACTGCAGCCCGCGGTCGAGGAGATACTTCACGGTCGTGGCGTTGACATCGCGGCCGCTCGGTAATTTCACGCCTTTGCGGACGTTCAGCACGAGCGTGGAGCCGCCATTTTCGAAGGACCAGGACTGGGCGATGCCGCCCTCGATCTCGCCAGGCTTTGCTTGCGAGACTCCCGGTTTTCCCTCGACCGGCTGCACCTTCCACATCAGCGGACTGTCGTAAACGTTGGCCTGCACGGTGTAGCCGGCCGACGTCTTAAAGGAGGCCGGATCGAGTGTGTCGATGTCGGCATCCCAGGCGACTGTCAGCGTTCGTTTTTCCTGCGCGGCAGCGAAACGAGCTGTGCCGGTGCAGGTGAGGGCCGCCACGCTGGTTGCCGCAAACTTCAAGAAATCCCGACGGCGCGTGTCCCTTGTCATCTCATCCCCTCCTGCTTTGCGCGAAAGATTTGCCGGTCATCCGGTGCGCGATGGCTTGCATTATTGTCATCGTCCTGTTATTGTCAACTGAGTTTCAGTATACGAAACACGGTGGTTGAAAAGTGGGCTCTATCGAGAATGCAGCACAGATCCTTAGGCTTTTTGGCCCTGGCAGGCTTGAAGTCTCGGTGACGGATGTCTCGCAGCTGTTGGATATGCCTAAAAGTTCAGCATCTCGACTGCTCAAGACGATGCTGCTGGAGGGGCTGTTGTCGCGCTCGGAGAATCCGCCGCGCTACAAGGTCGGAAACTTGCTTTTCGAGATTTCGCGCCTCTACAAGCTGAACTCGTCGCTGATTGACGCGGTCGATGAGGCCGTGAGGGAAATCACCCGAGGGACCGGGCATACCGGTTATGTCTCGATCCTTGATGGTGCGGATGTCCTGGTCATCCGGATGCATCAGGGGTCTCACGCCTTGCGCGTATTTACGCCGCTTGGGCAGCGTGCCCCTGCATTTGCGACGGCGATTGGGCGCAGTCTGCTCTCGCGCCTTCCGGATAGTGTGGTGCGCTCCCTTCACGCTGGGGGGCTCACTCCGCCTTCGCCGCGCGCGCCTCAAAACGTCGACGAGTTGGTGGCGGCGCTGGTCCAGCCGCGCCGGTTCGGCTGGGCCGAGGCCCTCGATGAGGCGATCCCCGGGGTCGGTTCGATATCGGTGAGCGTCTCCGATCCTGAAATCGGCGAGACGGTGGGCTTCTGTATTTCCTATCCGGCCTCGCACGTGAGCGATGAGGAGAGGAATCTCGCGATCACGCTGCTTACGACTGCCGCCCAGCGCATCGCACACCGCTTCGGCGATCAGTTTCTCTTGCAGCGGGCGCAGCGCGCTCTTGGTGGTGGCGGCCCGGTTGCTGCGTGATCTGTTCTTTTATCGCCGCGATGGATGCGGCTCGGAGGCTCTAGATGAAACAATTGAGTCCAGAGGATATCGAGGCGCTCTCGATCGGTGCCTGGATTCTCGGAACAGGCGGCGGCGGGAGTCCGTATCACGCGCTGCTGAACTTGCGGCGCTTCTACGATGACGGCGTTCGCCTCGATCTGATCGATCCCGACGAGCTGGACGATGATGATGCGATCGCGGTTGTCTCCATCATGGGCGCTCCGCTTGTTTTCCAGGAGCGTCTGGTCGACAGCCGGCTGATCGCTCGCGCCGTTTCGGCCATGGAAGAGCATCTTGACCGCAAGTTCAGAGCGGTCATGGCCGTCGAAATCGGTGGCGGCAACGGCATGCAGTCCTTGCTCGCTGCCGTTCACCTGAAAATTCCGGTTGTCGATGCCGATGCAATGGGGCGGGCCTATCCCGAAGCGCAGATGACGAGCTTTGCGGTCGGCAATCTCGCTCCCTATCCGCTGACCTCGGTAGATCCGCGAGGTAATGAGGCCATCGTTGGCAAAACCTCCTCCTGGAAGTGGATGGAGCGTGTCAGTCGTAAGCTTTGTACCGAGTTCGGATCCATTGTCGCGACCTGCAAGGCGCCGCGCTCCGGTGCTGAAGTGAAAAAATGGGCCATTCCTCGCACCACATCCAAGGCCATCAATCTCGGACGGGCGGTTGCCGAGGCCAACCGGCAGCATGCCGACCCGATAGCGGCCATTCTAAAGGCGGAGTCCGGTAAGTTCCTGTTCTCTGGCAAGGTCGTTGAGGTCGAGCGGCGGACAACGGAGGGTTTTCTGCGCGGCCGGACTGTCGTGGAGGGGCTTGGCGATGATCATGGCAGCCGGATCCGGATCGACTTCCAGAACGAGTGGATCGTCGTCTGGCGTGATGGGCAGGCGCTCGTCTCGACGCCAGACCTCATTTGCGTTCTCGACAGCGAATCCGGCGAGGCGATCGGAACGGAAACCATTCGCTACGGGCAACGCACGACGGTGATCGCGCTCCCAGCGGCTCCAGTCTTCCTCTCGCCGCGCGGGCTCGACCATGTCGGTCCCCGTGCCTTTGGTTATGACATCGATTTCAAGTCGGTATTCTCCTCATGAGACGCATTGGTATTGACGTAGGTGGGACCAACACGGACGCCGTGCTGATCGACGGCGGAAAGGTCGTGCAGGGCGTGAAAGTCGCCACCACGGCCGACGTCACCAGCGGTGTGGCTGCGGCGATCGATGCACTCGATCTGAGCGCCGAACTTGCAACTAGCATCGACGCGCTGATGATTGGTACGACCCACTTCATCAATGCGGTCGTCCAGCGCCGTCATTTGACCAAAGTGGCGGTGATCCGGGTCGCGCTCCCCGCCACGAGCTCTTTGCCGCCCTTCACCGATTGGCCGGCTGACCTGGCTGAGCTCGCCAATGGCGGGGTCTGGCAGATTGAAGGCGGCCACGATTACGACGGCCGCAGGTTCGCCACTCTGGATATTGCCGCCGCCAGGCGAATTGCCCGCGAAATCCGCAACCTCGGCCTCGAATACGTCGTGGTCAACGCACTGTTCTCCCCACTCGATCCGTCCGACGAAGAAGAGGTCGCCGCCATCCTGCGCGAGGAGATTCCCGATGCATCGGTGACCTGCGCACATCTGCTCGGCGGGATCGGATTGCTCGAGCGCGAGAATGCGGCAATCCTCAATGCCTCTCTCATTGCGCTTGCGCAGAAGACCATCGCGGCCTTTGAGCATGCCAAGTCGAAGGTCGGACTTAAGGCGCCGCTTTTTGTCACGCAAAATGACGGCACCGTCGCGGAGGCCTCTCGTGCCGCCGCATATCCGGTGTTCAGCTTCGCCTCCGGTGCGACCAACTCGATGCGGGGTGCGGCCTATCTTTCCGGGCTCAAAGATGCGGTGGTGGTCGATGTCGGCGGCACGACGGCCGATTTTGGATTCTTGCGGAACGGCTTTCCCCGTGAAGCCAACACCGTCGTTCACATCGGAGGCGTGAGGACCCTGTTCCGCATGCCGGATCTCGTTTCCATCGGACTTGGCGGCGGCAGCCATATCGACCTAGAAGCGGCAACGATCGGGCCGCTCAGTGTTGGGTA
Source organism: Bradyrhizobium nivariense (assembly GCF_029846695.2). Classification (NCBI taxonomy): domain Bacteria; kingdom Pseudomonadati; phylum Pseudomonadota; class Alphaproteobacteria; order Hyphomicrobiales; family Nitrobacteraceae; genus Bradyrhizobium; species Bradyrhizobium nivariense. The sequence continues at coordinate 127,979 of NZ_JARWCR020000010.1, read as the reverse complement.
CCGCCTGTCCACGGACGCGCTTGTGTTCGGCGGCAATAGCGTGACCTCGACCGACATCGGCGTTGCCGCCGGACTGATCGACCTCGGCGATCGCAAGCGTGTGGCACACATCACCGCTGATGACGTGAAGAGGGTTCTGCGCCGCTGCAAGGAGATGCTGGAAGCGAACGTCGACCGGATGAAGACAAGTGCTTCAGACGTCACGCTCATCGCGGTCGGTGGGGGCGCCTTTCTTGTTCCGGAAGAATTGCAGGGCGTCGGGCAGGTGGTGCGCGTTCAGCACGGGGGCTGCGCGAACGCGGTTGGCGCAGCCATCGCCCAGATCAGTGGTGAAGTCGATCAGGTCTTCCAGGGGCTGACGCGAGAGGAGGCCGTCGGCTCAGCACGCAAGCTTGCCGAATCCCGAGCGGTGGAGGCCGGCGCGGATTCGGAATCACTGGCCCTGGTCGAGGCGGAGGATACGCCGATCGCATATCTGCCCGGCAATGCCATGCGCGTCCGTGTCAAGGTCGTCGGCGATATCAGATCAACCCGTATTGAGCAAACAGCCAAGGAGAAAGTCATATGCCAGTCCGTTTCTTGATCAGCACGCTCAAGGAAGGTGTCGATCCAGTCGAATACGAGGCCTGGGTCCGCGAGCGCGACTACGCTCTTGTGCGTAGCCTCGACAATTACGTGAGCTACAAAGTTCATCGCATTCGCCGCCCCATCCAGGGCGCCGAGACCGCAACGTGGCAGTACATCGAAAGAATCGAAGTCAAGAGCCTGGAGCAACACGACAAGGACCTTGCCTCATCTGCCGGTGTTGCGCTGCGGGAGGAGCTTTATGGCAAGTTTCTCGATCGCTCAAAGAACATCTATTTCGTCAGCGACGAGATAGAATGAATTCGTTGCCCCGTTGAGCTCTGCCTGATCCAAGACGTAAGCGCAAACAGGACATCAAGATGACCCTCGATCTGCTAATTCTCGGCAACGCGCCCATGGTCAAGATGCTTGATCGCGTCAAGCTCGCCGAAGCGAGCGGATACGATACGGTCTGGCTTGCCGATGAAAGGTTTTATCGGGAGGTCTATTCGTGCCTGGGATATTTTGCGCAAAATACGTCGCGGGTCAGGCTCGGGCCTTGCGTGACAGATCCCTACGCGAGACATCCGGCGCTGACGGCCATGGCGATTGCGACGCTCGACGAGATTTCGAACAAGCGCGCAATCCTGGGCATCGGCGCCGGAATTTCCGGCTTTGCCGAGCTCGGCATCGATCGCAAGAAGCCCGCGCGCGCGATCAGCGAAGCGATCGAGGTCATTCGCATGCTCCTGCGCGGCGAAACCGTCACCTACGAGGGAGAGGTCATTCAGTTCAAGGAGGGCAAGCTGAATTTCGCTCCCATTCGCGCCGAGATCCCGATCTATGTGGCCAGCAACGGGCCGCTCGGCCAACGAACCGCAGGCGCTTGCGCCGATGCCGCGTTCATGGAGGCAGGGGGCAATGCTCCCGAAGTCAAGGCCTTCCGTGCGAGACTGGATGACGGGGCGAGGAAGGCGGGCCGCGATCCCAAATCCGTCAGGCTGATCGTCAGGCTCAATGCCTGTATTGCCTCAGACGGTCAGGCCGCCCGTGACACGCTCCGGCCGACGGTTGCAAGACTGCTGGGTGCGGGACGTCTCAAATTTGAAACGGCCGAAGAGCAGGGGCTTACCTTGCCGGAGGACGCGCTCGCCTCGGTTCAGGGCGCCCATTACGCCGCCGGCGTGACGCCTTATCTTCCTTTGCTGCCGTATGTGACCGATCGCCATATCAATGCCTTCACTCTGGCCGGCAATGTCGAGGAGGTGACCGCGCGCGTGATCGAGCTGCGTCAAGCCGGCGTCGACGGGATCATCATCATGCCCTTCGCGCCCGAAGGAGGCGCGATCGAGGACACGATCGCCAAGATGGGCTCCGAGGTGTGGCCTGCTGCCCAAGACAAGCAAGGGAGCAGGCCATGAGCTTTGATCTTCATCGCCCGGCTACCGTCACCGAAGCCATCGACCTTGCTCAACGCTTTGCGCCGACCGCGCGCTATGTTGCCGGCGGGACCGATACAGTCATCCAGATCAATCGGAAGAAGATCGATCCCGTACATCTGATCGATGTCGCGTGCCTGCCCGGCATGAGCGAAATCACCGAGACCGCCGAAGCATTCACCCTTGGCGCGCTGACGAGGTACCGCACGATCGAAACCCATGCTGCGTTTCGGGGTAATTTGCGGGCGCTGCTGGAGGCTGCCAGCGTCGTCGGTGGCCATCAGGTACGAAACATCGCAACCATCGGCGGCAACATCGTCAATGCTTCGCCTGCCGCCGATTTTGTGCCGCCGCTGCTCGCGCTCAATGCCAGTCTCGACATCACAGGTCCCGATGGACGGCGCTCTGCCCCCTTACGCGACTTCATCATCGGTCCGGGAAAGACCGGCCTCATGCCCGCCGAGATCGTCACAAGCATCCGATTTGCCAAGCTTCCAACCCGATCCGCAACCGCCTTCCTGAAGGAAGGACGCCGGCGGGCCATGGAGATATCGGTGGTTTGCGTTGCGGCTTGCTTGACGCTGGAGGCTTCCACCTCGCGCTGTGCTTCAGTGCGCCTGGCCATCGGGGCAGCGAGCCCAAAGGCGTTCCGGCCCGAACAGGCGGAGAGCTATCTCCTAGGCAAGCCCGCCGGCAAGGAAAGCTTTGCGGAGGCGGGCAAGCTTGCGGCAGAGGCGTCCAGTCCGATCTCTGATGTCCGCGCGTCGGCCGGCTATCGCCATGGTCTTGTCGCGATCATGGTCGAGCGCGCGCTTGAGACGTGTCTGCAACGAATTCGGGAACAGGATCAATGAACCGAACAATTCTCAATATCGTTGTCAACGGCGAGAGCCATCAGCTGCTCATTGAGCCCCATTGGACGTTGCTGCAGGTCTTGCGCAACGAGATCGGCATGATGGGCACCAAGGAAAACTGCCTGGAAGCTGAGTGCGGCGTCTGTACGGTGCTGCTCGATGGAAGGGCCGTGAACTCCTGCATCCTGCTCGCAGGCCAAATTGACGGATGCTCGATCACGACGATCGAGGGGATCGGCGATCCCGAGCATCTGCATCCCCTTCAGGAGGCGTTCATCGAATGCGGCGCTGTTCAGTGCGGATACTGCATCCCGGGAATGATCCTGACGGCAAAGTCATTCTTGGATGAAAATCCGGGCTGCCGACCCTCGCGCGACGAGATCAGGGAAGCCATCGCAGGGACGCTATGCCGCTGTACAGGCTATCGCAAGATCGTTGATGCCGTGGCAACCGCAGCAGACCGCATCGCACTCTCGGGAGTCAAGCAATGAACGCTCATACCCATCGCGTCGTCGGTCGCCGCCTGCCCCGGCGGGATGGTGTTGGCAAGGTTACCGGAAAGCACGTTTATGCTGCGGATTTCAAGTTGCCCGGCATGCTCTACGGCAAGATCCTGCGCAGTGCTCGCGCGCACGCGCTGATCAAGAGGATCGATACCTCGCGCGCCGCTGCAATCGCCGGCGTGCGTGGCATTATCACCGCCGCTGACATCCCGCAGGTCCGTTACGGAGCGGCGGTACGCGATACGACCGTGTTCGCAACCGATCGCGTCCTGTTCATGGGACATGCAATCGCCGCGGTTGCTGCCACCTCTCTCGAAATCGCGGAGCGCGCGATTGAGGCCATCACGGTTGAATACCAGGATCTGCCGGCGCTGTATGACCCGGAGGAGGCGCTCACAAGCGATATCCGCATCCATCCAGATTGGGAAAGCTACAAGGCGCTGCCGATCATTTCGCGCAAAGGCAACATCGCAGGACAAGCCCGTATTCACGTCGGCGACGTCGAAGGGACCTTCGCCACGGCTTATAAGGTCTACGAGCATCGGTTCACAACCTCGCTGCAGCATCCAGGATACACCGAGCCGCGAGTCGCGACCGCGGACTGGGACGCCAACGGGATCGTGACGGTCTGGTGCAACACTCAATTGCCGTTTGACACGCAAACGACATTGGCCGAAATCCTCGATCTGCCGGCCGCGCGGGTGCGCGTGACTGTGCCAGGTATTGGCGGCGGCTTCGGCGGCAAGCTGAGGATCGGTGTTGAGCACTTCGCAGCTCTCCTCGCGCGCAAGACCGCGCGCCCGGTCAAGGTGATGTCGACGAGCGAAGAGGAGCTCACAGCGGCACTTCCGCGTCAGGCTTCCGTCGTCCTGCTCAAAACTGCCGTGGACAAAGAAGGGCACCTTCTTGCCCGAAGCGGCAGGATCATCGTGGATTGTGGGGCTTATGCAGGCTCAGGTCCCGGCACAGCTGCAATCGCACTTCAGGTCATGGCGGGTCCTTACAAGACCGGAGCGCTCGCGTTCGAAAGCATCGCTGTCTACACGAACAAGGTCCATTCGGGCTCGTTCCGTGCGCCGGCGGGGCCGATGGCGAATTTCGCGATGGAAAGCCAGATCGACATGATCGCGAAGAATCTCGGCTTGGATGCTCTCGAAATGCGCCTGCGCAACATCGTCAAGGAGGGAGATCCAGGTCCTTCCGGCGAGACGCACACGTCCGTGAGCATTGAGGAATGTCTGCGCAAGGCGGCCGATGCGATCGGCTGGCACGATCGCAATCCCGAGCCAGGACGCGGCAAGGGCATTGCGTGCAGCTGGTGGATGACGACCGGGGGCTCTTCTGGTGTCTATGTCAAGATCAATCCCGACGGCAGTGCGACACTCGTCAGCGGCGCCGTCGAAATTGGCACTGGCGCCCTCACGGGAGCTGCTCAAGTGCTTGCCGAAGAGTTGTCCCTTGATCTGACCGACATCAACGTGACAGGTGTCGACACCCAGGCCGCGCCGTTCGACTACGGCGCTCAGGGTAGCCGCACGGCGTTCTCCGTCGGAAATGCGTGTCTGGCTGCCGCTCGCGAGCTACGACGCCAGATGTTCGAGCTTGCAGCCAACCAGCTACAAGCGCCGATCGAGGACATGAAGCTGCAGGACAAGCACGTAGTCGCCGGCAACAAGTCGATTTCGATCGCGGAGCTGGCGCGCATCTCGCGTCTCGCCGGCGGCGGGCTCATCGCGCATGGCACGGCCATTTCGCCTGCGCCAGCCTATGATCCGACACGCGTCAAGAACCATCCGCTTCCGGTATGGAATACACCGAGCTACCATGCCCATGCCGTCGACCTTTCGGTCGATCAAGCCACGGGCAAGGTGACGATCAATCGATATGTCGTAGCCCAGGACGTCGGCTATGCAATCAACCCGACTTACATCGAAGGCCAGATCGAGGGCGGAGTGGCGCAAGGTATAGGTCAGGCCCTGTCGGAGGAGATCGTTTATCAGGACGGGCGCGTCATGAATGCGAACCTGACTGACTACAAGATGCCGACGGCAATGGACGTCCCGGACATCGAGAGCATTATCGTCGAATGCCGCTCCGTAGCCGGTCCTTACGGCGCCAAGGGCGTCGGCGAGCCACCCTGCATCGAACCACCGGCCGCAATCGGCAATGCGATCGCAGCGGCGACCGGCTGCTGGCCAAATTCGCTGCCGATGACCGCTGAAAAAATTGCTGCTACAATGCGAGCCCGGCAGCCATGATCCGCGTCGAGGTCAACATGCATGGATATCTTCGCCGGTTCCTGCCCGGCGGTGTCGGATCCATTCAGCTTGACCTCCCCGAGGGGACGACAATTCTCAAGGTGATCGACTCCTTGAGCGCCGAGCATGAGGTCTGGCTCGCATCAATTGGTGACACGGTCGTGCCGTTATCGGCTGAGGTCAAGGAGGGGGCTGAGCTCAATTTCTTTCCCTATCTTGAGGGCGGCTAGCATGAACTCCTTTTGTCAGGGAGAGGCCGAGAATTGTCGACCTACGGCCGCGCCGGCCTTGAAGAGTACGTTCACGTGAAGAGGCGGTGTCGTGTTCGGCCTTGTGTCAATAAGGTGCGGCAGGCTCAAGCAAAGCAGATGTTTTCGCGGAAAGACGCCATGCCGCAAGCAAAGGAGTGTAATACAAATGTCGAACGCGCCCCTTCCGACTTTGTCGATCGTCGGCGGCACTGGAGACCTCGGATCGGGCCTTGCCCGCAGCTGGAGCCGCGCCGGATACTCCGTGATCCTTGGATCGCGCTCGATTGAGCGCGCTCAGGATGCGGTCGCGCTCCTGAAGTCGGACGGGTTCGCCAATGTCAGCGGTGACACCAACGCTGCCGCCGCGGCGAACAGCGATATTGTTGTCGTTGCCGTACCTTTCTCCAACTACGAGGCAAGCTTGGCCGAGATCAAGGACGCGGCCAAGGGCAAGATCGTTGTCACCGCGGTCGTGCCGCTCGTGCCGCCGAAGGTATCTGTTGTTCAACTTCCGAGCGCCGGGTCGGCTGCCCTGGTCGCGCAATCGCACCTTGATCCGAGCTCGCGGGTGGTCGGCGCCTTCCACAATGTCGGCTCACAGAAACTCCATGCCGGAGGCAAGGCGGACTGCGACGTCCTCGTGTTCAGCGACGACCCGGAGGCCCGCAAGGAGGTGATGCTGCTGGCGGATGCGGTGAGCAATCGCGGCATCGATGGCGGTGCGCTCGCGAACTCGGCCGCAGCCGAGGCTCTCACCTCCGTTCTGATCGCGATCAACCGCAAATACAAGGTGAAGGGTGCCGGCATCACGATTTCCGGCCTGACGTGAATGGAAAACCGCAGGGGCGTTCGCAACGATGCTCACAGCCCTCGATACTCTTGACCGTAAAATCTTAAGCCAACTCATTCGGGATGCCCGAATAAGTCAGTTGGCGCTTGCCGAACGTGTCGGTCTCTCGGCAACGTCTTGCGCGAGGCGCGTGCTACAAATGGAGAAAGCCGGGATCATCAAGGGTTACTCGGTCGTGATCGATGCAAACTCGCTTGGCTTTCCCTTGACCGTGATCGTCCAGATCACGCTCGACCGCCAAAGTGAGGATGCGCTCAAGGTTTTTGAGACCGAAATCCAGAAGTGCCCCGACGTTATCGCCTGCCATCTGATGTCTGGCACGGACGACTATCGGCTTTTGGTGCTGGCGCGCGACATGGAGGACTACGAACGCATCCATAAGCAGCATTTGTCGCGCCTACCCGGTGTGGCAAGACTGCAATCGAGCTTCGCAATGCGTACCGTCATAAAGCGGTCGATTTCTCCGGCGGCGCTTCATGGCTAGCAACCGGTCGCGCAGCGGAGCTCGGAGTGCAGGCAGGAGATGGTGCAGGCGGTCGCAAACCCGCGTCAGCACGCCATGCCAACCTCAAAGACTTGTCCGCAAGCCTTGGCGGCCGGACGATGCTCAAGGAGAAGCAGACGAGATCTGAAGCTGAGGGGGCAGGTCCTCGAGATCGCATTTGAGGTGAGATGCCCACGCTTTAGAAACACGAGAAAAATTCGGGACATGGGCGCCGAAGGAAGGAAGAGCTCGCGATGACGAGGAGCATCACATACACCGCCCTTCCGGGAATTCCTTTAATGGGCCCGGGCGACGATCTGGTTGGTGTCATTGCGGCTGGCGTGATGAGCGCGGAAATCGCCGTCGCGTCAGGTGATATCTTCGTCATCGCACAAAAAATCGTGTCGAAGGCGGAAAACAGGTACGTCTATCTTGACGATGTGAACCCTTCCGACCGCGCGATCGAGCTTGCAAAGACCGTCGGCAAGGATCCCCGGCACATTGAGGTAGTGCTCTCGGAATCCACCGAGGTCCTGCGCGCAAGGCAGAACGTGATCATCGTTGTCCACCACCTTGGCTTCGTGATGGCGAACGCCGGGATCGATGAATCCAACATCGAGCAGGATCGCGGTCATCGCGTATTGTTGCTGCCGGAAGATCCGGATGAGAGCTGCCAGCGCCTGAAGGCCGGCCTCGATCGGCGGTTCGGTGTCGATGCCGGCGTCATCATAAACGACAGCTTTGGGCGCCCCTGGCGCAACGGCGTCGTTGGCGTGGCGCTCGGAAGTGCTGGTCTTCCTGCCCTTCAGAGCATGATCGGCGAGCCCGATCTGTTCGGGCGGCCCATGCAGGTGACGGAGATCGCCGTCGCGGATGAGCTGGCAGCCGCCGCCTCGCTCGTGATGGGACAGGCGGCCGAAGGCCAACCTGTCATCCATGTCCGTGGATTCTCCTCTCGGGCCCCAATCAATTCGGCGTCCGCGCTCCTGCGTGCGAAAGAACGGGACATGTTCAGATGAACGGGCGGTCAAAGTTTGTGCCTACGGAAGGTCGCGTACTGGCACTCTGCGGGGGCGTCGGAGGGGCAAAGCTTGCTACTGGATTGCAGCACATGCTCGGAGAGAGACTGACCGTGGTCGTCAACGTGGCCGACGATTTCGAGCATCTCGGACTCCATATCTCGCCTGACCTGGACACAGTCCTTTATACGCTCGCAGGTCTCAGCGACCCGCAGCGCGGTTGGGGCCGATCCGATGAGACCTGGAACTTCATGGAGGCTTTGAAGGAAATCGGCGGCGAGACCTGGTTCTTGCTCGGCGATCGCGACATGGCGATGCATGTGGAGCGGACCCGCCGTCGCTTAAGCGGTGAAAGTCTCACAGCCATTGCCATCGATATTGCGCGCCGGCTCGGTATTCGTTCAGCCGTGCTGCCCGTCACCAACGACAAGCTTTCCACCATTATCGACAGCACGGAGGGCGAACTCGAATTCCAGCGCTATTTTGTCGGACGTCGCTGCGAACCGGTTGTCAAGCAGATCCGGTTCAGCGGAGCGCAAAACGCTTGCCTGAGCGAGCAGGTGCTTGCGTCACTCGACGCCGAGGATCTCCATCTTATCATCATATGCCCTTCCAATCCCTATCTCAGCGTCGATCCGATCCTGGCTGTTCCTGGGATGGTCGAAAAGCTGCGTGCGACCAGCGTTCCCGTTGTGGCCATTTCCCCAATTATCGGCGGTCAGGCAATCAAAGGGCCGACGCGCAAGATCATGGACGAACTTGGCCTCGAGCCGTCAAATGCGGAGATTTCCAGACATTATGCAGGGCTGCTCGATGGTCTCGTCATAGACATCGCCGATGTCGCAGGGGCGGGCGATCTTGCGGTTGATGTACACCCGGCACCTACGATCATGACAGACTTGCAGTCGAAGATCACGCTCGCCGAGCATGCGCTTGCCTTCGGCGAGAGCCTTCGCGCAACGCACAAACGGCGGATCAGGCCCCCTTCGAAACGAGGCGCATCATGACAAGACGTAATGCATGGCTGATCATTCCGGCAAAATCGTTCTCGTGCGCGAAGCAGCGGCTCTCGCCATTGCTGACGCCATCCGAGCGCGCCCTGTTGGCCCGATCGATGCTGGCCGACGTTCTGAGCGCGGCATGCGGCGTGATGAAACTGAACCATGTCGCTGTGGTCACCAGTGCTGAGGATGTCGCTCAAGAGGCGACTCGTCTGGGGGCTCTCGTGATTGATGACGCCGGTGCGGACGGAACCAATGCTGCAGTGGCAGCCGGGCTCGCCGCCATCGAAAGTCGTGGAGGCGAACTCATCCTCGTTCTGCCGAGCGATGTTCCGGCAATCTTGAGTGAGGACGTTTCAACGCTTCTTCAAGCCGCACAAGGCGACGCCGTGGTGATCGTGCCGGCGCCGCGCGATGGCGGCACCAACGCGGTTGCGTTCACCTTGGCGCGACCATTACAGCCGTGTTTCGGCCCCGACAGCTTTGCCCGCCACATCGCCGCAGCCGATCGCCTCGGCATCGAGCCCATCTTGTGCCGCAATGCAAGGATTGGGCTTGATCTCGATGCTCCCGCCGATCTCTTTGATTTTCTTGACCTGAACACGACCACAGCCACCGATCGCTATTTGCGTTCGATCGATCTGGCGCAAAGGCTGCTCGGGGAAAGCGCCGGCCACAGCGGGCGCACAAGCGTCGATGCGGCGCACGAAGTGTGCTCGAAACTGGTTGTCCAAAATGGGGAGAGCTCCGCCGGACTGCGCGGAGCGTGAGGAGCCTGAGAATGGTGGATCGGATGTTCCTGGAATCGCTGAGACGAAGTGACATTTCCGCTTCCGAGGCCCTGTCTCTCGTCAGCGACGTGTCCCTTCACGATCTCATGCGGATGGCGGCATCAAAGCGGGATGAGGCCCACGGCAGAAAGATCTCCTACTCGCGCAAGGTCTTCATTCCGCTTACGCAGTTATGCCGGGATGTCTGCCACTACTGCACATTCGCCCATCCTCCCCAAAAAGGGCAGCGCGCCTACCTCACGATAGATGAGGTGCTGGCGATCGCGCGTGCCGGTCGCGAGGCCGGCTGCAAGGAGGCGCTGTTTACGCTCGGTGACAAGCCTGAGCTGCGCTACCGCCAGGCCGAGCGTGAACTGCACGAGATGGGCTTTGCATCGACCCTCGCTTACCTCAAGGAAGCCGCGCGCTTGGTTTTCTGCGAGACTGGCCTGTTGCCGCATCTCAATCCAGGCCTGATGGAGGCCGATGATATCGGGGCCTTGCGCAAAGTCTCCATCTCGCAAGGGATCATGCTCGAGAGCGCCTCCGCAAGGCTGTGCGGGCCCGGGGGCCCGCATTTCGGTTCACCTGACAAGGACCCTGCAAAGCGGCTACGGATGATTGAACTCGCTGGCCAGCTCTCTGTGCCCTTCACGACCGGATTGCTGGTCGGTATCGGCGAGACGCCGCTTGAACGCATCTCCTCGCTGCTTGCATTGCGCAATCTGGACGGACGCTACGGGCATATTCAGGAACTCATTATCCAGAACTTCAAGCCGAAGCCGGATACCCGCATGAGGCACGCGCCGGCGCCAACAATGGAAGACCATCTGTGGACCATTGCGCTCACGCGATTGCTGTTCCGGTCTGATATGAACATCCAGGCGCCGCCCAATCTCAGCCCGGGCGTACTGGACATGATCTTGGCCGCTGGCATCAATGATTGGGGCGGCGTGTCCCCGGTGACACCGGACCATGTCAATCCCGAGGCGCCTTGGCCGCATCTCGCACGTCTTTCCGAGTCCACCGCTAAATGCAGCAAGACGCTCGTTGAACGCCTCGCAGTCTATCCGGCCTATGCGCGTCAATATGCACGCTGGACTGACACATCGCTGCAGAAGAGCCTGCTCGGCCTCGTCGACGGAAATGGCTGGCCGCGTCGGGACGAATGGTGCCCTGGAACCAGGTGCGATCCGCCTGCCGGCGAGCTGGCGATGCTGTGTGAAGAAACCAACTTGCCCGCCGTCTTAACCGGCAGGTTTCGAAGAATTATCGCGAAGGCTCAATCTGGGACACGACTCGAAGAAGCAGAGATCGTGTCACTGTTCGAGGCCGAGGAGCGCGATTTCACGGCCGTGTGCCGCGCTGCTGATGAGCTGCGCCGGTCCATCAATGGCGATGCCGTTAGCTATGTCGTCAACCGCAACATCAACTACACCAATATCTGCTACTTCAGGTGCCAGTTCTGCGCGTTCTCGAAGGGGAAACTCGCCGAGAACTTGCGCGGGCGGCCGTATGATATTTCGATGGATGAGATCGGGCGGCGCGCCCGCGAAGCCTGGGAGCGCGGCGCCACCGAGGTCTGCATGCAGGGGGGCATCCATCCCGCCTACACCGGCGCGAAGTATCTTGAGATTTGCCGGTCCGTAAAGCAGGTCACGCCGGACATGCATATCCATGCCTTCTCGCCGCTCGAGGTGTTCCAAGGCGCCAAGACGCTCGGGAGTTCGGTCGATGAATTTCTGCGCGAGTTGAAGAACGCCGGTCTTGGCACATTGCCTGGGACGGCTGCAGAAATCCTGGACGACGAGGTCCGCGCGATTCTGTGTCCCGACAAGATCAACACCGCGCAATGGCTGCAGATCATGGCAGCGGCGCATAGAGTGGGATTGCGCAGCACCGCGACGATCATGTTCGGCCATGTTGACCGTTACGAGCATTGGGCAAGACATCTGTTGCGCATCCGGGATGTTCAGGCCGAGACCGGTGGCTTCACTGAATTTGTCCCATTGCCGTTCGTCCACATGGAAGCCCCGATCTACTTGAAAGGGCGATCGCGCAAGGGGCCGACCTTCCGCGAAGTCGTTCTCATGCATGCGATCGGACGGCTTGTCTTCCACACGAAGATCTCCAACATCCAGACGTCTTGGGTGAAGCTCGGCGAAAAAGGCATTCGCGCCTGCCTTGAGGCTGGCGTGAATGATCTCGGCGGCACGCTCATGGACGAGACGATCTCGCGTTCAGCCGGTGCCCAGCACGGCCACGAGATGGCTCCAAAGCAAATGGAAGAGCTCATCCGTGCGATGGCGCGCCTGCCGCGCCAACGTACGACACTGTATGGCGATGTTGCTGATGATCGTTATCTCGCCTCGCTGGACCCGCCAGAGCTCAAACCGATTGTTACTGGACTGGACGACGACGGCGGTGGGGGAGGCGTTGCAGGGCCCCCTGCTCTTGAGATGACCTAGCGGGAGCGCGGACGTCCCGAGCGAACTTCAAGCGATGCCAATGCGCCGCCGCGGAGGCTTGACAAAGATTGTGATTTGTGATCACATATCGTAGATATAGGAGGAAGCCCGGAGTGAGCCGCATCATCGCGCCAGTGCACGCTTTCGGCTGGGCCTTGATCGCCCAACAAGGGTCGATCGGCCAGCACTTCGCGCTGTCTTTGGGCGTGGCACTCCACTCAAGCTTGATCCGGGCGGGCGGCGCCCTGTGCCGCAAGGCTCATTGGATCAACTATTCCGCTGGCTTTGAGTTGGTGGCTCTGCCTTGCGCGTCGTCGCAGTGCACCGTTGGCGCGATCGATCTCAGTCGATCACGAGGAGCAGGAGCATCGTCCCGCTTTAGCTCGCGCGATTTCGCGTTTTTCGGCGTGCGCACTCAGCCGAACCGCTCAGAACTGCTGTCCAGACACCCTGCCGGTGGCCAAGGCCGCGGGAGCGGATCCAGCAAGCACGAGAATCTGCCCTGGTTTTTAGACCAGAGGCCGATGAGGTCGCCGATCTGAGGGGGATCCCCGGCGACCAATTTCACGACCACACCACCCAGGAGCATTCATGCCGACCGTAGATGAAGACCGAGAAGCCATTTTGAAAGTGCACCGCGACTGGTGGGCCGCCAATTACAAGTGGGATATCCCCTTGATGCGAACTTGCTTTCCGAGTGGCGCGGCGTTCTTGAATTTCAACCTCAGCGGTGATCCGTACTTCGGGCGGGAAGAGCTGACCGCCTTCTGGGACTGGTTCAAGGACACGCCACGATCCAAGCCCGCGGTCATGCACATCTGGCGTCAGGATGTCCGTGGCGACATGGCTTACCTGCTTTGCGAAGGCAACTTCGAGACCGCCGAGAAACCGGACCAGTACCTGCGCAGCACCGAGATCTACGTGCGCAATGACGGGGAGGGAAAGCCGGAGTGGAAGATCTGGCACTTCCACTGCTCGGAGATGGCCCCGCAGGACAAGATTCGGCAGCCGTTCGGCGATAGCTATGCCAGCCGCGGTGTGGGTTATCTGCCGCCCAGTTTCGGCAAGAGCTTCTCTGTCACGGACGATCAAAAGCCGTAACCCGAAAGCGAGCGCCCTGTCGGGCTGGCAGGGCATCCTACTTCCGGCGGGACGGACTGATCCCGCCGGTGCTGCGAAAACATACAGAGCCGAAATTCCAGCTGAAGTCGCTGTCCGGCGTGCCCGCCCGGAAGCGGACGGACTTCCGATGCTTGAGCCTGGCTGCAATCGAAGAGCGATTCCAAAAATTGAGCGTCCTTTCGGCCGTTCAGGACACCGTGCCCGAGGAGGATTCATGAGGCGGCTCACGATCAAGCGACCAGTCGGAACGATTGCCGTCTCTTACCACGGCGAGACCGATGCGAGCAGGCCGCCAATCCTGTTCGTGCATCCCATCAATCTTCAGGGCGCGGCGTGGGCCGAGGTGGTACCGGCGTTTGCCGACCGGTTCACGATCGTCCCTGACCTGCGTGGATTCGGTGACTCGCCGCCGGCCGAACAGTACGACCTTGCGCGTTGGGCGCAGGACTGTATCGACGCCGTCGACCGGGCGGGCGTCGACCGCTTCCACACCATCGGCGGTTCACTCGGTGGAGCGATTTCGCTCTATCTTGCAGCCGCCGAACCCAAACGGGTCATCTCAGTTGTTGCGGTAGGCAGTCAGCTTTACTCGCGAGATCCTGACAATGCGGCCGTGCTATCCACCCTCGAACATCACACCGTCACCGAGATGTTTGAGCTCATCCTGCCGAAATATGCGCTGGGTCCAAACGTCTCCGCCGAGGTGGTGGCCAAGACCATGGCACTGCGCAATCCGAACGGAAAGGACGACATCCGTCGCGTGTGGCGAGCGGCCTGCGCGGCCGATATCCGCGCACAGGTGGCTAGCGTCAGCTGTCCCGTGACGGTTCTGACCGGCGAGTTCGACCTTACCTGCACTCCCGCGGCCGGCGCAGAAATGGCAGCCTCGCTGCACGCTCCGCACGTTGTCCTGCCAGGCATCGGTCATCTGCCGATGCTGGAGGATCCGCCTGCTTTGATCGCTGCGATCAAGGCGCACCTCAAGCGCGTGGAGTTCTGAAGATGACATACTCGATTGTCGCCAGAGACCCGATCACCGGCGAATTGGGTGTGGCCAGCCAGTCGCATTATTTTGCCCTCGGGCGCGTTGTGACGTTTGCGCGAGCCGGCGTTGGTGCTGTTGCGACCCAGTCCTTCGTTGATCCAGCTTACGGGCCGAATGGGCTGGATCTCATGGCCTCCGGCGCATCGGCGGCGACGGCGCTCGCGAATCTGCTCGCAAAGGACGTAGAGCGAGAACTGCGTCAGGTCGCCTTCCTCGATGCCGCCGGCGGCAAAGCCATGTTCACTGGCGAACGCTGTGTTCCCTGCCGCGCTCAGCTCGAGGCCAATAACGTTGTGGTGTTGGGAAATATGCTCGCCAGCGACGGCGTCGTTCCAGCCATGCTGGCAGCGTACGAGAATGCTGCCGGTCCGCTCGTCGATCGTATGCTCGCGGCGATGGACGCAGGTGAGGCCGCGGGGGGTGACGCCCGTGGCCGGATGTCGGCTGCACTTCTCGTGGTCTCCGCAGACGCCGGTTCCGCGCCTTGGGCTAACCGCCTCATCGACGTGCGAGTTGACGACCATCCTGACCCGCTCGCCGAATTGCGCAGGCTCGCCAAGCTCTCTCACGCACACACGATTTTCGGTGCGTCTGTCTTCACACGCGGGCTGCTCTCGCGCGAAGCGGCAGCGACAGGTCCGCGGCTTGCAGAGGCAGTACGCATGCTCACGGATGCTCAAGGTTTGATCGGCGCTGACCCCGAGCCAACCTTCTGGAAGGGCGTGCTGCTGATCCGTGCCGGCGAGATTGCCCCAGGGAAGAGACTCGTTGCCGCCATCGTCGCGGCGCGACCGCAGTACCGGACCCTCGTGGACGGCCTGCACGCAGTCGGCATCCTTCAGCTGTCATCGCACGAATTCCTCGGTGCGTGAAGAGCCCAACGTTCTTGCCGTCTGTTTGCGGCACTTTGCTGCCGAAGGGTCCCGGCGGCCAGCACGCACCACGCTCAATCCGAGCCGGTCGACAACACAACGCCACTGCCACACCGCGCGATTCGGAATCTCGATGACCACACAGACTTTGCCCCTCGCACCGGCCCCTTGACGGCATTTCCACATTGTGATCACATATCTCATATAGGGAGGGAACTTTGGAGACGAGCAATCCCGTTGCCTTGCTGCCATTGCCCATCGCCCGGGGCTCGATGGCGGATCAGGTTTACCGCCATTTGAGAGACGGCCTGATGGCCGGTCGCTTTGCGCCGGGTCAGCGGCTGATGATCCGCGGCCTGGCCGAGGCGCTGGGCTCAAGCCCGACGCCGGTACGCGAGGCGCTTCGCCGGCTGCAGGCCGACGGAGCCTTCGAATTCAGCGGTTCGGCGCGGCTGAGCGTTGGGCAGCTGTCCGAGGCGCAGCTGCGGGATGTGCGCGATGCGCGCGTGGCGCTCGAGGGGCTGCTGGCCGAGCGCGCAGCCTCGCGTATGACGCGCGTCGATGATGCCGAGGTGACGCAACTCTACCGTCGGCTTCAGGCAGCCGCTGATGCAGTCGACGGGCCCGCTTATCTATGGACCAACTTCGCCTTTCACCGGCGGATCTACCAGGTCGCGCACGCCTCGATGATTCTCGGTGCCGTCGAGAATTTTTGGCTGCTCATTGGTCCATGCTTCGTGCTCGTTGCACCCGATGCCGTCCACCTGCAGCGTTCCATGGACGCACACCGCCAGATCCTCGATGCTCTCTTGGACCGCGATGCGCCCGCCGCCCGCGCCGCCGTGACCGACGACATCATGCAGGCCGCCAATTGTCTGTCTCGCATTCTCGACAAAGCGGGCAGGGAGCGCTCCGTGGCCGTTCCGAGACGCAGGCGGGGACGTATACCGGCATGAGCGTGCTGCAGCGTCTTGTGCCACATCCCGAGCTGCGCGTCCTGATCTCGGCAGGCGCGTCCGGCATTGGCGCCGCGCTTGCCGATGCTTTCATTGAGGCCGGTGCGCATGTGCATATCTGCGACATCAACGACGATGCGCTTGCAGCCTTCCGCGATCGGAATCCAAAGGTGCTTGCCACAAAGGCCGACGTGTCGGATCGCGAGGCCGTCGCCGCCGTCTTTCTTGCACAGGCTGCGCGTTGGCGTGGGCTCGACGTGCTCATCAACAATGCGGGCATTGCCGGACCGACCGGCGGAATCGATACCATTGCAGAGTTCGACTGGCAGCAAACGATCGATATCAATCTCAACGCGCAGTACCGCTTCGCCCATCATGCGGTCCCGATGCTTCGCCAATCGCGCTATGGGCAAATTCTCTGCATGGCCTCCGTTGCCGGCCGGCTCGGCTACGCCTGGCGTACCCCGTACGCCGCAACGAAATGGGCCATTGTCGGGCTCGTCAAATCGCTTGCCGCCGAACTCGGTCCCGACGACATCCGCGTCAACGCGCTTTTGCCCGGCATCGTCGAGGGCCCCCGCATGGAAGGCGTGATCCGCGCGCGCGCCGAGCAGCTCCATACCAGCTATGAGGCAATGCGCCAGGAATACCTCGAGAAGATCTCGCTGCGTCGCATGGTGACGGCCGAGGACGTTGCGGCGATGGCCTTATTTCTCTGCTCGCCAGGTGGACGCAATGTGACCGGGCAGGCGATCAGCATTGACGGGAACGTGGAATATCTGTGAACCGTAAGAACGGGGGATGACTTGAAGATCGAGATCGTGGCGGATCTGAAGACGACGCTTGGCGAGGGCCCGCTTTGGGACGCGGAGCAGCAGCGTCTGTACTGGATAGACAGCATCGATGGCCGCGTTTTTCGCGCGACAGAAGATGGACGCGAGCTTCGCGCCTGGGATGTCGGGGCGAAGATCGGCTCGATGGCGCTGCGTCGCGAGGGTACGCATGCGCTCGTCGCGCTGCAATCGGGCGTGCATGATCTCGATCTGCAGAGCGGCGAGCTGAAGCTGATCGCGGCACCCGAGACACATCTTCCGCGCAATCGGTTGAACGACGGCAAGGTCGATCGCCGCGGGCGTTTCCTATTCGGCTCCATGGATATGCTGGAGGACGAAGCCTCCGGCCGCCTCTACCGGCTCGATCCCGATCTCTCGCTGCACATCCTGGACGAGAAGATCATCGTCTCCAATGGCCCGTGCTGGAGCCCGGACGACCGGACCTTCTATTTCGCCGACACCTGGACGGGAGAGATCTGGGCCTACGACTATGACATCGAGACCGGTGCTGCCACGAAGCGGCGCCGTTTCGCGCCAGTGGATCGCTCAAATGGCGGTGCTGCGGACGGCGCTACCGTTGATGCAGAGGGGTTCCTTTGGCAGGCGCTCGTCTACGACGGAAAGCTCGTGCGCTACGCGCCCGACGGCAGCGTTGAGCGCATTATCGAGATGCCAGTGCGCAAGGTGACCAGCGTGATGTTCGGTGGTCCTAACCTCGACATTCTGTACGTAACTTCCATGGCGAAGCCGCCCTTGCCGCGATTTCCCGATGATGGGCAGCAGCGCGGGGCCCTATTTGCCATCAAGGGGCTTGGCGTCAGTGGAATCCCGGAGCCGCGGTTCGGGAGCTGATCTGCCAAAAGCTGCTTCATCATCAAGGCGCAGGCGAGAGAGCTCCACGGTCCGAAAAGCGCGGTGGCACTCCTGATCCTGGCGGCTGTCCCGCCACTTGCGGGCGATAGACCTTCAAAGCCGAAAAGACCGCGGCCGCCCCTTACGATTACCGATTTGCTCTGGAGGTTTTTACATGGCCAAGACCGGCAAAGTCATTCTCACCTGCGCGCTGACCGGCGCGATCCACACGCCTTCAATGTCCGAGCACCTTCCGGTCACAGCCGAGGAGATCATCGAAGAGGGAGTGCGAGCTGCAGAAGCGGGAGCTGCGATCCTGCATGTGCACGCACGCAACCCCAAGACTGGTCAGCCGGACCAATCGGTCGAGGGATTTGCGAAGATTCTGCCGGATTTGAGCCGCAGGTCGCAGGCCGTGATTAACATTACGACCGGTGGCAGCCCATTCATGACCGTTGCCGAACGCGTAGAGCCCGCCCGGCATTTCCGGCCTGAGCTCGCCTCACTCAACATGGGGTCCTTCAATTTCGGCCTGTTCCCGATGCTCGAGCGCTATCACGAGTTCACCCATCAGTGGGAACGCGAGCACCTGGAGTCTTCACGCAACCTCGTTTTCCGCAACACCTTCGCCGAGATCGAGCAGGTCCTCGCCCTCTGCGCGCCGGGAGGCACGCGATTTGAATTCGAGTGCTACGATGTGGGCCATCTCTATAATCTCAAGTATTTTGTCGACCGCGGCCTCGTCCGGCCGCCGTTCTTCATCCAGTCCGTGTTCGGCCTGCTCGGCGGGATCGGCGCGCATTACGAGGATATCGCCACCATGCGCCGCACGGCCGAGCGGCTGTTCGGCAACGATTATGTCTGGTCGGTGCTTGGCGCCGGCGCCGCGCAGATGCGCATAGGCGCCATGGCCGCCGCGATGGGCGGCAATATCCGCGTGGGACTCGAGGACAGTCTTTGGGCAGGGCCCGGCAAGCTCGCCGCCTCCAGCGCCGAGCAAGTGGGGCTGGCCCGCTCGATCCTGAAAGGAATAGGCCTGGAGGTGGCGACGCCGGAGGAGGCTCGCGCCATGCTGAAGCTGAAAGGCACCAGCGATGTCGGCTTTTAATCGTGCGATCTGCGCGGCAAGTCCAACGCGAATAAGGACGGTTCCAGCTCAGAAGACAAGTGAGTGACCGATGAACGGCGACGACGATAACGGGAGAGTTCTGTGAAGCGTCATCGCTGCTTGATCGTGTCTGGTCGACTACCCGTGCCCACGTACGATGCCGTCACTTACGGTCAGCCGAGCATGTCGAACACGCAATGGTCTCACGTCGCACAGGGCGGCCCAACGGCGGTTCGATCTGGCCAAGCGGTCTCATGGTCGTGTTTTCCGGTCGGATCACGAGCGAAAATGACATCGTAAGCGCGCGCTGCACCATATGACACATCGTCACGTGTCGATTCAGCGCCCGGACGAAAAAGGGTGATCGACCGCCAAGAACAGAGGCGTTCGGTGCGGCTTAACAGGGAGGGGCAGGTTGATGCATAGGCAGGCGAAAAGTGTCCACTGCTCGCCCAGATATGACGCGGGCGGCTGGACCCACTGGCCGGATTATGAGGTGGAGAGCACCCAGCTGAGACGCCTGCTGGGCGATGCCCAAGAGGGGGCAAGCTTCGTGTCCGAGTGCCTCATGGTTGCGGGCAAGATCGTTGTCGGCGACGACGAGAGCTGGATTAGTGAGTGGCGGGCCTTAGCCGATTGTATCGCAAGGCGCGCGCGCCTCTCGAGCGCAGATGGCCACTCCGCGACGGCAAGGAACGAATGGCTGCGCGCCTTGAACTATTATCGCACGGCATCCACCTTTCTGGTTTCGAGCGATCCGAGAATTCTCGAACTGTCTCGCATTGCCCAATCATGTGCCGCTGCCTTCCTGGAACTGCTGTCTCCACGTGGAGAAGTGCTGGAGATCTGCGTCGGGAGCAATCTGCTCCAAGGCTATCTCATTCGTTCATCCGCCGTGCCTCGCAAGTCTCCGGTGATCGTGGCCATTGGACATGAAAGAGATACCAAGGAAGACCTCTTGGTGAGATTTCAGTCTCACGCCATTGCGAGCGGCGTGTCGTTGCTCGTCGTCGACCTGCCGCAAGAGATCGAGTGCTTTCAGGATCGACATGTCCATCATCAAAGTATGGTCCTACGCTACTGGCTGGACTATCTGCTGAGCCGCGATGACGTTGATGGGAGGCGAATCGCCTTGATTGGCGATGGTCTTGGAGGAGCTCTTGCCACGCGCGTGGCAGCAACCGAAACGACGTTGGCGGCCGCCGTTTGCGACGGAGGATTTTGGGATGATCTCGAGCAGAGGTATGTCGCCGCCAGCTTGTTCGGTTCAGGCACAAGATTGTCGCCGCCCTACAAGCTTGCGCGCCAAATCAAGTGTCCGTGCTTGGTCGTCATGGGTGAGCATGACTACGCCAAGGAGGAGGATATCACTGCCTTGCACGAGCACTGTCGCGCAGCCGGCGTGCCGATGGACCTGAAGATTTTCAAGGACGAGGAGACCGGGTCATCGCACCGGCAACTCGACAATCCGAGCATTGGTCGGCAGTTTATCTTCGATTGGCTAACAGACAAGCTGCGCGTGGAACGAAAGGAAAAGACGCTTACCATTCCAGCGCGAAAAAGCTGCGTGAAGAACCCTCGGCAGATCGCAGTCGACGACACTCGCACTGCATCGAGGGCCTAGAGCGCGAATACGATTGGAATCAATCGCTCTCGCGCTCCAACCAAAGGGCGTTGCACCAGTGCTCAGTTGCTCACACGTCAGGCTTGCTTGCATCCAGCTCGAGCTGAAGGGCCGCTTTCTCCATCCTGCGCTTGATGGTCGAAAGCACTTCTCTGAAATCTTCCAGTCTTTCGTGGCCGAGATCTGCAAAGATCGCCTCATCCAGCTTTCTGCGCTTGGCTGCAAGGCTTGTAATCGCCTTACGTGCCTTTTCGGTCAGCGACATTAAAACGACCCGGCCATCCGCCGGAGAGGCGGTGCGAGATACGAAGCCCCCTTTCTCCAGCATCTTGGTCTCTGCTGTCACGAACGGTGAGCGGACGTTGATCTTCGCAGACACATCCCCGACGGACACGCCCGCTCCCTGATCCAGATCGGCAATCGCCATCAGGATCAGCCATTGAGGGCCGCTGACGCCAAGCGCCTTTGCCCAGGTACGCCGGATGTCCTCCAGATGTACATTGATGGCCGCGACGTCCCAACCGACTTCTCCTATGATTCGGTCCGACGAAGCGGTCTGTTTGCTTGTCCTTTGACCTTTCGCACTGGGCGAGGGCTGCTGCCGGGTCGTATCTCGGGGCGTCATCCGAGACCTCCTCTTCATTAGTTCGCTAACTTACCTAACCCGATTTGAAAGACACGGCAATCATGGGGATGCGGTTGGTGTTGCTCGAATGTCACGACTCTCTCTCGATTTAAAGTTTCGGTAGATTATATCAGTTGCATATATAAGTAACTTATATAATGTCCAGGCCGTGACGGAGGCCGACCCTCGGTCGCACGTCAAGCAGATCGATCCATTCGCGCGTGGCGAAGACGTCGAGGCGCGCGAGACGAGAAGCAACAGTTGTGAACTTGGGATCATTCTCCGGTGACCGCCCCCAAAGGGCCGCCGCAGAAAATGTTGGAGGGCTCTTATGAAGACGTTTAACCGAATGCTCTGCGGTTCGGCCGCTGTACTCACCATGGTAAGTCATGCACAGGGCGCCGACCTGCCGGCCAAGGCAAGGCCGGTCGAATACGTGAAGGTCTGCTCTCTCTATGGCGTCGGGTTCTACTACATTCCTGGCACCGACACCTGCGTCAAGCTCGGAGGTTACCTGCGCGTTGATGCGGCGTTGAACACCAACTCGATCTACACGCAAGGCGCGGTGAATGGTGCGCCCGGAGCGGGCAATCGTCTGCGCAACTACTACTCCACCAATGCTCGTGAAGATCTAACGATCGATACCCGCACCGCGACCCAATACGGCATGCTTCGCACCTTCTTCGATGGCGTGTTCGATTGGGGCTCGGGTGGCTATACCGGTGCCGGCACGAGCGCGACTAACGGCTCGACAATTTACGGCGGAACTGGCGTCGCCAGTGGTTCGGTTGGTGTCTATCTGGCCTTCATCCAGTTCGCCGGGTTCACGATGGGCAAGACCATCTCCCAGTTCTCGACGCCCTGGATCAACTACCCCTCGAACAACTTCGACGGTCTGCCGGGCGGCGGTGGTGCGGTTACCGGTGTGAATCAATTCACGTACACGGCTGACTTCGGCCAGGGTATCACGGCTTCGTTCTCCGCGCAGGATCAGGTCCAGTACTACACGACCAACATCTGGAACGTCAGCGGCGCGACAGTGGCAGGTCTTGCAACAGGTGCGTACGGTGCCAAGGACATTGCCGGTGCAAGCTCTCCCGACCTTGTCGCCATGCTTCGCGTCGATCAGGCTTGGGGCCTGTTCCAGGCCTCAGTCGCAGCGCATGACAATCACGCCGCCTATTACGGCGCTGATGAAACGACCGGTCATGCAGGCGACAAGTGGGGCTGGGCCGGTCAATTGGCCCTCTCGATCAAGAACCTCCCGACCGGGCCGGGTGACACGATCAACGTACAGGCCGTGTATACCTATGGCGCAAGCCGCTACAATTTCCAGGATCTTGTGCCCACGAGCTACGCGATGTACGGAGGCTCGGGCCTCGCGGGGGCCTACCAGAGCGTTGGCCTTGCGGGTCTCGCTGACTCGGTGTTCGTGACCGGCTCCGGTCAGGAGCTGACCACAACCTACGGCTTCCGTGGCGGCTATACCCATAATTGGGATCCTTACTGGAACACTGGCATCTATGGAGCCTGGGCTGCTGCTCGATACAATGGCACGGCGAAAAATTATATCTGCGGTGCGTTCGTCGCGGGCGTTGCGCTCTCGAGTGGCGCGACCGGCTGCAACCCGGACTTCAACTATGCCGTCGCCGGCGTGATCACGCGCTGGACCCCGGTCAAGAACCTGACCTTCTCTGCCGATCTGGCCTATAGCATGCTCGACCAGAAATACGCCGCCGGCAGCACAGTGGTTTTACCGGCGCAGACGGGTATCGCGAAGCCCGGTGCTACCTACGAGCTGAAGGATCAGAGCACGCTAAGCTTGCTCCTGCGAGCTCAGCGTAATTGGTGATCCGCTTCAACAACGAGCAGGAAGGAGAAAAGGAAGGCTTTTAGAACCGACTTTGGCCTCCAAGAGACCTCCGGCATGCCCGCCGGAGGTCTTTCTAAGCAGAGCCAGATTTCGAAATACGCTGCCCATCCATCATCCGCGCTGCTGACCGCGACATCAGGTGCATCGCCGCTCACGGCTTTATCGAACTCTCTCGCCTTGATCGGAACGACCCGCCAAGTCTTGCCGCGCCACGGTGGGAATAGGCCCATCAAGCAAAAATTTGACGTTGAAGTGAATTTGTGATCACATATCTGGAATCAAAACCGGGAGGATCCGCGAAGGTGAAGAATAAGAAACCGCTGCCGCCACTGCCGTCCGTTACCCGGGACTCTATGTCGGATCAAGTTTACCGGCATTTGCGTGATGGCGTAATGGCCGGCAGTTTCGCGCCGGGCCAGAGGCTGACAATTCGCGGTCTTGCCGACGCACTGGGTTCGAGCCCGATGCCCGTGCGCGAAGCGCTGCGCCGCCTGCAGGCCGAAGGCGCATTCGAGTTCAGCGACACCGCGCGGCTGAGTGTGGTTCACCTATCAGGGGCGCAATTGCGCGATGTGCGCGATGCACGGGTGGCGCTTGAGGGACTCCTCGCCGAACGCGCAGCAATCCGCATGACAGGCGTTGATGATACCGAGATCGCCCAACTCTATGATCGCCTCCAGGCAGCCGCCGACGCGGTCGATGTGCCGGCTTATCTATCGGCGAACTTCGCCTTTCATAGGCGGATCTATGAGATCGCTCAAGCTCCGATCATCCTTAGTGCGGTCGAGAAGTTCTGGGTTCTGATTGGCCCGTGCTTCGTGCTCGTCGCGCCCGACGCCGCGCACCTGCGCCGCTCCATGGATGCGCATCGCCGCATTCTTGATGCGCTGATGCATCGCGACGGCCCCGCCGCCCGCGCGGCTGTGACCGATGACATCATGCAGGCGGCCAACTGCCTCTCGCGCGTTATCGACAAACCTGAAAAGAAACGCTCGGCCGCCACTCCCAAAGGCAAGAGCGGAAACGCCTCGGCGTGAAGATCCTGCAGCGGCTCATGCCTTGTCCCGAGCTGCGCCTCTGGATCACACCTTTTATCTCCGCGATCGTCGATTGTACGGACGCGAGCCGACCTTCCTGGCCGCTCCTTTGCTCGAGCCTCTTTCTAAAGAGTCGTGCACACGAGACAACTATCCACGTCATTCGAGCTTTTTCACGCAAATCCACAATCTACGCAGGGGGACTTGAATGTTTGAAAATCAATCACGCCGCAACTTTCTCAAGCTGGCGGCGAGCGGAAGTGCGATGTTCACGCCGGGCCTTTTCACCGGGTCTGCAAATGCACAGGGCGTTCCGACGCTCACGGTCGCCTGGGGCACGGATATCGATTCTTTCGATCCGGCACAGTTCAAGTCCGACGGTGCCTATATCGTTCAAGCAAACGTCTACGATACGGTACTGAGCTGGGATGCGGAGCCAGTTGCCGGATCGCCTAACCTTGCAATTTCCAAGCCCGGTGTTTTCACAAGCGGCATCGGCGAAAGCTGGACATATGAGAACGACAACAAAACCCTTGTCGTCAAGATCCGTCGCGGCCTGAAGTTTCCCAGCGGGCGCCCGGTGAATGCGAACGCGGTGAAATATCTCTTTGACCGTGGGCTGCAATCCTCCGGCTACATGCGGCTCATCTTTCCGACCATGGTCGGAGTGACAGAGGCAGATCAATTCGAGGTTCGCGACGAGAGCACCTTTGCCATCAACTTGCCGGCGCCAAGTGCCATGTTGCTCGACGTGCTGGCCTTGTCCAACAACGCACTTCTCGATCCCGAAGAGATCAAGCTGCACGCGACCGCCGACGATCCTTGGGCCGCTCAATGGCTCAAGCGCTATACGGCCGGGCTTGGACCCTACAAAGCTGTCAGAAACGAACCGGGCGTCGAGGTGGTCCTGGAAGCGACCCCAGGCTATTGGGGGCCGCCACCCTATTTCAGACGCATCGTTATCAAATCCACGGCGAATGAAGCGGACCGGATTCTCCTGCTCAAGCGCAAGGCCATCGACATGGTGATCGGACCCAATTCGATGTCGCCGAAGAACCTCAAGAGCCTTGAGGGCGAGCCGGGCCTCAATGTCGTGTCTCTGCCCGATACCAATTGCAATTTCCTCTGCATGAATCTGAAGAAAAAACCGTTCGATAATGTGAAGGTTCGCCAGGCGATCAACTACACGATGCCGATCCACGCGATCATCCCGAACGTGCTCTACGGGTATGGCGAACAAATGAAAAGCCCGGTCGCAGCTCAAACGCCCGGCTATGATGGTTCGCTCTCGCCGTACAAATATGATGTCGCCAAGGCAAAATCACTGATGGCGGAAGCTGGGCTCGGCTCCGGGCCGATTCCGGTCAAGCTCGCGGTGCGTGTGGGCTATGCGCCGCATGAGCAAGCAGCGGTTTGGATACAGCGCGAACTGGAGAAGATCGGATTCCAGGTCAGCATCGAGAAGGAGCCCGACGCCACCTTCCGCCAGCTGTCATCGAGCGGCGGGCACGAGCTGTCGATCGAATCGTGGCAGTCCTGGATCAACGACCCATTCTATCACCTCTATTGGAACTTCCACAGCAAAGCCAGCGCGACTAACAAGGGGGGCTACGCCAATCCTGCCCTCGACAAGATTATCGACGAGAATATCCGAGAGGCTGATCCAGCGAGGCGCATGGCCGCAGTCAAGGACGCGCAGAAAATTCTTCTGGATGACGCGGCGTGGGGTCTGCTTTGGTATGACAATTGGGCGAGGGTGACGCGTTCCGAGCTCGCGGGCGTTACGAAGTACTGGGATTCGTTCGAGCGCTTCAACAAGATGAAGCTGGCTTGAAAAGCAGCCTGGACGCGCTGAGAAGGACATGTCGTTCCTCGCTTTCGTGCTTCGTCGAGTAGCTCTGCTGGCGCCGGCCCTGCTCGGCGTCAGCGTCATCGGCTTTCTCCTCGTCTATCTGTTGCCCGGTAGTCCCGCCCTTGTGAAGGCCGGCGCGATAGCGACGGCCGAATATGTCGCGGAGATGCAGCACAGGATGGGGTTGGATCAGCCCCTCTATGCGCAATACGAGCAGTACATGAGTGCTCTTCCCCATAGCGATCTCGGCGAAAGCTCCTCAACTGGCCGAGCCGTTTTGGTCGACTTCATGCAGCGTCTGCCGGCCACCTTCGAGCTGACGCTGGCGAGCTTGTTTCTTGCTCTTCTGTTTGGTGTCCCGCTCGTTGTCGCCGTCATGTATCTCGGCGTCATCGTCGAGGAAGCCGATGCAACCAGCTTGTTCGTCGACCCAAGGCATCCCTACACACGCGCGCTTTTGCCATCGGTACCCGTTCCTGATCCGGCCGTCCGGCGCGAACGCTTCGTTTTAAAAGGCGAAATCCCAAGTCCGACCGCCGTTCACGTCGGCTGTCTCCTTCGCGCTCGCTGTCAGCTGGCCAAGCCGGCGCCGAGCCAGTCCCGAGACGGGAATTCGCTCCAGCTCATTACAAGTCCTCTGCCATTTGGCCTGACAGACGCAAACAAGACTGGAAAGAAGCACATCTCACTCGGCCAATGCCGGCACTCCCAAGGTCCAGCTCTTGCCGCTCTGCCGATCGGCCAGCCCATCCGCCGCCCTCGTCGTCGTCATCACGCAGTCGTCCTCAAGGTCGGATGCGTCGGCTGGTCAGGGACCTGGCCGCGGGATCGGCGCCGCGAAAACTCAAGCCCCTTTTTTCATCACCTCTCGGCCGGATCAGCTGCTCGAGCGCGGCCGGAGGCAATTGTCGGAGACGTTCATGTCGATAGAACTGTTGATGCTCGGCGACCAATCGGTGTCCCGCCTTGCCGCTCGTACCAGGCTTGCCGAAGAGAGCGGATTTGAAACCGTCTGGCTTGCGGATGAGCGCTTCTACCGGGAAACTTACTCGTGTCTGTCCTATCTGGCTGGGCAAACCTCGCGCGTCAATCTAGGTCCCTGCGTTACCGATCCGTTCGCGCGCCACCCAGCGTTGACCGCCATGGCCTTGGGCACCCTCGATGAAATTTCGGAAGGCCGCGCCATTCTCGGCATAGGCGCGGGCGTCTCCGGCTTCGCCGAACTCGGGATCCAATCGCGCAAGCCTCCGCTAGCCATTCGCGAAGCCGTTGATCTGATCCGTCAGCTGATGGCCGGGCAGGAGGTCGACTATCAGGGCGAGATCATTCGTTTTCAGCGCGGCCGACTGAATTTCATCCCGCCGCGCGCGCGCGTCCCTGTTCGCGTCGCAAGCAATGGGCCGCTCGGCCAGAAAATGGGCGGCGCGGTCGCCGATGGCGTGATGATGGAAGGGTGCGGATCTGTTGAAGAAGCAAAGGCCTTCGCGTCGACCGTCGCCGAGGGAGCCATGAAGGCCGGCCGTTCTCCGGGCGAGGTCAAGCTTGTCGCGCGCCTCGATTGCTGCATCGCCAATGACGGTAAGCAGGCGCGGGATATATTGCGGCCTTCAGTGACGCGGATCATTGCGCAAGCCACTTCGCGGTTCTACACGCTCCAGACCCAGGGACTTACATTGCCAAAAGAGGTCGTCGAAGCCATTGGTCCAGTCCCTTATGCTGCCGGCGTCACCCCGTTCGCGGCACTCTTTCCCCTCGTCACCGACCGCCATGTCGACGCTCTCACCCTCTGCGGGACTGTCGAAGAGGTGACCCAGCACGTCATTGACCTTCGCCGCGCCGGCCTCACGGGCTTCAACATCTTTCCCGTTCCGGCTCCTGGTATCAGTTACGAAGATGTCATTGTGCGCTTCGGAACGCAGGTCTGGCCGGCGGTCGAGGCGGCTTTCGCGAAGGGGTCGAGCGATTGGAGGGCATAAGCCTCGAGCGAGTCGTTTGCAAAAGAGACTGGCAGTCTCTTAGCGATCCCCGTTGCGCCGCCTCGATCGAAGCACGGCGTAGCTGATATCAGAGGGTTGCGTGCAGCTTGGCGTCGGACCCGAGCGGGATGACCCAGATGAGGGGCTCGTTCGTGGCGGCCACCAGGACCTTATCGTCACCCGCTGACCCACCCATTAAGCACCTCCTGGCTGAAGCTCGGCCTTGAGGATGTGAAAGCTCGCACTTTCCCTGAGCAATAATGATGAGGAGCACATCATGACGGCCGTCGTCTATATCCTGACCGCCTTAAAACCGGGCGTCGATCCGGACGAATACGAACGATTCGAGCGCGAAATCGACTATCCGTTTACAGCAAAGCTGAAGACGATCATCAGCTATCGGATTCATCGCCTCACGGAGCCAGTGCCGTTCGACGGCGGCCCCTGGGATTACATCGAGCGCATCGAGGTGACCGATCGCGCAACCTATGAGGCGGAGCTAGCCACATCCGCCAAGGATCTCATCGACCTGATACACAACAAGTATCTGGACGAGTCGAAGCTGAAGTTCATCTGGTCCAGGAGAATCGATCCATGAATGCGTGCGAATGTGATCTCAACGGCAAGGTCGCCCTTGTCACCGGCTCCTCGTCAGGCGCCGGCGCTGCAATCGCACTCGAGCTCGCCCGGCGTGGGGCGCGTGTCGCGGTGCATTGCCGGCGTGCTTTGAGCGAGGGAGAAAGCATTGTCGCCCGGATCGCCGCGATCGGTGGAAAAGCGGCGGTCTTTCCGGCTGACCTCAGAGATCCAGAAGCGGCGGCAGCGCTTGTATGCCGCGTGACGGAGCGATTGGGAGCCATAGGCATCCTGGTCAACAATGCAGGTCCGTATTCGGATACACCGTTTCGGTCGCTCCCCCTGTCGGAGTGGGAGACGGTCATGACGGTGAATCTAAGGACACCGTACCAGCTCGCTCAAAGCACCATCACTGGCATGGAGCGAATGGGCTGGGGCCGGATCATCAATGTGAGCGCAACCTCGGCCTATGCGAGGTCGCATTCGGTCTATGGCCTAGCCAAGGACGCTTTGATCCATTTGACGCAGTGCCTCGCGTTCGAATTTGCGCCCGCTGTCACCGTCAATGCGATCGTGCCCGGCCAGATCGCCAGCGAGCGTACCGACGCGATGACCCACTACAAGGCGACCGTCGTCATGGAAACGCCGCTGGCGCGACTGGTTACGGAACAGGAGATCGCCCGTATGGTGGCGCTTCTGTGTGCATCGGAGTTTTCCACGGTGACGGGACAATCAATCGTCATGGATGGCGGAAGATCGCTGCCGCGCACGCTGAAACTCAACGTCACGACGACTAATTGAGTGTCCGCCGCGCACAAAAATCCATTCCTTGGCTTGAGGGACCGCTGGCCTTCCCGGCTCTTCGCTGACTTCCGGTGTCCGGCGACTCGTGGTCCCCCAGGCTTGTACTGCCCCTGTGACGAAGCTCGATTGTCTATCGACACTTCGTCAGCAACAAAATGGTGCAACGCGGCGGCCTTCAGGTCAGGCGCGTTCATGCTGGGTCATACGGCGGGAAACAGCCAAACCAATCTAGCTCTGTCGGAACCGGTGATCGGGGCTGACCTTGGAGGCGGGCGGGCGGCCGACGGTGAGAGCTGTCGCGGCCGAACTCTATTCGGCTCTGCCCCTGACGGCGATGGCCCTGCCTTGTATCCGGGGAGAAGGGTAATGTCCTCTCGGCTCCGTTGCGGCAGCATGGAACGTGTGCTGCGCCAGACGATTTTCCGCTTCTCGGCTGCGCCACGAGCGCTCGACATTTGGTGCAGGTGCTGTCCGATGTTGATTCGATCGTCTGTCCAGAATCCGTCGCATCTTGCAGAAATTTTTCGCTCACCTCCAATCTTGCGGCGGATTCCACCGCAAGTGTCCAGCTAAGGCAGTCAGATCGCCGAGAAACGAGACCTTCGCGGTGCTACCTTGCGCGCAGACGCGAGGGAAAAATGCAATGGGGCGGGGATCCAATGTGAGTCGCAATCGGCAGCTGGATGCGGGACGGCGCCTGACCTTGAGGCTCATCCGCCGCAATCCTCATTTCGTTCTAAGCATCGAGTGAGCGAGCTTTCGTTGTGGCGTGACGCGAAGGTCGGTATCCCGCTCGGCGCAGGGCGGGATGGTCCGCGTCACGGAATGCCGCCCTGGCAACATCGTCTCTTCATTCGGACCATCGGATGACTGAGAGCTCCACTGCGATTTGGCAGATCGCGCCGATTGGAAGAGCGGCGCAGCGCCGCAAGAGTTAAAAGGCTCGGCGTCTTTAGGAAGGGCGAACAGCACGCAATAGAATCTAGCAAACGAGCATGTCCCCAGTGCGAATAGGTCATCACTAAAACGAATTCGGCCGTTCCGCGGGCCTGCGCTCGGAAAACTATTGTACGAAGACAGGCGGCGCTCGCCGGGAGGTTTCGTGAAGGTTGCCATTGCCAGGGAAATCGATCCGTCCGAGCCGCGGGTTGCGGCCTCGCCTGACACCGTGAAGAAGTATAGGGCGCTCGGTGCCGAGATCGCCATCGAGCCGGGCGCCGGCCTCAAGTCGGGCCTGCCGGATTCCGAATTCACCGCCGTGGGCGCCACCGTCAGCGCCGACGCGTTGAAAGACGCCGATATCATCATCAAGGTGAAGCGGCCGGAAGCCTCCGAGCTGGCGCAGTACAAGCGCGGCGCGCTCGTCATCGCGATTATGGACCCCTACGGCAACGAGGCCGCGCTGAAGACGATGGCCGATGCCGGCGTCTCCGCCTTCGCGATGGAATTGATGCCGCGCATCACGCGCGCGCAGGTGATGGACGTGCTGTCGTCGCAGGCCAACCTCGCCGGCTACCGTGCCGTGATCGAGGGCGCCGAAGCCTTCGGCCGCGCCTTCCCGATGATGATGACCGCGGCGGGCACCATTCCGGCCGCAAAGGTGTTCGTGATGGGCGTCGGCGTGGCCGGCCTGCAGGCGATCGCGACCGCGCGCCGGCTCGGCGCCGTCGTCACCGCCACCGACGTGCGGCCCGCGACGAAAGAGCAGGTGGAATCGCTCGGCGCAAAGTTCCTCGCCGTCGAAGACGAGGAATTCAAGAACGCGCAGACCGCCGGCGGCTACGCCAAGGAAATGTCGAAAGAGTACCAGGTCAAGCAGGCCGCGCTCACCGCCGAGCACATCAAGAAGCAGGACATCGTGATCACGACCGCGCTGATCCCGGGGCGGCCGGCTCCGAAGCTGGTCTCTGCCGAGATGGTCAAGTCGATGAAGCCGGGGTCGGTGCTGGTCGATCTCGCCGTCGAGCGCGGCGGCAATGTCGAGGGGGTAAGGCCGGGCGAGGTCGCCGATCTCGATGGCATCAAGATCGTCGGCTACACCAATGTCGCCGGCCGCGTCGCGGCGTCGGCCTCCAGCCTCTACGCGCGCAATCTGTTCAACTTCATCGAAACCATGGTCGACAAGGGTAGCAAATCCCTCGCGGTGAACTGGGAGGACGAGCTCGTGAAAGCGACCGCGCTGACCAAAGACGGCGCCGTCATTCATCCGAACTTCCAGCCGAAGGTTTAAGGAGAGCCGTCATGGAGCATGTTGCACAAGTCGTCGATCCCTTCGTCTTCCGGCTGTCGATCTTCGTTCTCGCCGTCTTCGTCGGCTATTTCGTGGTGTGGTCGGTGACGCCGGCGCTGCATACGCCGCTGATGAGCGTGACCAACGCGATCTCCTCGGTGATCGTGGTCGGCGCGCTGCTCGCGGTCGGCGTCGGCATGATCTCGAGCGGCTCGGGCTGGGCGCGCGGCTTCGGCTTCATCGCGCTCATCTTCGCCTGCGTGAATATCTTCGGCGGCTTCCTTGTCACCCAGCGCATGCTGGCGATGTACAAGAAGAAGGTGAAGTGAGCGGCGTGCACCTCGGGGTGACGAAGACAAAAGGGACCTGAGATGAACGCCAATCTGGCTGCAGTTCTGTATCTCGTGGCGGGTGTGCTGTTCATCCTGTCACTGCGCGGGCTGTCCAGCCCCGCCTCATCCCGGCAGGGCAATTTCTTCGGCATGATCGGTATGGCGATCGCGGTCGCCACCACGCTGGCCAGCCATCCGCCGGCGGACGGCCTTGCCTGGATCCTCGTGATCCTTGGCATAGCGATCGGCGGCAGCGTCGGCGCGGTGATTGCGCGCCGGGTGCCGATGACCTCGATGCCGGAGCTGGTTGCGGCCTTCCACTCGCTGGTCGGCATGGCCGCGGTGCTGGTCGCCGCCGGTGCGTTCTACGCGCCTGAGGCCTTCGACATCGGCTCCCCCGGCAACATCCATCCGCAGAGCCTGGTCGAGATGTCGCTCGGCGT
Organism: Bradyrhizobium nivariense; assembly: GCF_029846695.2. Taxonomy (NCBI): domain Bacteria; kingdom Pseudomonadati; phylum Pseudomonadota; class Alphaproteobacteria; order Hyphomicrobiales; family Nitrobacteraceae; genus Bradyrhizobium; species Bradyrhizobium nivariense. The sequence continues at coordinate 95,358 of NZ_JARWCR020000010.1, read as the reverse complement.
CGCCATCGGCGCGCTGACCTTCACGGGCTCCGTGATCGCGTTCCTGAAGCTGTCCGCGCGGATGAGCGGCGCGCCGATCATCCTGCCGTTCCGCCATATCATCAACATCGCGCTCGCGATCGCGCTCGTCGTCTTCATCGTCGGGCTGGTGATGTCGGGCAGCGCGCTCGACTTCTGGCTGATCGTCATCATCGCGCTGGCGCTCGGCGTGCTCATGATCATCCCGATCGGCGGCGCCGACATGCCGGTCGTGATTTCGATGCTGAACTCGTACTCGGGCTGGGCCGCGGCCGGCATCGGCTTCACCCTCGGCAATTCCGCGCTGATCATCACCGGCGCGCTGGTGGGATCAAGCGGCGCGATCCTGTCCTACATCATGTGCCACGCGATGAACCGGTCCTTCATCTCGGTCATCCTCGGCGGCTTCGGCGGCGAGACCGCCGCTGCGGGCGGTGGCGGCGGCGAGCAGAAGCCGGCCAAGCTCGGCTCGGCGGACGATGCCGCCTTCATCATGAAGAATGCCTCCAAGGTCATCATCGTGCCCGGCTACGGCATGGCGGTGGCGCAGGCCCAGCACGCGCTGCGCGAGATGGGCGACATCCTGAAGAAGGAAGGCGTCGAGGTGAAGTACGCCATTCACCCGGTCGCCGGCCGCATGCCCGGCCACATGAACGTGCTGCTGGCCGAGGCCAACGTGCCCTATGACGAGGTGTTCGAGCTCGAGGACATCAACTCCGAGTTCGCGCAGGCCGACATCGCCTTCGTGATCGGCGCCAACGACGTCACCAACCCGGCGGCCGAAGAGGACAAGACCTCGCCGATCTACGGCATGCCGGTGCTCCAGGTCTGGAAGGCCGGCACCGTGATGTTCATCAAGCGCTCGCTCGCTTCGGGCTATGCCGGCATCGACAATCCGCTGTTCTACCGCGACAACACCATGATGCTGCTCGGCGACGCCAAGAAGGTCACTGAAAGCATCGTCAAGGCGATGTAGCCGCAACAGGAGCTCAATATGGCTCGGGGACTATCGATTGTTGATCAACCCCGGCGCCGCCGCGCGATGGGCTTGAACAATCAGCTCCCCCTGATAGCCGTGAGCGTTTTCGTCTCGCTTGTTCGATCCGCTGCAACCCAGGAGACATTGAGATGCCGCCCCCGCCCCTTTGGATCCCAGACTCGCAAGATGCTCCTGACCTTTCGCCTGCGACTACTTGGTTGCTGGCGATCGTGGCCGCCCTCGTCAATCTTGCTTTCGTTGGACTGGTCCTGTTCTGGGCCTGAGCGCAAGCCGCGCTCTTGCGGTGAAGGCGACTATGTCCGCCTCTGGAATTCGCATCACGCTTCGGAGCACAAAGCGCCCCGATGCATGAGCATCCAATGTTTCATATTCAGCTTGAGGAGCTAGCGTGACTGCATACCGTGGGCCAGTATTTGATATGGCCGTAAAGCAATTCGAGGTGATCGCGAACTATCTGAGCATACCGGATGACGCGAGACCGCGCCTGTTGCTGCCGAAGCGGTCAGTCATCGTGTCGTGTCCGATTCACCGTGATGATGGCACCACTGCGGTCTTCGAGGGCTACCGCGTTCAGCATCATTTGACGCTTGGCCCGACAAAAGGGGGCACCAGGTTCGCGCCCACTGTTGACCTTGGCGAAGTTGCAGCACTTGCCATTTGGATGAGCTGGAAGTGTGCTCTGGTCGGATTGCCGTATGGCGGGGCCAAGGGCGGAATCAACGTCGACCCATCGACCTTGTCGAAGCGCGAGCTTGAGGCGCTTTCGCGCCGCTATATGCAGGAAATGATTCCGTTTGTTGGGCCGCACACCGATGTTATGGCTCCGGACCTCGGGACAAACGAACAGATCATGGCCTGGTTCATGGACACATACTCGATGTATCAGGGCCAGACCGTCACCGAGATCGTGACGGGCAAGCCCGTCAGCGCCGGTGGTACGCTCGGTCGCCGTGAAGCGACAGGCCGGGGTGTGGCTCATTTGGTCAGGCGCGCTGCGGACGAGCTCAAAATCCGCCTCAATGGCTCGACGGCCGTCGTTCAAGGATTTGGAAACGTCGGTTCGATTGCCGCGCTCGAGCTGCACAACATGGGAGTGAAGGTGATTGCGGTCAGCGATCACACCGGGGTGCTCTACCGGCCTGGGGGTCTCGACATACCCCAACTGGTCCGGCACGCAGCGTCGCAAGGAAGCCTTGACGGTTACTCCAACGAGCTTGCTCTTGACCCCGCAGAGATCTTGACCGTGCCGTGCGACGTGCTTGTTCCGGCTGCCGTCGAACGGGTCATCGACGCCGAAATGGCCGGTAGGCTGCGCTGCCGGATCCTTGCCGAAGGCGCCAACGGACCCACCACACCGGAAGCCGATAGAATCCTGGAGGGACGCCAGGACGAGGTGTTCGTCATTCCCGATATTCTCTGCAATTCGGGAGGTGTTGTCGTCAGTTACTTTGAATGGGTGCAGGACCTTCAGCGATTGTTCTGGGAGGAGGAGGAAGTCATGCGCCGCGAGTATCAGCTCCTGGATCGTGCATTCGATCGTGTCCTGGCGCGAAGCAAACGTGAAAAGTTGTTCAATCGCACCGCAGCCATGGCGATAGGCGTCGAGCGTGTTCGCGGTGCCAAGGAAACACGCGGACTGTTCCCGTAACAGCTTCGACTTTCTTTCGTGTGCAACCGCTGCGGGCCGATATCGCTGTCGCTAACCGAGCCACTTGAATGACCAGCTCCAAGCTAGCCTATGCCCTCGCGCTGATGCTTTTCCTTGCGAGCTCGATACACCCGATCCCCTGGCAGACCGGTATATCTTCCAATTCGCCCTAGACTTGGCTGCGCCGCTGCCGACAACCGCAGCGGCCGTTTTTTACATTGAGTGACTGTCTCGCGTCTTACGAGTTTTCCAATCGACCGCAGGATTGGCAAGCCATGCGCCATTTAGTAGGAAAGAAAGCATTGTTCTCACCTCTCATACTTCGCGCGCTCTCCTTCAAGCGCACGTCATCGTGGCGCTTGCTCAAGCTGCCTGCCAGCCGGGGATTCGGTGCCGCATTGCGGGTTAAGATCGGCCTGCTTGGCATCATCGCGGTCATTGCGACCGGTGCGGTCTGCCTGGTCGGGCTGAACTACGCAGCGCAGGTCCAGCGTGATGCGGACGAGGCCGCTCGCTTTCGCGACCGGTTTGCGGCGCTCTCGCAGAGCTTTCTGGAATCGCAACATGTGACGACCGAATTCCTGCGCCGGCGTGACGAGGCAATGATCGAGCGTCATGCCGAGCTGCTCAAGCAAGAAGTGACGCTGCTCGGCGATATCGAAGCCTCTGCGGCCCAATTGCCCGAGGGCGACCCTCTCAAGAGCTCCTCCGGATTGCGCAGCGGGATCGACCTCTACGCCGCGCGCTTTCAAAACATCGTCTCGGCCGAGCGCGCGCTTGGTTTCAACGGGGACCAGGGGCTTCAGGGCGGGCTCCGCGCGGCCGAGCTTCAGCTGCAACAGCGGCTTGCTGAGCTGGACCAGCCAAGGATGACCGCGCTCATGGAGACAATGCGTGGGCACGAGAAAGATTTCATGCTGCACGGCGACGAGAAATACGGCCAGGATTTCGACAAGTCTGGCGCCGAGTTCGCCAGGCTGCTGCCCACCTCAGATGTTTCCTCGGGCATTCGGACGGAACTTGAGGGTCTTCTTAAGTCCTATCAAGCCGGCTTTTCTGCCTTCATGCTTGTGCAGCAATCGCTGAACGACGAGATGGAGGATATTGCGAAGGTTTATGGCAGCCATCGACCGGCATTGGCACGGGCGATCGCAGAAGCCGATCGCCGAAGCGCAGCGGCTGGCTTGCGGGCGACAAACGCCCGCGATCTCTTATTTTGGCTGGTTATTGGCGGGATGGGCCTGGTCGCGACCTTTGCCCTGCTGTTCGGCCATCGCATTGGTGATGCCATTTCTCGAATGACGGCGGCCATGCGTCAGCTTGGTGCCGGTCAGTTCGCGATTGTTCTGCCGGGGCTTGACCGCAAAGACGAGATCGGGGACATGGCACGAGCGGTCGAAGACTTTAAGCACGGCATGCGCCAGAAGGCTGAGCGCGACGTTGCCGAACAGTTGGAGCGCGACCGCCTGCAGGGCGAGCGAAGCCGCGCGGAGCTCGTGCGGCTTGCTGATGCCTTCGAGGCGGCCGTCGGTAACGTCATACAGACGGTGGCTGACGCCTCTTGCCAGCTTGAATGCGCGGCTCTTGGCCTTGCCCAATCGGCCAAGCACACGACCGGCGTTTCGAGCCACATCTCGACAGCATCCGACAGCGCCTCTTCCAACATCCAGCTCATTGCTGCCGCGACGGAGCAGATGATGACCTCCGCCTCCGAAATTGGGCGGCAGGTGCAGGAATCCTCGAAAATTGCGCTGGAGGCGGTCCGCCAGGCGGCGCAGACTGACAGGCAGATGTCCGCGCTCACTGAAGCGGCCGAACGGATCGGCGACGTCGTTCGGCTTATTGCGAAAGTGGCACGCCAAACCAACCTGCTTGCCCTCAACGCAACGATTGAAGCCGCACGTGCGGGCGAATACGGCACCGGCTTTGCGGTGGTCGCGCAGGAAGTCAAGGCTCTGGCGGATCAGACTTCTGATGCCGCCTCGGAGATTGCCGCGCAAATCGGCTCGATGCAGTCGGTCGCCCGCCAATCGGTGAACGAAATCGTCTCGATTAGTGCAACGATCGACCGCATCTCGTGGATTTCAGGAGCTGTGTCGGAGTCTGTCGAACAGCAGCTCCTGGCAACGCGCGAGATCGCGCAGAACATCCAGCAGACCGTCGCCCGAACCTCGGAGGTTGCCAGCGGAATGAGCCAGGTCGCCTATGGCGCCGCGAGCACGGATACGGCTGCAAGTGATGTCCTGCAATCGGCGCGGGCGTTATCCACGAGCAGTTCTGCGCTGCAGGCAGAACTGAGCCGCTTTCTTGCAACCTTGAGACTGGCATGAGATGCCTATCGCGCAGCGGTCGACAAGCGAAATGTCCCTTGCGTAGGAACAGTCAGTGCAACCTGATGATCAGCGAGACCAAATGGCGGCGGAGACACCCCTGCTGTGCGCCGCGGCGTATATTGGCTCGACCCCGGCTATCGATAATGTGATACTTGCGTTGTCTTTTCCGCAGGGTGAGCCAACAGTCTAACGACTTGCGCTCTCAGAAATATCGAAGTTTAGGGCGATGGGTGTTTTCGTGGATGAACGATTCTTGAAGGACCGGGTCCGGATCATTCGGAATCTGGCAGACGATGCGCCCCCGTTCATTAGGAAGAGGCTGCTGGACCTCGCGTTCCTGCAAAATAGATTTTTGGCTGCGATGCAGCCTACCGACGATTTCGCTGCAAGCCAACGGTCGTCGTGGAGTTCGCGCGATGGTGCTTGCCGGCAGCCCTCGGTCGATCAAATTCCGCAGTCCGGCTCTTGCCTGCGAACTGTGAGCGGCGTCAGGAACTGCGGAGCGAAGCTGTGATGAAGTTGCCCCGAGTCAGGTATCGCCTTGTGCGCTGCAACCGACGCGTTCGCGATCCAGAGTTGTCAACGGACGAGCATTCTCTGTAAACGCTGAGCGCGAGATTGAACATTTTGAATTACCTAGCTATAATTCCACTCTGTGCTGTTTGGCGTTAGCTGCAAGGTCGATGGCACGGCTTATTCGCCAAGCCGGGATGTACCTGAAGGTTGAGGATCCACGACGGGATTGCAACTCCTCTACGACGTGAAGGGCCGTAAGATCGGTTACCCGTCTTCTAGTGCTCGATGGTGTGGAGGGGACAATCATGTTGTGGCATCGACTAGTCCGTCACGCTCCTCCGCCCGTCGTTAAAGAGGTGCCCAAGGAAATACGTCGCAGAGGGGAGCTCTTCGAAGAAGCGCAACGCATTGCCCATGTCGGCTACTGGGAAGGCGATCTCGGAACAGACCGGATCACCTTTTCGGACGAAGCATCTCGTATCTTCGATCTGGCGCCGCGTGAGGGAACCATTACGATTGAGGAGGTGACCGAGCGGCTACATCCGGAGGACCGTGCGATCTGGCGCTCAGCGATAGCCCAGACGCTACGCGGCGGTCCTCGCTTTATTCTCAATTGTCGGTTAGTCAGGCTCGATGGCGAGGTGCGGTTTGTCAGCAGCCAGGCCGATCTGACTAGGGACGCATCCGGCAGACCTCTTAGCCTCTTCGGAGTGGTCCAGGACGTTACCGATCTCAAACGGGCCGAGCATCTGACGCAGCTGGTTTTCGAACGTTGCCCTGATGCAATCTGCATCATTGGGCGGGACTACCGGTACCGACGCGTTAATCCGGTCTTCGAACATATGACAGGAAAATCGGCCAAGGATGTGATCGGGATGCACGTGGCCGATGTCTTGGGAAACACGGTTTTTGAGCAGACGGTCAAGCCGAAACAGGACCGGTGTTTCGCAGGAGAAGAGGTCAGATATGCCGACTGGTTCACGTACCCTGATACTCAACGATATATCGCGATAAGCCATTCACCCCTGTACTCCAAGTCGGATCGGGTGGAAGCCATCCTTTCGATCTTTCACGATCTTACAGACTATGCGTTGGCGTCCGAAGCCTTGCGATCGGCGCAGGCGAAGCTTGCGCACGCCAACCGCGTCGCGACCATGGGGCAACTCACGGCCTCAATTGCCCACGAGGTCAACCAGCCAATCGCTGCGGTCGTCATGAACGCCCAAGCAGCTTTGCGCTGGCTCGATGCCGACCACCCCAATCTTCAGCGGGTCCGTCAATCCCTGGATCTGATCGCTGACGATGGAGCACGAGCCGGGGAGGTCGTTAGCCGAATTCACGGACTTCTGAAGAAGGCACCGCCACGCAAGGATAGCATCGACCTCAATCGCGCTGTCCTTGATGTGATCACCCTCACTCAGGGCGAAGTCCTAGAGCACGGACTTCTTCTGCAGAAAGATTTCGCGAAGGATTTACCACTTGTGGAAGGCGATCGCATCCAACTGCAACAAGTGATTCTTAATCTTATTATGAACGCCGTGGACGCGATGAGCTCTCTTGCAAACGGCGTCAAGGAGCTCACGATTAGCACTTCAAGCGACGCCTCTGATCGCGCGCTGGTGTCTGTGCGGGATACCGGGCCAGGCGTGGACCCAAACATCGAGAACCGCCTCTTCGAGGCGTTTTACACCACTAAGCCGGACGGGATGGGAATGGGGTTGGTCATCTGTCGTTCGATCATCGAGGCGCACGGGGGACGGTTATGGGTGACCGCGAATAAACCACGGGGAGCGGTGTTCCAGTTTAGCTTGCCTACAAAGCAAGACGACCATTCTAAGGGGGGTCCACGCCAAAACGTGGCAGCATGAGCTCAATCGCAAGCATGCTGCAGATCCTGGGAAGGTAAGACCTCATAGTGGAGCAATCTCTGTAAACCTTTCCGGCACATCTCTTTGCGATGAAGCGCTTGCGTCCGCAAAAAGTCTGCCGACTGCATCAATTCACATTTACTCCGACATCATTGCATTACATCTGCGCTCACTCGCAGGAGAACCAAGCATCCGCAAGCCGAGCTATGTCTATACAGTGCATGAGCTGCGCCCGTGGCCCTTGCTCCCACCGATCATCGCGAAATCTCCAATGGCGTTAAGCGGCACTCCATCGTCCCGTAGCCATCGTCGGCCGGACAAGAATATTAGCGGATCATGTAATCAAGCCCGACAAGATCCGAATGGCAATCACTGAGACACAAACGACGTTGCCCGGCTGACCGGCTGTGGCCATTTCAACGCTCGCAAACTCTGTCTCAGCTTCACAGATATTAGATCACCTCCCACAAAGACGGTCGAGAGGTAGCCAAGCGGAGACTGTTACGGAATTGTCGGTTTCGGACGCCTTCAATTGAGCCTTTCCATTGCAAACGCCTAACGCGCTGTAGCTTCGCGCTGTGCGTATCGGGCGGGCGAGCACCGAAGGGGTGCCTGCGCTACCCGATACTGCTCTGCCGCTCTCCGAGATCTGCTTACGCGGTGCTTACGCGAAGAATGTTTCAGATCGGGCAGATTGCCTGTCGTGTCCAATCGACCCTTTAATTGCGGTTTGTTGTCAAGCTACCATTCTTTCTCTCCGGTGGCACGCCGGTAGCGATTGCTCCGTCGGAGCTGGTCGGGATTGCGGAGACGGATGCTGGCGGCGAGCTTTTCAATTCCGCCCGGCAACTGGGCGCACCGCTCCATTGCACCTCGTCTATCGCATTGTGTTCTCCGTCTTTTCTAGCGAAGTGAGTAAGATGATCTGAGTGCCTTGATCGGCTGAACCACCACGTGCCTGTCCTAATGAACTGCACCATATCCGAGAGCGATACCTGTTGGATGAAACTCCTCCTCCTCGACGGTCGCTTCCAGCCGCAGCGCTTTTGGGTTCTCGTCGGCGACATTCGGCAGTGGCATGCGTTGTCCGATCCAGGCCGACAACAACGTGCGAATGGTGTTGCCATCGCAGCCCGGGGGAACTGCGTCGAATAGTTGACCGAACGGGCTGGCCTCCAACTCGGACAGCACTTCGCCATTCGCTGAACTAGTGAGCTTCGCCTTGAGAAAGTGCAGAAAGCGCCCGGCGGCCATCGAAAAGTCGGATGCGTCCCGAATGTCCAATAGGGCCCTCACGAGATCGTCCTGCCCGGACTGTCGATCAGTGACGCGCAGTTGAGTCATCATGTGATAGACGGAGCGCACCATCGCCCAGGCAAGCCAGGTATCGTATTTCGTGATGACTGCGCGGGCCTGGTCCAGCTCCTTGTGAGGCGTGGCTCCGTTTCCGCTTCCGTCGCGATGCGCCTTGTCGATACCGTCAAGCCAGAGAAACACCCGCCGCGGCGACGCGGTTTGCCTCAGGCTTCCAAACCGCTCACCGGCGATCTGCGCTACGAATTTGAACTTGGTGCGGCATGCCTCATCGAGGCGGCGTTCGTCCAGGGATTTGGGCCTCTGCCGGTCGCGCTGCTTGAAAGATGGTGCTTCATCCTGCACCCAGTCGCGCCACAGCTTGATTTCGGCCTCGGTGAATACTCGAAACATGGCGCCTTCAAACTCGAGCAATTTGAAGAAGCGGCTTCCGTCGGGATCGCCGGGCACGATATAGCCATGTTCAATCAGGCCTGTGAGGAACGCTTTCGGATCGTTGAAGAATTGGTTGATTGGTACGCCGCCCAGTTTTTTGGTACCGTGGTTATATTGTCCGTAGATCTTCTTCGCGCTGATCAACTGGAGCAACTGGTCTTCGATGGTGCGCGGCTCTCTGAGGACATGGATGATCTGCTGCATGAGGATGGCGAAGGTGAGGGCGTAAGCGACGTAGCCATCCCAGATGCGAGACCATTGCGCTTGCACCGCCTCGTCTCCGCCATGCAGCATGACGTTGTGGAGATAGATCTTCACCGCCCGGAGGATCTGCCCAGCGTGTCCGTCCTCGGCATTGTCGATGGCGATATGGAGACGATGAAACTTCGAACTGAGGCCAACATGCTCGAGGATCGAGGCAGCTCGGTGCAATTCGAGCGCAGTCCATTCCAACCAAAGCGTCATGCCAATGATTTCGGGATAGTACAGGCTCGGAAACTCTGAAATTCCGAGCTGAAATGTGGCGCTTTCGAAGGCGGCATCCAGGAACTGGGGATCAAAGGCGAACGCGGTACTGGCCACGGGCGCCGGATAGAAGCCGAAGGAATGGCAGAGGTCGCGGTAGACGTTTGCGTGATTCTGCGAGACCTGGCCGTCGCCAAGCTCCTCGTTGAAGATCGAGAACAGCGTCGAGTTCACCTCATCCATCGGTCCCATGCGGTGCACGTTGCGTAGCCAAGCGCCGTCAAGGAAATTGAAGGGGGTGAGCTGCTTGGCGCGCTCGATGACGTTCTCACGGGTGAAGAAGTACGGGTTGTGCTCCTCGTTCGCAGCGTTGTAGGGCCTGCCGTTCTCGGTCAGACCGAACTCCATGCAATCGTCATATATGTCCTTCATGCGCGCTTCGAACACGTCCTCCGAGTACCGGAAAGGCCGGACATTGTTCATGAAATTGAACGCGCTTGGCAATTTCTGCACGTCGCGCGCTGCCTGCAGAACACTCTCCACATACTCTTGCGCCTTGCCGAGGCAACCGCGGTGGTCCTCCAGGTTGAGCAGCGTATGAAAGAGATAGCGGATGTCCATACCCGCGTAGGGCAGGCGCTCGGTCTCCACATGGACGTCCTCGCCGCTGGCGGAGCGAATCCGCCGGACGAAGCCGAGCTCGTGCCAGTAGCGAATCATGTCGTCGGCGCCGCGCCGCGCCGAGTCTCGCGGATCATCGCGCGTCGCCGCGGGGTTCTGCCAAGGCCGGCGCAGCAGCGTGCTGACACCCAATCCCCGGTCCCACTTCACCCGCCCTTCGAGGCCCTCGCGGACGCTTTTGCCTCCCGGCGACCACAGTGCATTGACCTCGTCGAATACCTGCTGCGGAATGACGTCGTCAGGCCGCGCGGATGGCCACCAGTTTTCGCGCCGCAGATAGAGGCCGGCCTGCCAGGGCACGCTCAGGCTCGACGTCAGGTCACCGGCCTTGATCGAGCCGCGGTTGATCCGAAAGGCGCCGGCATAGGTGGCGGGGTCCTTGGCCCGTGGGCCGACCTCAACCCCCGGTGCGAACGGACCGCCCACTGCCTGGTCCAGCACGACGCGCTGCAGCTCACTCACGCGCCCGTCCGAGGTCACCGGGGATCGCAGCGGTTGATCCGCTGCTTCCGCGCTGGCGGTCGCCGCGTGCTTCCATTTTTCAAGCAGGCGATACTGCTGTGGCAGCAGCGAGAACCAGCTCGCCGGAACGCCGGGCTGGCCGGGCCCTCGATCGCCATAGAGTGGCGGCATATAGCGCGCGGTGGCCTGCTTCACGGCGGCACTGCCTTCCGCTGTCGGATCGCGCAGCATCGCGAAAATCCGAGCGCGCTCAGCGGCGGACTGGCAATGCGCGAACGAGAATTTATGGCCCCTCCGGGCGTCATTGTTCACCCACCCGATATTGTCCATGCGGGAGAGCAGGGACTGAAGGCGCTCATTGTCGACATCGGTCCTCTCCTTCAGCCATCCGGCGTCGATCGCGACCTCCTCCGCGACATCGTAGAGCGTGACCAGTGCATCAATGGATGGCGCATAGTTCGGTGGCCCCACCACCACCCATGCCGCGTCCTTGGGATCGGACACGTCGATCCGGCGTCCGTCGGGCAGTGTGACGGCCGCCGACACCGGGCCATCCGAGACGTCGTCGTACCAGTAATCGTTGTTGGCCCAGTAGTCGGTGCTTCGCGCGTCAGCGCCAATCGGATTGTCAGGAATCGTTGATCCCGCTCGCCCGAGGCCGCCAAGCACCAGCAGCCGTCCATCCTCGTCCACCTGGAGCTCGCCAAGGTAAACGGGCACGCCGAGAAATGCGCCGGTATCGAACCGTGGACTGACAGATGCACCCGAGGACGAGATGGTCCGGGCGCCGGGATCGATGATCAGCTCGGTGCGCTCGTCGGGCGCGCGCGTGTCTGGATACTGATGGGAAGCGCCGTTGCTGTTGCGCAGCCGCGGTGGCGCGTTGCTGGCAAGGCCATCATGGAACCGATGCGAGGCGCCCTTCTTGTTGACGAGATGAGCGCTCCATTCGACTTCGACCGTGGGTTCGTCGCCAGCAGGCTTCAGCGGCAGTTCGCCGAGATTGTTGCCATCCTTGTCGTAGCCATAGAGCCGGAAAACAGCAGCCTGCCGCCGGACGCGGCCGCTCGAATCCTTGTAGCCGCCGGCCGGTGCATTCTTGGCGCCCTCCAGAGTGTCCGCGGCCACATAGAAGCTGTCCGGGCTGTTGCCAACTCGCGCGATTCCGATGCCCGGATGAATCCGACAGCTATGGACCTTGGAGAACGGGTAGCCGGTGCTCGCTGTTCTTGCCATATCCTTGCTCCTCGGTTGGTGCTAGGTGCTTTCAAAATCCTCCACGCCCGGCGCGGGCTGGAGGCTGGTCACGCGCACGTCGACGATCGCGGTCTGCCCCTGGCTGCTGCGCTGGAGTGCCGCGGCGAATTGACTGCGAAAATTTCCGATATTCTCCACGGGCAGGTGCGCGACGCCCCGCGCGATCGTGGCGAAGCTGCTCTCCAACCCGAACCGCGTGCTCTCGGAGCCGTGCTTGCGCCACTGATACTCCAGCCACCCGAAGCCCTGGTTGTTGAGCACGACGTAGGTGACCGGCAAGCCGTAATCGATCGACGTGAACAGGTCGGCGCGGGCGATATTGAAGGCGCCGTCGCCCACCAGTGCGACGACCGGCCGATCCGGCCTCGCGGCCTTCGCGCCGATCGCTGCGGCGACGCCGAAGCCCAGGCTGGTCTGTTCGCTCGGGACGATGGATCGCTGGTCGGCGCCGAGCGTGAACGAAGGATAGAAATACGACCACATGTCGAGGAGGCCGTTCTCTTGCACCAGAATGCTGTCGCGCGGCAGCGCGGCTTCGAGTTGCTCCATCAGCGCCGGCAGCGAAATAGCGTCGCTCTGCCTGCCCTCTTCGAGGGCGGCAGTTCGTGTCTGGAAGGCGGCGGCCTTGCTGCGCCGGATCTGGTCCGACCACGCCGGCCGGCTGCCGAAGGTATCATCGCACGACAGCCGATCGGTGATGCCGTCACACGAGGCGACAATCTTCGGGCCGGAGTACGCCGTCGACATCTCCTCGCTCGTGATGTTGATCTGTAGTACCCGCCCGTGAAGCCGCCTGGAATCCAGGAGTAACGTGGCTGTCTCCTCCAGGCGGCTACCGAAGCTCACCAGGCCGTCGCAATGCTCCCATAGCTCGCGCAGGGGCTTTGCCGTATAGAGGCCGGCCAGCCCGCAGAACAGCGGATGCCGCTCGTTGGCTGCGCCGCGACCCGATGCGGTGGTGAACACCGCAGCGCCAACTCGGGCCGCCAATTCTTCGTAGCCGACCGTCCTGCTTCCATCGAGCGCGCCGCCGCCGAGCAGGAAGATCGGCCGCTCCAGTCGCCTGATGAACCTCTCGACCTCCGCGGCAGAGGAGGCGGACAGATGGGGATGATGTCGGACCGGTGGATCATACGCGATGCCCGTCGCCGTGACGTCGGCGAGGTCGTCCGGGATTTCAATATAGGTCGGCCCCGGGCTGTCATTTGTGGCAAGGAAAGCGGCCCGCTGGATCGCCCACGGCAACTGGCTCGCATGCTCGATCCGGTACGCCCACTTCACCAGCGGTCGGATCACGGCGGTCTGCTCGAATTCCTGGAACGCGCGCGCGCCGAGGCGATGGCGTGCCGTGCCGACCGCGACCACCACCACAGGCGCGCACGAGGCGCGGCTTTCCAGCACACCAGTTAGCGTGTTGGTGACCGCCGGTCCTTTGCCAACGATGCAGATGCCCAACTTGCGTGAAGCCAGCGCATAGCCGGTCGCCATGAACATCGCATTGCGCTGGTCTTTGGCGACGACAAAGGTGATGTTGCGCCCCTCCAGTGCCTTCAGGATGCTCAGGTCGTCGCCCGGAATTCCGAACACCGGATTGGTGCCGGAGGCTTCGATGAACCGGGCGACCTCCGTCCACGCCGACAGCGCTTGACTCATGGCCGCTGCCCCACCATGCGGGCGATGGTTCGCGACAGCAGAATCGGCTCGATACGGAGATCGCCGTTTCGCCACGCGTAGTTCGCCATTCGGCCATAGCCACCGAACGGCGTGTTGCCGTCTTCGATGTCGAAAAGCGTGCAGTTGACGGACACCATGTGGCGCTTGCGCAGGAAGTCCTCTATCTCCGGCACAGCGTAGACGCTCGCGCCCAGCGCGCGTTCAGTATAGATGTCGAGCGACAACTCGCGGACGAGATCCTCTGGGGTGTCGTATGCGATGACGTTGAAGATCGGCCCAAAGAACTCGACGATGTCGGCACGATTGTGCAGCGAACTAAAGATAACTGTGGGCTCCACGTGCCGCGTGGAGTATCTCACGGCACCGCCATGCACGATCCGCTGCTCGTTCTCCAGGAGGTATTTGGAGATTTCATCCAGCGCCGAGCCGTAGAACAGCGGCCCGTAATCGGCGTCGGCATGTTTGCGCGATCCGAATTTCAGCTTCTCCAGCGCCAACTGAAGCCTTTTAAGAAAGACGGTGCTGTGGGTTCTCGGGACGAAGATGGCGTCGGGACCCATGCAATCCTGCCCCGAGTTGAACAGCCGGACCTGGATGAGATCGCGGATCGCCTTGTCGAAATCCGCCAAGGGGCCAACGATGAATGGGTTCACTCCTTGCCCAAAGAAGACAAAAAGTTGCTCGCGTGGCAGCGATTTTCGCAGCTTCTCCGAATTGCCGAACGTTCCGGTGAACACTACGACATCCGCGTCCCGCGCGACCCGTTCGACGAAGACCTTCTGCTCGTAGGTCACAACATCGATCGGCAATCGATGATGCGGGGCGAGCAGCCGGTGCAGCCGCTCCATCGGCTCTTTCACGTAGCTCGACGGTCGCAGCGAGATCTTGCGAATATATAGTGATGGAACGACAGCATACAGGACGTAGGAGTAGAGCAGAACATTGGACGGCATGAAGGCGGCGAGATGGTTCAGCGTCTTCGGGCGATTGTTGATCACTTCATCCGCAGCACCCGACAACGCGCGTTCGGACGCCAGGATCTCGGCTTCAGCCGCCTGGAACGTTGCCGTCTCGGTGAGGATGTCCAGGACCGCGGCTCGTTCGGAACGCAGATAGTCCCGAAGCCTGTCGATCGCATCCAGCCGGTCGGCCTCGAGAACCGGAGGCGCGGTTGCGACATTGTCGACCGCAGGGAAGGCATCATTGAGACGATTCATGGATAGTCCCTTTCGCTGTTTCCAGGGGAGTCGAACGCGGTCTTCGTCAGATGTCGGGTGCTAGTGCGCAGCGTGGCGCGAGATTCCATCGATCATCCGTAGTGATAAATGCCATGAGCTTAACCGCCCAGCGCTACGCATTGCGCGCCGCGCCTGTGGCTTGAACCTGTTGCGCCAACCAATATGCATCGTGCACCTATCGTCGCATGGCACGTCTGTCGGCGACCAAAACACGCCGCCGCCGGCCCATCCGTTGTTCGGAACAGGCTTGCTTCGATTCGTTGATAAGAGGTCTGATTTGCAGTCCGGTTCTGCTTTTCGAAGTGATCTATATCGACCGGTCAGTCTAACTTTATGGCGGCAATGCCTAGAGTCAAGGCGCTATATTCAATCAAAGAGAGAATGCAATGATGCTTCCAATCGCACCGTGCTTCGCTGCACATCTAATGCTGCGAGACCGTGTGGCTGCAGCATGAATATCCTTGTCTCTTGCTCGGGTGAGCGGCGCGGAAATCCCAATCGGGCGGGGCGCATTGCTGCTTTGTCATGCATTAGCCCGCGATGAGAGCGAGTAACACAAGTTCATCCCCTGATTGTCATATATATCGCGCGCGTCGCATCGCGCGCTGTGATGAGTGCCTCTCCATGCGCGCGTGCCGCGGTCCGCTCTCAGGCTCGCTTTGTGCGGGTGAGGTAGAGAAAGCAAAGCGCGCTCAGCGCCGTTGCGAACAAGTTGAAATAGGTCGCCGTGCCCAGAGCGTGTCCGTAGTGGTAGCTCCTGGCCTCCAGTGTGAGTGCTGGTTCCGATAAGTCGGCGAAGAAGATCACGCCGACGATCGCTACACCAAATGCCGCTCCCAATGTCTGCATGGTGCCGACCATACCGGAGGCCATGCCGGCCTGCGCTTCGGGAACCGTGGAAAGGCTGGCGTTGAGCGCGAGCGGAATGGTCAGGCCCTGGCCGAAACCATTGAAGATCAACGAAGCAACCAACAGCGGCGCGCTGGTCGGGACGATGAAGGCGACGAGTACGGACAGCGTGAGACCGGTGAAGAAGGCGCCGACGCCGAGCAGCAAGGATCGGCCGCCCATGTGGCGCACGATAGCGGGGCTGAGACGCGCGGCGGTGATGAACGCGAGCGCCGTAGGAGTGAAGATCAGCCCGGCGACCAGAGGGGTGTAGCCGAGGCCCGCTTGCAGGAGCAATGTCAGGGACAGGAAAAAGGAGCTGATGGAGGCGAAGAACAAAAATACGCCGATCACGCCGGCGAGCAGGCGGCGATTGGACAGCATGGTGATATCGAAAATCGGAACCTGACCCCGGCGCACGAGTGCGGCCTCGAAGCGCGCAAACAGATAAAAGATGGCCACCGAACTGAGGGGGAGAACGATCGACCACCACGGCCAGCCGTGATCTTGGCCTTCAAGGAACGGAACGAACAAGATCAGAAGACCCGAGGCAAGGATGATCGCCCCCTTGACGTCCAACCGAGCGGGAACCGGGGCTCGGGTTTCGATGATCCACATTGAGCCGAGCAGGAGCATCACCAGGCCGACCGGCACGTTGATCAAGAAGATGAGGCGCCACCCGAGGCCGAACAAGTCATAGGTGACGAGCAAGCCTCCGCCGATCTGCGCTATCGGTGAAGCCAGGCCTTGGACGATACCCATGATGCTAAAGGCTTTCGGCCGCGCCTCGCCTTCGAACAACACGCGGATGGTCGCCAGAATCTGCGGCATCAGGAGCGCTGCGCCTATGCCTTGCAGGACTCTCGCAGCGATGAGGAACGCCGCTGACGGTGCGACGCCGCACAGGGCGGATGCGACGGTGAAGACGCCCGTTCCGATCAGGAACAACCGCTTTCGGCCAAACAGGTCGCCAAGACGTGCGCAGTTCATCAGAAACACGCCGTAGGCCGCGCTGTAGGCGACCATCACCAATTGCAGATCGGCGGGACTCGCATGCAGATTCTGCCGGATGCGCTCCAGCGCGACGTTGACGATGAACAGGTCGAGGGTCGTCATGAATATCCCCGACACCAGCACCGCTAGCGAGTACCAGCGATCACGTACAGGCTCGCTGGGGACCTGGACAAGCCCAACGCCGACGAGCTGTCCCTGGGCGGCATTCTGGTCGGCCGACGACGCGAGTTTCATTGGGAGCTCCCCTGGCTGCGGTTTCGTCAGATTGCTGTTGGTATGACGTCTGCGAATACTTTCGATAGCGCTTGACGCCCGATGCATTGCCGAGTCTCGCCGTTCGCCGGCTGGCGTTATGCGCAGCGCCGAGCGTTGGTCGCGCGTAAACGTGCGCCGCATCGCAGCGCCATGCGCAGGACACGCGATCAGTGCCGAGCAACATATTTGCGGATGATCCTGACGCGGTGTTGCGCGATTGACCACTGGCACGAATGCCGATTATGATGAATATCGTGTCAAACCGCGCGCAGTGACCTGGCATGAACTCCCGGAAGATCGCTATTCTGACCTATGACGGGGTCAACACCTTCGAACTGGGGATCGCCATGGAGGTGTTTGGCCTGCCCAACATGGGACCCGGCTGGTACGACGTGGCGGTCTGCGGCGATCGAAAGCGCGGAATGACATCGAGTTCGTGCAGCGTTCAAATCAAAGCCAGCAGAGGGCTGGATGCGCTGAACGATGCAGAGACCGTGATCGTGCCGGGATGGCAGGATATCGACGCGCTGCCGCCGCGCAACATTCTTCAGCGCTTAAGGGCGGCGCATGCCCGCGGCACCAGGATTGCGACGATCTGCGCAGGTGTCTTCGTGCTGGCGGCGACGGGCCTGTTGTCGGGCCGTCGTGCGGCGGTGCATTGGGCTCAGGCCGAGGCGCTCAAGCGGAAGTATCCCGATATTGAAGTCGATTCCAGCGTACTATACGTCGACGATGGGGACATTCTGAGCTCCGCGGGCCGCGCTGCCGGATTGGACCTTTGTATTCACATCGTCGAGCGTGATTTCGGGACCCGCGCCGCCAACGATGTCGCGCGCCGATTGGTCGTTCCAGCTCACCGGGCGGGAGGCCAGGCTCAGTACATTCCGCGCCGCACGCAACCGGTGCGCAATGCGATGGGCGATCTCTTAGTCTGGATCAAGCAAAATCTCGAAGAAGACCTGGCGATCGATAGGCTGGCAGAGCGGGCGCGTATGTCGCGCCGGACTTTCATCCGACGGTTCATGGATGCGACGGGCACCATGCCGGGAGAGTGGATTACGCTCGAGCGGATGAACCATGCGAAGATGCTTCTCGAGGATACGCGGGCCTCAATCGAACAGGTTGCCGAGATGTCGGGGTTCGGCTCGGTCGACACGCTACGGCATCACTTTCGCGCGAATCTAGCGACGAGCCCGACGCGCTATCGGGCCTGCTTTCAGGAGACCTTCCCGGAAAAGCGCCGCAGCTACTGACGGCGAGAGCGGCAAAACGGTGAGAATGTCTGGTCGGAACGTGCCCGCCGTATTCCTTCCGGACGCACACCCATACCCCGCCGCAGGGCACTCGGAGACGCTCCAGCCCCACTATGGCGTCTGGCGCGTTCTTACTCTAGTCTTGAGCTAACGAAACCAAACCATTCTTGTCCAATGCAGTCGAAGAGACAAAAAATTCTAGAAGCGGCCATCCGCCTGTTCGAGCTCGAAGGCATTCAAGCCGTCGGTATCGAGCGCAACATCGCGGAGTCCGGTGTTACGAGGATGACGATGTATAATCAGTTTGGATCGAAGGAATCGCTGATCGTCGAGGCCCTCCAGGAGTGCGCGCGGCGCTCCATGCATTCCTTGAAGGCGTTTGTCGACAAAAGCCGCTCCCCGCGCGGCAAGGTGAGGGCGATATTCCTTTGGCATGATCAATGGTTTCGTCGTGCCAATTTTGAAGGTTGCGTGTTCAACAACGTTGCAGGCGAAATCCACGACGGAAATTCCGCGGTCCGTCGCGCGGTGCTCCGTTACAAGCGTGACATGGAACGATATGTCGCGTCTGTCCTGGCCGACCAGGGCATTACGTCATCCAAGCGGTTGGCAACGCGGATCATGCTTCTCGTCGAAGGAGCTACCGCGATGGCCTATGTGTGCGGCAAGCGCGACGCGGCCATCAAGGCATGGGATGCATTTGAACCCTCGCTCAAAGCGCGCGAGCTTCTCGAAGCCGTTTGAAGTACGGCGGCCTGCCCGCAAAAGCCGGCGCCCGCAGCACGCTTTTCGAAATTATCGGCGCGATTGCAGGCTCCTTATTACCTAGCCGCGGCATGGGGGGCCGCGACGGCGGCACCGAACTCCAGGATCTGTCCATCGTCGGGGATTCGGAGTTGCGCGGCAGATATTCCGCGAGCGAGCGCATGCTGCCGCAAATCGGCGCGACCGACCGTGGCATGATCCAGCGAATCGAGATGAGTCGCGACGACAATGGCGTCAGGCGCGGCGTTACACACCGCAACAGCCTGCTCGGCGTCCATGGCGATCTGCTCGCCCTCCCACAGAGCGCCACAAGGATGGACGACAATGATGTCGGGACGGGTGTTACGTATCGTCGCTTCGACGGGCGGATACAAAACCGTGTCGCCCGACCAGTAGAGCGTCGGTTCGTGCGCAGCCTCGATGCTGAAGCCGATCACGGGGCCCATCTTCTCGACAACCGCGCCAAAACCGTGCTGTCCGTCGCGCCGCGTTAGCCTGATGCCTTGCCAATCGATGGTGTCGATCAATGGCGTCACGTTCTCGAAGCCGAAGGAGCGAATTTTGTCCTCGTCGCCCGGCTGGCTGATCAGCGGCAGTTGCTTCGGCACCAGGGACTGAGCGAGGGAATCGAAATGATCCGAGTGTAGATGAGAGACGATGACAAGCTCGACGCCGTCGAGAATCTCGTCGGTGCTGGTCGGAAGGTCCACCAAGGGATTGCGCGAGCGCCCTGCAAAGGCTGGCCGACTGTGTTTCGGCGCAAAGAAGGGATCGATCAAGATCGTGCGGCCGGCCACCTCCAGTATTAGGGTGGCATTGCGCAAAAGCCTCAGTTTCATCGATGTACTCCTTTTGAGATCGGTTGCTGCTCGGGCGGTGCCGGAATCGGCTGGGAAGACGTTGGGCGCGCCTGCACTGATCAAGATCGTTAGCGCGCGCACGCACGTTGGCCAGTGCCAAGGATGACAGTTATCGTGAAAATCATGCCATTCCTGTTTGGACAATCACAATGCGAGGTGACCACAGTGGGCGGCACGTAACGAACCGGAGGCGTGAACATAGTTATGCGGGAGCGCACAGCCGGCGGGAGCAGCTTTCCTTCTACGCAAGAGTCGCGTCGGGCGGACTCAACCCGGCATGTATTGGGATATCGATGCGCAATGGCATTTCCAACAACCAGATCGAACGCGAAACAGAACGCATGTCGGCGCCACTTGCATGGTGGGTTTATCGTTTTTTCCCGGCAGCACTCGACATTGCACATCATCGACAACATCATCGCGCCTCTTGGACCAGCGTTTGAATTCATCTCGAGACAACCAGAATGTCGCCTGGGTCATCCTTCCGGCCGGACCAACGCACGAAGGCAAGCGAACCGTGATGTCATCGAATTTTCTGGAGCTCGATGGCATCTGCAAGCGCTACGGCGAGCTCAACGCGTTGGAGTCTGTTTCTCTCGACGTTGCTCGCGGCGAATTCTTGACATTGCTGGGACCATCCGGGTCCGGCAAATCGACGCTGCTTGCGGTTCTCGCTGGTTTTGCCGCGCCGGACCGCGGCTGCGTCTATCTGGACGGGGAGGATATCACGCTTCTCCCACCGGAGACGCGCCGGTTTGGCGTCGTGCCACAAGGTTACGGCCTTTTTCCTCATTTGACGGCCTACGAAAACATCGCCTTCCCATTGCGTGTGCGCCATACCCTCAGAACACGCATCGACAGCCGTGTTCAGGAAGTGATGGAGCTTCTGCAAATTGAAGGCTTGGGCAACCGCCTTCCAATGCATCTTTCCGGCGGGCAGCAGCAGCGCGTCGCGTTGGCACGCGCACTCTCCTTCGAGCCGGATCTGTTGTTGCTGGACGAGCCGATGAGCGCGCTCGACGCGTCCTTGCGGCGCGACTTGCAGGCTGAACTTGTTCGGCTTCATCGGCAGGTTGGGACAACTTTCATCCATGTCACGCACGACCAGCAGGAAGCGCTCGCCCTGTCCGACCGCATCGTCGTGTTGAATCGAGGCCGCGCCGAGCAGGTTGGTTCGCCGCGCGCGATCTACGACCGGCCAGCCAGCCGCTTTGTCGCGAGCTTTCTCGGCAAAAATAATTTGCTGAATGCGATGGCGCTCGTCGGAGCCGACGGCCGGCTCCAGTTTCACTGGCGCGGCTACAGGATTGCGGTGGGCCCCGGAGCTGTGCCGTTGACTGCCGGTCCCTGCGTTCTTGCGGTTCGTCCCGAAAGCATCACCCTTGAGGCGGTTCGAGGCGGAGCATCGCATTCCGACGACCGAATGCGCGGCAAAGTCGTCAGCCGGACGTTTCTGGGCGCCTCGATCGACATTGTCGTTGCTGTAGGCGATGACACCCTGGCGGTCACGTTGCCTGCTGCCGCATCGCCGATAGCGCCCGGCGAAGACGTTTGGCTGGTCTTCGACAGCGAGCGACTGTGGTGTCTACCGAAAAGCCATACAGCTTCGTCGGAGCTCTCCGCGGTTTCGTCGGAGCTGGCCGCATGAGCCCTGCGCTGACGGTGCCGAGAGGGCTGCTACGCTCGTGTCTTCCGGTTGCATCGGCTCGCGATTGGTCCGTGCAAGATCGGATGTTGGCGGGCTCCGCCTTTGTGCTCGTGGCGGCTTACCTGGTTCCGCTGGCGGGAGTGGTTGGCCTGAGTTTTCTGGTGCCGAAGCCGGGACTTGGAAATTATCTGGCTGTCCTTCTGAACCCAACGGTTCGCTCGGTCGTCGGAAACACGCTTTGGATCAGTTGCCTGACTGTGGGCATTACGCTGCTCCTGGCATACGTGACCGCTTACGGGTTGGTACAGGCCAGTCCGGCAGCTCGAAAACTGATGCTCGCCAGTGTGCTAATGCCTTTATGGATTTCCGTGCTTGTCCGAAACTACGCATGGATAGCCTTGCTGGCGCCCGGCGGAATCGTGAACAGCATCCTGCTGCACTGGGGCTGGCTGGAGCACCCCTTGTCGCTGGTGCGCAATACATTCGGCGTCGTACTGGGCATGGTACACTACATGTTGCCTTACGCCATCCTGCCGATCTACGTCCAGATGGCGCAGATCGAAGGAACTCTGCCGCAGGTGGCGCGGTCGCTGGGTGCAAATCGCCTCCAGGCTTTCGTTCGCGTCTTCTTACCGCTGTCGCGTCCCGGCCTGGCAGCCGCGGCGTTCATTACCTCGATCATGTCGCTGGGCTTCTATTTGACGCCCGCCATTCTGGGCGGTGGCAAGACCGTCATGGTGGCTGAATTCATATCCGTCCAGGTGACGGAAACACTTCGCTGGGACATCGCGACGACTCTAAGCACACTACTCCTCCTCGTCACAGGCGGCCTGGTATGGCGGTTTAGCTACCTGCTCGACCTGGCCACGGCCAAGCCGAAGACATGAGCACGCGATCACCCATGATCGCGGCTCCGTTCGGGCCCGCGCGCTACATGTCCCTTCTGGTGGTGGCATTCCTCGTGTTGCCGCTGATTGCGATCGTGCCGATGTCGTTCAGCGACACCCGCTTCCTGTCGATGCCGCACAATGGCTTGTCCACGCTGCACTATCAGCGCCTGTTCGGCGACCCAACCTGGCGCGATAGCTTGCTGCATAGCCTCGGCATTGCGTTTCCGGCTGCAAGTCTTGCCGTCCTGCTCGGTCTCGCATTCTGCCTCGGTGCATGGCAGCGACAGGGCCGCGCGGTTCGCCTCCTGCGGGTACTGATGCTCGGACCGTTAATCGTGCCCGGGATTGTTCATGCCGTTGCCTACCATCGCGCCTTGTCGATCCTGGGGTTGTTCGACAGCTTCACGGGAACGATACTCGTTCACGCGATCAAAGGACTGCCGTTTGCCATACTCTCGATTTCCGCCGCGTTGTCCTCGGTGCATCCGGCAACGTTGCAACTCGCCCGTAGCTTTGGGGCCTCGCCGATACAAGCGCTCCTGAAGGCGCTGTTGCCGCAGATTCGCTACGGCATCGCGGCGGGCTTTGTGCTCGCGTTGGTGACCTCCTGGGATGAGATCGTTGTGACGCTGTTCATCACGAGCCGCAACGTGAACACTTTGCCGAAGCAAATCTGGCAGAGCCTCTTCCTAAATCTCGATCCCATCGTTGCGGCGCTAGGCACTCTGGCGTTGGTCGCAACATTGCTGGTGCTTTCAGCCCTGTCGTTACGCGGCGCCCGCCCTTTGGCTGTTGCCGGCTTCCAAGAGAATCGCTTGAATTGAAAGGAGATGTCATGCCCGACTTTTCGCAAGATACCGATTATACGCAGCACCTCGAGTGGTCGCTCCGGGCGGCGACGCAAGGCAAGACCGTCCATCGCCGCCACTTCCTTCAACTCTTGTCAGCGCTGGGCGTCGGTACAGGCTCCCTGGCTTTCTCATCTTCCGCGAATGCGCAGCAGAACGAGCTCGTGGTTGCCAATTGGGGTGGGGACGCACTGCCTGTCCAGCGTGACGTCCTCGCGGCGGAGTTCGTGAAACGTTATCCGGGCAGTCGTGTCGCATTCGACACGACGGGTCCCACGCCCGGAAAGATCAAGGCAATGGTCGAGTCGGGCAATGTTGCATGGGACGTGGCCGACCGAAATCTCCTGTCTGCGCTGGAGCTCGGCCGGCAAGGTCTGCTGGAAAAGGTCGATGAATCCATTGTCGACCTCGACGCGGTGCCGAGCCAGTTCCGCACCGAATGGGGCGTCGGCTCATACTTCTTCTCTTTCGTCATCACTTACGATAGCGCGCGCTTTGGTGCGGCGCCGCCGCGAACCTGGAAGGATTTCTGGGACACGCGGAATTTCAAGGGAACGCGCGCGTTGCGCAACAATGTCGAGGGTGTTCTGGAGTCGGCCCTGCTGGCGGACGGCGTTGAACGGGACAAGCTGTACCCGCTGGATGTCGATCGCGGCCTGGAGAAGGTGCGTGCGATCAAGAAGGACACGATCTTCTACAGCAATACGTCGGAAGCCCAGCAGTTGCTCCGATCGGGAGAGGTATCGATCGGCAGCCTCTGGAATACCCGTGCGCAAGGCGTGAAGGAGGACACGAAAGGACGGGTCAATTATCACTTCAATGAGGCCATTCTCCTGATCGCCGCCTGGAACGTTCTGAAGGGAACGAAGAACGCCAAGGACGCCTGGCGATGGGTGGCGCTATCGCAAGATCCGGCGCTTCAGGTGGCGCTGCTCAAAAGGCTTGGTTGGGGGCCGATCAATCCGGCTGCTAACAAGCTCGTTCCGGCCGAATTGCAGGAGCAAAACCCCGGGTCACCTGAAAACCTCGCGCGTCAGGTGGCGGTTGATGCCGAATGGTACGCTCGCAATTATTTCGAGGTTCAGAACCGATACCTCGACGCGCTTGCGTCATGAGCATGGCTGACGACGCTCCAATTGACGCTGCGGCCCCGCTCACCTTCATGGGCGCGCCCTTTGTGGCTCGCGTACCGCCGCAATCGCGAGCCGTCATCGGCGGACTTCCGTTTGATGCCGGTCAACACGCCTCGCGCCTGGGCTCGCGGCTTGGACCGCGGAGCGTGCGTGAACAGTCGATCCAGTTGCGCGCGGTGGATCCCGACAGCGATTGCGACGTCCTGGCGGCGCTCGGACTGGTCGACGTCGGGGACGCGCGCGTGCAGCATGGCGACCTTGACGCCTCTCAGCGCGCCATCGCCGATTTCGCCGGCACTCTCGTCGACACGAATGCGGTTCCAGTGATGATTGGAGGGGACGGCAGCGTCACGCTGCCTCTGCTCCGCGCGGTGTCACGACGTTACCCGGAGCTCGCGGTGGTGCATTTGGATGCACACACGGATGCCTATCCGCTGGTTGGAAATGCGGGGCCGGCAGCCTTCCATCGAGCCGTCGAGTCACAGCTGCTTGACCCGACGGCATCGTTCCATATCGGGCTGCGCGGTCCAGTCTCCTCGACGGGGCTTTATGCGCATGCTCGCCAACTTGGCTATCAGCTAATAACAATCGCGCAGCTGCTGGATCGCGGCATTGCGGCGATATTCGACGAAGTGAGCCTGCAGCTCGGCGATCGTCCGGTCTATATTTGCTGGGATATGGATTTCTTCGATCCGTCGGTGGCGCCCGGCGTCATCACCCCGAGCTGGGAGGGCGTCACGGCTCGCGAGGGTTTGCAAGTCGCAAGATCGCTCCGCCGCCTCAACATCGTTGCGATCGACGTCAACTGCGTTAGCCCACTCCACGATGCCGCAGGTCTCGCCGCTTTTCTCTGCGCTCGGATCATCTTTGAATTTCTCGTCGGCCTGGCCACGTCGCACAGAGCGTCTGAAAGGTAGCAACCGCCATGAATATAGCGCCTCCCATCACGCACTTGGATCGAGCGTCCTCGCATGCTGCCGCTCGTGTGATCCGTACGTCCGAGGAAGCGCTTGCGGTCGCGCGAGAGCTTGCCCCGGCGCTCGCCAACGGCGCTTCCGAGCGCGACAATCAGCGGCGCCTGCCGCACCAGGAAGTCAGGCAATTTGTGCAAAGCGGATTGTGGGGTATCGGCATCCGACCCGAGTTCGGCGGCGCCGGCGTTTCGTTCGAGACCATCATCGAGGTCGTCGCGACGATTTCGGAGGCCGATCCGTCGATTGGGCAGCTTCCGCAGAACAACTACCTGTTGCTCGAGAACCTGCATCGCATCGGCACTGAAGAGCAGAAGCGTTTCTTCTTTACTGAAGTGCTGCGCGGCAAAGTGATCGGCAATGCGTTCGCCGAGGCCGGCGGAAAGGATGTGCAGGACATTCGCAGTCGCATCAGCCGAACGGCCACGGGCCTGAGATTGAACGCCCACAAGGTCTATTGCACCAACGCGTTGTTCGCGGACTGGATACCCATCTCCGGCGTCGACGATGATGGCAACGTCGTTTACGCGTATGTGGAGCGCGACGCCGTCGGGTTATCGGTCGTCGATGACTGGAACGGATTCGGGCAACGAACGTCGGCAAGCGGCACGGTGATTGCTGATGACGTTGAGGTCAATCCCGCGCATGTTGTCGAGCGCCACAAATCGTTTTCAAGGCCGAGCTTGAGCGGTCCTTTCGCCCAGCTCCTGCATGCTGCGATCGACCTCGGAATTGCGCGGGCCTCCTTTGCGGAGGCGGTGCGGCTTGCGCGCGCGGCTTCGCGTCCTTGGATCGATAGTGGAGTGGAACGTCCACAGGACGATCCCCATACGATTGCTTCGCTCGGTGATCTCCAAATCCGAGTGCACTCCGCCAGCGCGATGGTTGAACGGGCCGCTCGGATCATGGATGCGGTACGGGACCATCAGAACGAGGCGGACGTTGCGCGCGCCTCAGTGGCGGTCGCCGAGGGAAAAGTGCTGGCAAACGATACGGCGCTGTTCGCCTCATCCAAGCTATTCGAGTTTGGTGGCGCGAGCAATGCCCGCACAAGCCTCAACCTCGATCGGCACTGGCGCAACGCGCGCACGCATACGCTGCATGACCCTGTGCGGTGGAAATATCATTTGATCGGCGACTACGTGCTGAACGAACGAAATCCGCCCCTTCACAACTGGGCTTGAGAATGCGGGGACATGATGCGTTGAGAAGACCTGACGACCATGAACTGCCGTTCGCCAACTTTGCGAGAACCCCGATGCCGCAAGCCGTGCAGTCGCCCGGTGAGGCAGGAGGCGTCGAAGATCTTACGACGGGGAGGATTTGACGGATACAAACGACTAAAGGGAATAACGAGACGGCCACGCTTGGCGCGATTTTCACGACAATTGTCATTCGTGCTCCTGGTCAATTTCGATCCGGCCCAAATACCATCGATATGCTGAGCTTCTGAGCGGTGTTGACGCATTCGGACGCCTGAAATCGGGTAGCAGCGGTCGAATCATTGAGGGGAGTTCACAATGGCGGGCATGATGCGAGGACAAAATGGCGCTTCACTTCACGCGCTCTGAGTTCGAGGGACGACAGCAGCGACTGCAAAATGAATTGACCCGACTTGGCCTGTCGGGCCTTTTGATATTTCGACAGGAAAGCATGTATTGGCTCACCGGCTATGACACATCCGGATACTCGCAGTTTCAGTGTCTTTGGTTCGGCGTTAGCGGCGATATGGTGTTGCTGACGCGTTCTGCGGACATTCGGCAGGCACGGCTGACTTCGACAGTCGACGATGTACGCGTCTGGGTCGATCAGCATGGCGCGAACCCCGCGGAGACGTTATTTGGCGCGATCCGCGATCGCTTCAAGTTCGGCAGCCGGATCGGCGTCGAATACGGTGCCACGACGCTCAATGCGCAGCGCGGCAAGCTGGTGGACGCGGCATTTGCCAAGGATGCCAAATTGGAGGATGCGTCCGAGCTGATCTCGGCCCTGCGCCTCATCAAGTCTCCTGCCGAGCTTGTCTATGTTCGCGACGCCGGCCGCATTGCCGATCAGGCATGGCGGAACGGACTGGCCAAGTGCGTGCCCGGAAATTCCGAGGCCGACATCCTGGCCGAACTGTACGGCACGGTCCTCAAGGCGGGAGGCGATCCGGCGGCCGGACGTTTCGTCTGCGGGGCCGGCGATAATGCTCTGCAGTGCCGCTATTTCACCGGCAAAGGGACGATCGGCGAGATCGACCAGGTGACGGTAGAGTTCGCAGCAGCCTATCGTCACTACCATGTGGTCCTCATGCGAACGGCGTTGGTCGGGCAGGCGAGCGCTACGCAACGTCGCATGCATGCTGGGGCGGTCGAGGCTCTCGCCGCCTGCCAGCGGCGGCTGAAGCGAGGATTCACCTTCGGTGATTTGTTCGATGCTCACGCCGAGGTACTCGATCGCCACGGGTTCCAGCACGCGAGACTCAACGCGTGCGGCTATAGCCTCGGAACTTCCTATCCACCAGCTTGGATGGAGTGGCCGATGGCCTATGCAGGCAATCCAGTGTCCATTGCGCCCGGAATGGTGATCTTCCTGCACATGATCCTTCTCGACAGCGAAGCTGGTCTTGCGATGAGCCTTGGGGAGACGTTCATCGTGACCGATGAAGCACCTGAGCGCCTTTCGGCGCTCGATCATTCGCTTCCGCTCATAAGGTGAGAGACCGATATGAGCACGGTTAAGGGGCAAAGTGTCGAGGTTCGATCGCTGAGCAAGACCTACGGCCCGACGGTCGCGCTCGATGATCTGTCCCTCACCGTGCAGGCAGGCGAGTTTCTCGCAATTCTTGGTCCAAGCGGATCGGGGAAGTCGACCGCCCTCATGGCGATTGCTGGCTTCGAATTTCCAGACCGCGGCCAGATCCTGATCGGCGGACAAGCCATCGACCGTGTGCCAGCCCACCGACGCGGCATCGGTATGGTGTTTCAGCGCTATGCGCTGTTCCCCCATCTCAGTGTCGCGGAGAATCTTGCCTATTCGTTGCGGCGACGGGGCTGTTCGGATCAGGAAATCCGGCAGCGGGTCGCAACGGCACTCGATCTTATCAAGCTGACGGGTCTTGGTGCGCGATCGATCGGCGAACTGTCCGGCGGCCAGCAGCAGCGCGTCGCGATCGCGCGAGCGACGATCTCCAATCCGACGGTGCTTCTGATGGATGAGCCGATGAGTGCGTTGGACAGGAAGCTGCGGCAGCACATGCAACTCGAGCTCAAGCTGCTTCAGAGAGAGCTCGGGACCACCGTTATTCTCGTTACCCATGATCAGGAGGAGGCGATGTCAATGGCAGATCGGATCGCGCTGCTGGATCATGGCCGGCTTCGCCAGGTGGGTACGCCGGCAGCTCTCTATCACCAGCCGGCCGATGCATTTGTCGCTGACTTCATCGGCCGCACGAATTTCCTGCCGCTCGCCAGCTGCAGTCTGCGCGTTGCCGGATTTGCGTCGGGGCTGGCACATGCGCTTGCGACGAATAGTCCGAGAACAGGCGCAAGGGCAGGGGTTCGCCCGGAAGACGTCCTGCTTTGCCTCGAACATGAGGAGGGCGAGGCCTGCCGCATCATCGAGACTGCTTTCAGCGGATCGACCCAAACCGTGCTGGTGCAGGCGGCCGGACACCGGCTGATTGCCGAACAGCCAGCGCGAGAGCGCGCCTGGCGGCCGGGCGACGTGGCCGTTCTACGCTTCCGTCCGGGTAGCGTTCGTCTATTCGACCAATCCTCGGTCGCAAATCAGGAGAAGTCCCATGCCGCTTAAGCTCACCCGACGGACATTTCTTGGCGGCGCGGCGCTGGCCGGCGGCGCGCGGTTCACCTTTCCGGCGCCAGCCATTGCGGGGTCAATACTAAAAGGTAGCGACTCCGTGGTCGTCCATGACGGCGGCGGGTCCATGGGTGTCGCCCAACTGAAGGCCTACTCTGAACCCTTCGAAGCGGAAACCGGAATCAAGGTCATTCATCAGCCAGGCGTGGCGTCCGGCGTGCAGTTGGCGGCAGTCTTGGCAGGGGCTCCCAAGCACGACGTCTCTCTGCTCTCCGGAGGCGCGATCGCCAACTTCGAGAAGGACCAACTGCTGCTCCCCATCGACTACGATCTCTGGGCGAGCAAGGACCGAGAGGGCTATGACGTCGTTGCTGCCGAGAAGAACTACGCGCCGGCGATGATCTACTCGATGCTGATTGCGTATGAAGCCGAGAAGTTCGGGAGCAAGACTCCCTCGAGTTGGGCCGATCTATGGAATTCTCGGGATTTTCCCGGAAGGCGGACGCTTGCCACCGGGACCAATGCCGCAGATGGCGCGACTTATGAGATCGCGCTGCTAGCCGATGGTGTTCCACCCGAAAAGCTTTATCCGCTGGACTGGAAGCGTGCCTTTCGGAGCCTCGACAATCTGCGAAGCAATGTCGTCAAATGGTGGGCCAGCGGAGCCGAGTCGGTGCAGCTCCAGGTCGACCAACAGGCAACGATTGGAAGCGCCTGGAATGGGCGCATCGACGGCGCAAATGATCAAGGAGCAAAGATCGGCAAGAGCTGGAATCAGGGTATTTTGCAATGGGCAGCCTGGGCTGTTCCAAAGGGAACCGTGAATGTTGAGAACGCGCAGAAATACATCGCCTATATGAGCCGTCCGGAGCCTCAGGCGAGATTCTCGGAGCTCATCACCTATGGACCCACCAACGCTCGAGCGTTCCAACACCTCTCGAAAGAGCGCGCCGAGTTGATGCCTACGGCGCCCGGGCTCAAAGAGCGACAGATTGTCCAGGACTATGCCTTCTGGAATGCGATGGATACTACGGGAGAAACTGGCCTGCGACGCGCCATCGTTGAGTGGGAACGGTGGATTGCCGGAGGCTAAGATAACCAAACTCTCCGACGGGCGATGTGGGCGGGCGGGACGGATAGCTCTCTATTTGCCCGGAGTTGCGCTTCTGATTGCTGGCTACGCCTCGCCGATGGCCATCGTAGTCTGGATAAGCCTGCGGCATCAGGGGCATTGGAGCATTCAAGCCTACACCGACATCATTCACACGCCCGTCTTGTTGGGAATTTTCCTCAAGACCCTATGGATGGCGTTTTCCGTCACCGGGCTGTGTGCGTTGCTGGGATATCCCTATGCCTATTTCGTAGCGACCCGGATCCGCCGCTATGCCGTTCCGGTTATGATGCTGGTGGCGATTCCCTATCTGACCAGCATCCTGATCCGTTCCTATAGCTGGATCGCGATTCTCGGCAGCTCCGGCATTGCGAACCGGCTCCTCATTGCCGTCGGCCTGACAAGCGAGCCGTTGCCGCTGGTCTTCAGCAGCTTTGGCAGCTATGTCGGCATGGTCCACATCCTTCTGCCGATGATGATCCTGCCGCTCTACGGCGCCTTGCGGAGATTTGATCCGGCGCTGATCAAGGCCGCGCAGAGTCTTGGCGGCGGCCCGGCGACCGTCTTCTGGACGGTCGTTTTTCCGCTCTCGCTTCCGGGACTGGCGGCCGGATGCGCGCTGGTCTTTCTATGCGCCCTTGGCTTTTACATCACGCCAGCCATGCTTGGAGCCCCTGGCGACTACATGGTGGCCCAGGCTATTGAAGTCCGCGTCTCGACATTGGCGGATTTCGATTTCGCAGCCGCCCTGGCTTGCATGCTGTTTTTCGGGGTGAGCGCGTTCCTGGTGCTGTTTCGCCGGAACATTGTCCCTCTGGGAGCTGTCGGGCACGATCGATGGCGGTCCGGAGAAGGCGGCCCGCGCAGTGGTGCCTGGGATCGGCGATTGGGTATCGGCCAGGTGGCGGTAGCGCTTCTTACTTTGTGCGACGCAATGGCTTTTGTCGCCAGTCCTTGTCTCTTCGTCCTCTTCATCTTGGTGCTGCTGTTCCTGCTGGCGCCGATGATCGTCGTCGTCATGATCGCGTTCAGCAATGCGCCCTATCTCATGTTTCCACCACCGGGCCTTTCTACACGCTGGTTTAAGTCACTGCTCGCCGATCAGCGCTGGCGCGACGCAGCACTCTTCAGTTTCAGCATGGCCGCACTTTCCGCCTCCACGGCATCGCTGGTGGGGACAGCTTATAGCGTCTTTCTAACCAGAGGTGCCTTTCGCGCGCGCAGGGTCATGTGGCTGGCCGCAATCGTCCCGATGATCCTGCCCCAAATCGTGCTTGGGATCGGATTGTTCTTCCTCACTGTTGCGTTGAAGCTCAACGGTACAATCGCTGGCTTCTGGCTGGGCTTTACGGTTCTCGGATTTCCCTACGTGGTCATCATCATGACGGCCGCCTTGCAAAACAGCGACATGGATGTCGAGCGAGCGGCAGTCGGTCTGGGCGCCGCGCCGATGACGGCCTTCCTGACAGTTACGCTGCCGCTTCTCGTTTCAGCCCTCGCCAGCGCCTTTCTTTTCGCTTTTCTCGCCGGATTCGATGATCTCGCCCTGAGTATGTTCTTGAGCTCGCCGTCCAAAACGCCGCTCGCTATGTTGATGTGGCAAGATATTCATCTGGAAATCAGCCCAAAGACAGCCGTAGTCGGCGCTCTCCAATTGGCTGCGTTGTTGGCGGTATCAATGCTCGCGGTCTTCCTGAGGAGATCCGAAGGCTCCTCTTGGCGCTTGGTCTCGCGAAGGCCATCGAACATTCGCCATTCATCACAGCCCGACAGCGCGACCAGTCACGAATCTGGACCTCGCCGATCTTTCTGACGCCAGCCGGTTGATGGTGATCTGACCATCCGCAAACCTCGGAATCACCCGGGTCAAGATCGGCCCTTAATTGATTTTAAATGATGACGTGGGCGGGTAGACCGCGGTGTGAAACCGTTTGCGCGACCGGGAACGCATCAACTTGATGAGAAACCTATTTTCCGATTGATCATATTTGCGACCGGTATATTTCGATCTGCAAATGAACGGCCAGGAACGACGGAAGTCGTGAAGCGAGCTTCTCCTCAGCTTCCAACATTCAGAAATTCATTCCGTTGACCTCGCTGAATCCGAGCCTCAAGGTCGCAATTGCACTCCACGTCTCTTTGGGGGCGTGCCACACGGAAATCAATTGGTGACGATGACGGGATGAGGGCTGCGCAGTCCGCGTACGATCCGGCGCGTCTATGACGGAGTACGTATGTCGTCGGGCGATCCAAGCTTCACTCCGGGTAATTCCGACGATGGCAATGCCGGACCTGCTGGCTCGAACCGCGCGACACGCGGTCTGTTGCTTGGCGCTGTTAGCAACCCTGCTTCCGAATCATGGTTTGAGCGACACGATGGGCCGACATTTCTTGTGGCGGCAGCGATCTACGTGACCTGGCTGTGTCTGCTCGCTTCGCATCGCTATGTCCCATGGTGGATCACGGCGCCGCTGGCAGGCTACGTCGTGCAATGGCATTTCTCGTTGCAGCACGAGGCGATTCACAGCCTACGGGGGATACCGGGGTGGTTGCGTCGCGCGCTCGTCTGGCCGCCACTCGGCATCTGGTTCCCTTTCGAGCTGTATCGCCGATCGCATTCGCGGCATCATCGCAACCACCATCTCACCTATCCGGGAGAAGATACGGAATCGTACTATCATGAGGAGGAAGATTGGGAGGACTACGGCAATCTGTCGAGATGGCTTCTGATCGTCAACCAGACGTTCCTGGGGCGCCTGTTTATTGGTCCGTTCCTGCGCACACCACACTTCTTCGTCAAGGAAGTTGGCAAGATGGTTGCCGGAGACCTCGCAGATCTCGGCATCTGGGCTCACCACTTCATCGCAGTAGCCATGATCCTGCTGCTTGTGGCGGAGGTGTTCGACATGTCCGCGTTGCAATACCTTGCGGAGTTCGTCTACCCTGGTCTTGTCCTGGGCATGATGCGCAGCTTCACCGAGCATCGCTGGGGTGAGCGGCCCGGCGAACGCACCGCGGTTGTCGAATCGAACTGGGTCTTCGGTTTACTGTTTCTCTGGAACAATCTTCACGTCGTTCATCACGTCTTTCCAACGCTGCCCTGGTGGAAAGTCCCTCGTGTATGGCGGCAACATCGTGAGCAGATCCGGGCGTACAACGGCGGATTCGTATTTCGAGGTTATGGCGAGATCGCGCGACGATGGTTCGTGACGCCGAATTTCATTCCGATTCATCCACCCAGCTTCGCCAGGAATTCGACGTCCTGACGGGACCATGTTTCACGCTTACCGGCAGCCATGCTTGACCAATCAAAATCGGGCGCGAATAGCGAAATGACGCAAGCGGCAAGCCTGCCGATGTACTGCCTTGCCGAGATGGAAGATGCCAATTCCGCCTTTTTGGCCGCATTGCGGTGGCGGCTTGGTGCCAAGGGCATCGATGCGGACAGGCCAGGAACTCTTTTTACCCAGATTTGCGGTTATCCGTTGTTCAAGCACTATCGCGATCAGTATCGTATGCTGGCCACGCCGCATTACACGATACCGGGGTGCGTGGGATCCAGCCATCGGGCCTTCTTTATGGTCCGGTCCGATGACCCGGCCGACCGCCTGGAAGATTTGCGTGGGCGAATATTCGGCTGCAACAGCTTGCTGTCGAACTCTGGGATGAACCTGCCGCGTCTATCGCTTGCGCGGATCGCCGGCGGCGAGCCGTTCTTTTCCTTTGTCGTCATGACAGGCGCGCACGTCACGAGTCTCGAGCGCCTTGATAAGGGGGACATCGACGTTTGCTCGATCGACAATGTGACGTGGGGGCTTTTCAAGAAGTTCCGTCCCTTCGCCGCCGAGCGATATCGGATACTCGCCGAAACCGCACCGAGCCCGTCGCTGCCTTTCGTGACGTCGGTGAATACGACGGAATCAGATGCGCTCGCGCTTGCCGAGGTACTGTACGAGATCGTGAATGATCCGCAGACCGCTGACATACGTGGAGTGCTGGAGCTCAACGCTCTGTCCGTGCCCGATGCGGCCGCCTACGAGCGTTTGGCCGAATATGAGCGCGAAGCCGCTGAGCTTGGCTATCCCGAGATACAATAAGCGCATCCAGCTCTGAGCCGGTCGACGCGCCTGATTTCGACCGGCTTGGCACGACTGTTCCACAGAAGCGCCGACCGAGCGACCTTGGACTATGATCCGCGCAACAGCGTACCGGGCGCGCACGAGCATTCGACTATCGGGCGTCGACTTGATCAGGTTTTCCTGGTCCACCACAGTTGAGCGATGCGATCGTCAGTGCCTGTGGGTCACGAGGCGATTGAGGCCGCGCGCGGCCGCGTCGAGCAGGAAGCCAAGGAGGCCGATCACCAGAACCATCGCGGTCAGTTCGGAATAGGCCAGCCGGTCGCGGGTATCGAGAATGAAATAGCCAAGCCCCGCCGATACGCCGAGCATCTCGCAAGGCACCAGCACGATCCAGACCACGCCGATCGCGAGCCGCAAGCCGGTCAGCACGTGTGCAAGTACGCCCGGAAGGACAACGTGGCGCAATGTCTCCCATCGTGTCGCCGAGAGGCTGGCGGCAAGGCGGAGCCAGGCTGGCTGAAGCTGTCGAACGCCTTCGGCCGTGCTCAAAAGGATCGGCCAGATCGCGGCAAAAGCGAGCAGAAAGTAGATCGGCCGATCGCCGACGCCCAGCACCATGACCGCGAGAGGCATCCAGGACAAGGGCGAGATCATCCGCAGAAACTGAAACGTCGGCGATGTCGCGGAATTCAACAAAGCGGAGCTGCCTACGGCCAGCCCGAGCGGCACACCGATCACCAGCGCAAGGCCGAGGCCGACAAGAACGCGGCGCAGGCTGACCAGCACATGGATCGGCAGGTCGGAATGCGTGGCAAGACGGCCGAGCGTCGTGAACGCCTCAAGCGGCGAGAAATGTCGCAGGAAGCTGCCGGGCGCAGCAATCAACGTGGTGCCGCTCCACCAGAGGACAAGGAGAACGGCGAGGCCGGCAATGCCGATGGTGCGCTTCAGCAGCGCGGCGCGCCAGGCGTACGCAGGCGCAATCGACGGGCCGGCTGCTGCAGTCGCAGGGGGATTGGCCGTGGTCAAGCTCACGCTCATGCGACGATCAGTTCCTGCCGTTCGAATATGTCGGGCAAGCCAAACGCCCTGAGGCCTCCGGCGGCTTGGATCGCCGTCTTGACGAAGCTGTCATCAACCAATTCCCGCGCGGCACTGGCGGGATCGAGGTCCTTGAGGAATGCATGATCGCCTTCGATCAACGTCGTCTTCAGACGGCGAACCAACTCCTCGGTGTAGCTCGCGTAAGGGTAGGGCTGGAAGTCGATCCGGCGCTCTAGCCAGGATGCGTTGCGAATGACGCCGCTCTGCAGGTACTCGGCATTGTCGCTCCCGGGCGGAGAGAGGACCTTCTCCAGCACGGCGGTCGCGTGCGGCGTGTAGCGGTTGGCGCCGTCCTTGGACAACAGTGCTGCTGTCTCAGCGCGGTTTGCCCGGGTCCAGAGCTGCGCCTTCACCATGGCATTGACGACCTTTTGCGACCAGTCACGTCGTTCCCGCAGATCGCGCTCGTGCATGAAGACAACGCAGCAGGCGTGGTCCTTCCAGACGTCGCCGGTGAAGCGCAGCACCTTGCCAACGCCGAGATTTTCAGCGGCGGCATTGAACGGCTCGGCCACGATGTAACCGGTGATCTGGTTCGAGGCCAGCGCCGGTACCATGTCGGACGGCGCCATGACGACGAGCTGAATCTCGTTCGCTGCGAGCTGCCCTTCGCGTTTGGCTACGGGTACGAGACCGTTCTCGCGGAACAACGTCTGCAGTACGACATTGTGGATCGAATACCAGAACGGGATGGCGACGGTCTTGCCGCCGAGCTCTTTCACGTTGCTGATCTCAGGGCGCACGGTGAGAGCGGACCCGCCCGTGTGGTTCCACGCGACCACCTTGGCGGGTACCTTGCTGCCCACCAAGGTGGCGCGGCACGCCGATCCCAAACAGGCCGGCTCTGCCAAGTGTCGGAACGATCGCAGAGGCGCCGTCGGAGACTCTGTCGAAAAGTAGTGAGTTATGATCGAGCCAAGCCCGGATCTCGCTCGACAGGATCGAGCCACCGATCGCAACCGTGGTCACTCCGCAGCCTCCACTTCAGCGCCACGCCATTTATACGGCGCCAGTTCCGGATTGAGCTCCGGTCGGCCGAGGTTGTTACTGAAGTTGCACAACGTCGCGAGACTGACGCCAAGCACTACTTCCAGCGCAGCGGCCTCGTCAAAACCTGCAGCCAGGAAGTCCGCCAGTTCGCGATCGGCCACATTACCGCGGTTTCGGATGACGGCCTTCGTGAACTCCGCCACTGCGTTGAGCCTCGCATCGGGTCCATGCTCGAGACCCCGCAGCGCGTCGACGATCGTCTTGTCCAAGTCGATCTTCTTGTATGCGATCGCGGTATGTCCGGCGACGCAAAAGCCGCAGCCGTGGATCGCCGCAGCCGTGATCTGAACCGCCTCACGTTCCGCCGGATTGAGGCTTGCCTTCGCGTTGATCGCGGAAAGCGTTTGATAGGCCTCCAGCGCGACGGGTGCATTTGCCAGCAGTCCGAGCAGATTTGGCAGATAGCCATTGTTCTGCTGCGCCGCGGTTAGGCGCGGCCTCGCGAGCGCTGGTGCATCATCGATGGTGTGAAGCGGCAAGCGCGACATGGCAGTCTCCAACGAAGGCGAAGGGTTTCGGTGCTGAGCTTGGCGAAAAGTCGTGCGCTCTGCGTGTTTTCTAAGCAACGATTTGATGCTTTGGTAGATCGCCTTGCGAGAATGCAAGAATCGTCGTGCGCGTGAGGCGCCGGTGGAAATATTCCTCTGCTGAGAGGGCGGTTGGGAGGCTGATTGCCTTCGGTGGCGCCGAGCAGCAACCAGTTCAACGTCTGGCAGGACACGCTGTTCTTCAACGATTACGTCGATCTGCTCAACCCGGCCCGCGGGCTCTACGGTCCCCGCAGCGACGAAAAGATCTACACTCACCTCGACACCGCCTCGCTATCGTTCGAGGACCGCCTCAAGCTGACCTCGACTTTCGCGCTGATCGGCGGCATCCGGTTTGAGAATATCAAGCTAGACCGGACCCGGTTCGATCCCAATGGCGTCCTGGAATCTGCCAAGGGATATCCTTTCTCGACGACGTTCAATCCCATCACCGGCCGCATCGGCTATACTTGGGACATCGCGCCCGGCGTGATGCTGTACAGCCAGTATGCGACCGCGGCCGATCCGACGGTCGCTAACATCTTCATCCTGGCGCCGTCGGTGCCATTGCTGCTGACGACATCGCGGACCTACAAGACCGGCGCAGCCGGGGGTAGCCCGGAAGTCGTGAATCAGGGCAGATCGACGCGAATGACCGTGCGCCCCGAGGGCGCGAACTATCAGTGAGGGAGGGTCTCACCCGGATAATTGTCGATTGGTCCGGAAGCTGGCAGGCGGCACGACCGGGTAACTGGTTGGGTCGGAGCCCTGCGACAAAGGCGGCCTTGGGCTGCTGAGCGATCCGATGGGCCGTAACAAAGTGAAGCCCGAGCAGGCCTCGAAAGTTCTAATGCGGATGCCGACCCTCCGGTCATTTGGGGAAGGCCGCACGTGTGGGGAAGCAATCGACACGCGCACCCACGCGATCCGCCGGGGTAGTGGGCACGGCACGTCGGAAGGGTGGCTCGTAGTTACAGGGGGAGACCCGTCAAGGGCGAGGGTAGCGGCCTCAACGTCGCGAAAGGCGGCGGCCATGGCGGGAGTCGGACGGGGCAGTAAGAGCGTTGATGCCGGGTAACGCCGGTGGAGCAACGGGCCCCGACTTCTGGCGCGCTTTTGAAGATGGCGAGGTCGTGGTGATTGGCGATGAGCCTGCAAACACCATCAATGACAGGCGCCGCCGGAGATTGCTGTGTCGAGCGGCAAAGGAGAGTTACTGACCGTGCCAAAGCCGCGTGCGGTTAGTGCGCTTTCCGTGACCGCGCGGTGAAGCCAGTCGGAAAGCCGGGTGCCGGAAATCGGCACGCCCGGTTTGATGAGCGGGGATGGGAAACGGGGCGTTGGCCATAGGCCCCGAGCTACCGCGCCCATCCTCGACTCTACCATTGCAGACCTCAGACGCGCAGGTAAAGTTGTAAGAATTTCTACGGGCAGAGCGATCGATGGCAATCGCGATCAACATACGAGCCGATGGCGGCTCCGCAAGTGAGGTCGAACAGCTGTGGGACCAGGTTGCAGCATTCGAAGACGAGCCCTCAATGCGCACTCTCGGCTACCGGCCACATTTTACGTTCGCGATCTATGACTCGCCTGAAATTGAGGAGGAGACCGCACGGCAAGCAATGCTGCGCGTCGCCGCGAGCGAAGTGCAACTGCGCATCGAGTTTAGGTGCGTTCGATGGTTTGTAGGGCCGCCCCTTGTCCTTTGGATGAAGCCTGTGGACGATGCAGCCCTCAGGAGGTGGCACGCTTCGGTCAGCGCAGCTATCGACCCAGCCTATTGCCGGCCCCATTATCGGCCGGGACAATGGACACCTCATTGTACGCTCGGCACTCGCATCGTTGATGAACGGTGCCATGACGCCATGGCATTCGCGGACTCGTTCAACCGAAGCATCTCGGTGTTGTTTGACGTTGCGGACTGCGTCGTTTTCCCACCCGTGCGGGTAATTGCAAAACAGAAGCTGCGGGCTGGCGTGCCCTAGGCATGAGGGCCGCTTCTGTGAAGGTTTTCGGATGCCGGCCCCATGACGGTGACGCCGCGCGCACGGAGCCGGCATCCGCAAACCTTCACGCTAGCCGACATTGCTGGCTTGACTTAATATAGCAGCGACCGCTAACCGAGAAAGCCAAGGTTGGGCGGGGAGGCTTTAGATGGAATACACGACCGATACGATACCGGCGCAGTTCTGGCGCATCAAATACGATCAAGATCACGATGGTAGTGCGCCGCTTCTACCGAGCATTTCAGAGAGCCCAAATTGCCAGAACTTTGCATACGCTTTGCTTAAGCACTTCGGCCACGAAATCTCGCCTTTTCGCTCCAGCAACCTTTGGGAAGACGTCGAGGAAACTGTCGTCGTAACGGGGGAGCTACGGGCACTGGACCTGCTTTTATTCAATCGGACATCCAGCCCTTGGGGAGCGCACGTTGCGCTCTACCTGGGCGACGGCAAGGCAATCCATCTAAGCAAAAAAGAATCAACGGCCGTAATCTGGCCATTCGCCCAATTCCAGACGCTTGCCGAATATCGGATTTTCATCGGGGCGAAGCGACTACGGAAATTCGGCCGAACAAACTAGAATCTTTCGCGAAGTGCGGATGTCGGTGAGTATCCGACGAGGGGCATTTTCGACGGATTCAGCGGAGACCATCGGCCCATTGATGTCTGCTTTTGCCCAGTAGGTGCAGAACCGCGCTGGCAAGGAGCATCCGGACGCTTGTGATTCAAATTCCCAAACTGGGGGCTCGAATCATGCGCTATGAACTCGCCGATTTTGAATGGGCTGCCATAAAGCCGATGCTGCCCAACAAGCCGCGCGGCCTTCCTCGGGCAAACGACGCCGTGTGCTCAATGGCATCTTCTGGGTCTTACGATCCGGAGCACCGTGGCGGGATGGTTCACGCCGCACGTAATCGGTCGCCGGAAGCTGTTCGTTCCATGCAAGGATATGCACATGAGCGTTGTTACGACCAGGTGGCTTAAGACAACACAATCACACGCTCGAGCGCTTTCGCCCGCGCAAGTTGGCTCGGTGCCTTGAACCTCGCCAAGACGGTTTCGGCCGCTTCTCCCGCCAAATTCGCGATGAAGTTGTCTATCTGCTCTCGGGTCTGGATAGCGAGCAAGGGCTGTGGCTCAGAGAGGAATCCAAGAACGCGCTTCCGATCTTTGCGTTGACGGCAGCGGCTGGGAATAGCAGCTCAGCATGCGTCTTGTATTTTTCATCACCCAAAAACAGCCTGGTAACTTCCGTCGCTGCCTCGGCGCGATGGTCCCAATGCCTGTTGAATTGATCCTGCAGCCATTCGTAGGTGATCTTGTCCTTGTGCTCCCTGAGCGCTCGGATCAGAAGCACGGATTGGACGATTGCATTTTGCGCGCCCTGACCGCCAAGCGGATCAAAGGAGACTGCGGCATCTCCGATTGCAGCAACAGCGTGTCCGCTTTTGGTGCGGGCTACGGCGCGTCGAACAGTCGGCGGGACTGCGCCGAGGAGCCAGGAGTGCGGATCCTCGTGCAGAGGCTCCAGCTGATCGATCAGCTCCACATCTTCAGGAAAATAAGTCGCGAACAGTTTCACCACGGCGTCACGCGCGCTCTGAGTATCGGTTACGGTGTTGAAGATGTCGATCCACGGGCTGCCGGGCTTGGCGAACCCAATGAACGCCCGCGTGGCGCCGAGATCCTTGTGCAGATAAGGTCCGAAGAAGGTCTCGCCGAAATCGGCATAGATGTTGAACCAGTTGTGCCTCGCGCCGTCCGAGCTGCGATAGGCGAACTGATGATCGGCACGATCCAGCTCCTTGAATGTTGCGAGCAGCAGGTGCCGCTGCGGGTCGGCGTAGACAGTGCGATCCGGATCAACCGGGAATAGGGCCGACAAGCCGCCCTTGCCTGTCGCCACGAGGGTGAGATCGGCGTCCGCCGCAATCGCGTCCAGGTCTTCCGGGGTGACCGCGCGCACGACGAATTTGCCGCCTCGTGCCAGGAAACGACCGAGGCGATCGTCGGCACGGAGCCGGGTATCGACCGCCTGCGCCCGATAGTTGAAGGCACTGTCGAATTCGATAACAGGAGTTCGGGTTTCGCCGGTGCCGGAGAAGATCCGAACACTCATCCCGGTGCTGGTCCCGATGTCGTAAAGATCCTCGACGAGCTCGGCATCGTATTCGAGGGATTTGCCGAAATAGACAGCCGTCCCCGTCGGAGGCACATCGTTACGCAGCGACGCCCGGTCTCGATCGCTGTAAATGATGACGTCGAATCCCGCATTGACAAGGCCAAGTCCGGCGGTTGTCCCGGAAAGTCCTGCTCCGATGATCGCGACTTTGCGTTTGGTGTTGGACACGTGGCTCTCCTGAAGGAAGAATGACGCGACGCCGAAGGCGGGATCTGGACGTGCCTCGTCTCGACGCGTGAAGCTCGCGAGAAAGTGGGGTGCTAGTCGCCCTGTTGTCCTGTCTGACGAACGCCAGCACTCCAGGCATACGGAAGTGTCTCGCCATTCAACTCGTACGCACCGATTGCGCGGAGCTTGAAGATCGCGGGGTTGTGGGAGGCGATGGTACGTGCGTTACGCCAGTGCCGATCGATGGCGAGCTTCTCCGAGCTGAGAGAGGCGCCGCCTACTTCGAAAAGCGTGGTCACGGCGTCGAGCACGAGCTTGATGACGGTCACCTGCGCCTGCGCCGCCGCAAGTTCGGAGGCATCGAGCCGCTGAGGGTCCTGGTGGGCACCATCAAGCGTCCGCGCGAGCTCGTCGACCGCGGCGAGGACCGTTGCCCGTGCACCAAAGGCCGCGCTGAAGAGCTGACCGATGACCTGCTGTACCAGGGGATCGTTGCGTGGCAGGTCAGCGACAGCATGGGTGAACGTGCGGGTTCGCGCCTTGATCCAGTCGGTCGTATCGGCCGCGGCACGTTTCGCAATCCCCGCGAGCGTGGCGAGCAGGATCAGCTGAACGTGGGCCGTTCCAAACACCCGGCCTTCCGTTCCATAGCCGGGACCGATGATCCGGTCCTGGGTGACCGTGACATTTTTGAACGTCGCCGTGCCGCTTGCCGTGAGCCGCTGGCCGAAGCCGTCCCAGTCGTCCTCAACATTGACGCCAGGCTGGCTGGTGTCGACAAGGACGGTAATTCGTTTGCCGTCCCGGTCGGCCGCGACAAGCAGGTGATCAGCGTAAAGTGTGCCAGTCGTGTAATACTTCAGCCCGTCGAGCCGCAGCGCGGCTCCTTCCGATGTGACGGCGGTCCGGTAGCGATCGACCGCACCAAGGCCGGGCTCGGTAACGGCGACGCCGACGAGCGCGCCGTTCGCGATGGCTCCGAGCCACCGCGCCTTGACTGCCTCATCCTTGTTCAGCTGCAAGTCCTCGACCAGGTTGAAGTGTGCCCGTAACGCCTGTGGCAGGTTGGAATCCGCGGCCGCAAGCTCGATAAGGAGGTCGAACGTCTGGCGGAGCGTGGCGCCGAGCCCTCCGAACTCGATCGGCACACGCAGCGCTCC
Source organism: Bradyrhizobium nivariense (assembly GCF_029846695.2). Taxonomy (NCBI): domain Bacteria; kingdom Pseudomonadati; phylum Pseudomonadota; class Alphaproteobacteria; order Hyphomicrobiales; family Nitrobacteraceae; genus Bradyrhizobium; species Bradyrhizobium nivariense. The sequence continues at coordinate 52,736 of NZ_JARWCR020000010.1, read as the reverse complement.
GAAGCTAGCCTCCTTCAACAGTCTGATCTCCTCGATCGGCAGCGTGCGGCTTCGTTCGCGCGCCACCGCACCTGCCGCGATCGTCTCAAAGACCGGAGCGAAGCGCTTGTGAAGTTCGTCGTCGCTGATGCTCGGTCTGCCTGGGTGAATGGTCATCGCACTGCGTCCGCTCGTTCTTTGAGTCCTTGGATGGACAGAGTTTGTTGCCTCGCAGAATAGTCCGCTCTCCTACGAGAGCCAGACTGTATTTTTGTTTGGATAGAACACGATCGTTTGGAGCGGAACATCGCACGAAGAAAAATCTGCTGCGCGATCCTGCCGGTCGATGTTTCGAGAAATGAGGTCAACGCCGCTTGCAGAAGATCGCGATGCTCGCAATCGCTTCCAACTCGAAAGGACTGTTCTCCGAGGTGAGATATATGCGGCGAATCGAGACGCGATCGGATCGAAGCTAATTGTTGCCTTCGACCGCATCGAGTGTGCTGCATGACCAGAGCTTGTGGCAGCGAATGAGACTGGGCCAAGAGCTGGTTTCTCATCCCGCAACGACCGCCAGCCTGGGGAGGGTTTTCGGCGAGGTCGGCGAATGTGCTTCGATCCTTGGCGGCCGAGAAGCACGTGCCGCTATACCTGTCGCCGTATATCGAGAGCAAAAAGGGTACGTACTACGCTTCGCTCAAGGATGCCCAACAACGGCTGGACTGGCAGCCGATCATCACCTTCATGGCCGACGCCGTCACCGGCACGGTTGACGAACTCATCCAGACCCGTGCGGCGCTGTCCGAATTATCCGATGTCTGGAGAGAACGCCGCAAATTCCGCAAAGGGTCAGCGGCTGCGCGCGCTCTCGACGAACTTCACAACTATCCGGTCGTGACCGCCAAGCGGCTCGGCGAACTGCTGGACATCAGTCCTCCGCAGGTCCATCAGGCGATCGCTCAACTGGAAGAAGCGGGCATTCTGGAAGAGCGTACCGGCTATTCGCGCAACCGCGTGTATGCCGCCACAGAAGCGCTCGGTATCATCAATCGCCCGTTCGGCGAAGAGCCCCTGCTCCCCGATCAGGTGGATATGGACGAAGAGTGAGCCGGCTCAAATTGGAAGACGGTTCTTCGTCCTGGCGCTTGCGACCTACAATCTGATCCGGCTGCCCAAGTTTCTGGCGGCACCGGCATGAGCATCCGGGGCAGATGGTGCGTCGTAGAGTAGAGACCGCCCCATCGAGAAGGGGCACGATGCGTTCGAGCGACGGAATCAGGACATCATCACCGGCCTCGCCGGTCAATTCGATGCGGCAGTAGATGCATCTGGGGGACATAGCCTCCGGCAGGTAGGCAGCCGGCCGTTGCATCGCAAGCCGGGGTCGACTCGGCAGACAACCGGAAACGAAGCGAACTTGTTTCATTGACCGATGTCGGTCAGGGGCATTAGGTGAGCGACGGGGCACGACCCCTGATAGGGCGTCGGGGTCTCAAGATTCGACGCCCTATCGGATCTTCGAATCGCCAGCGATCGGGAACAAAAACGGGCCTTCGAGGAGCCGTCATGCAATCGTATCTCTCCGCAGAGAGCACCTTCCTGCGAGCTTTCGGCAATCGTCGCCTGCTCCTCCTCTTCCTGCGCGTCTTGTTCCGCATTGGATCGACGACTGGGAAGGCTTCCGTCCTAGGGCTCTCGATCGACGTCAGTCCAGGAATTATCGTGATACTCGGTCCGATCTTGGCCTTTCTTTTTCTGATGACGCTCAAGCTCGAGGCAGACAATCTGATGGTCGCTCGGCACGATCTTTGAACCAGAATCTGAGAGCTCCTAAAATCCGGATCGGCTGGTGGCTCTATGGACTATTCGCGCTCCCGACTGCCACCGCCGCCTTTCTGTTTTGGCAGTATCTCATGAAGTTCGTCCCAGCGGCCACGGCGAGCACGCCCGGAGCCGATTGCAACACGTTCGATCGGCTTCGATATTTCGGTGACTTCGGGCTCGGCGGTTTTCCGACCAAATATTGCATCGACGACATCACCGCCGGAATGCCGTGGATATAAACAAGCGTTCGCGCGATTCGGAGAGTTCCGAAATGGCTTCGCGTTGTTCGGTGCATTATCTTTGACGCCGCCGTGAAAATGCGCGCAAGACGACGCAAGCCAACATTCCTAGGAACGGGCCTAGCGAAAAAGTAGGGAGCGGCAGTGAATACCCTTGTCTAAACTCCAACCTTGGCAAACCCATCGTAACTGCGGCGAGCGACCCTAGCACAGCACACAGCGCAAGAATGACTATTGGCCAGAAACGACTCTCAATTATTGGCGCGATCTGGGGCCCTTGCGCGAACAACCATCTCAGGATGAAGCCGGTGGCAACAATGCTTGACAAGGCGGTCCAACTAAAGACGGGCTCGCTCAGGTCGCGAACAATCAGCTCAGCCGCGCCAAGAGCGGCCGAAAAGACCGTCGAAGCCGGTTTCGCAACACCTGGAGGCGGAAAAGCAGCGAGCTCGGAGTACACGAAGGACACGACTGTCGTACTTTCGAAATTTATCTGCGAGCATGCCGCTGCCATCGTGATCATTGCGGCTACGATGGTCGTTCGTGTTGCGCTAGGGCGTCTCACGCCGGCCAAAGGCATTTGGACGAACATAATCACAGCCGCGCTTATCTGTGCTGTTGCAACGGCACCCACCGATAATAGGGCTAGTTGCTGCGGAAAGTAGGCAAACACAGCGCCGTTGAGAGGCTGAAGGATGCTTAGAATGAGCGAAAGAGCGAAGTAGCGAAGTTTTGGGGTCAGCAGCCTTGGTTTCGCAAAAGCGTAGAGCGCTCGCTCTCCGGCAAGTGACTTAGGCTGAGGGATACCAGAGAACGCCCCAGATCAATGCTACCCGAGCGATAGATCGTGGGATCTATCGACATTGTAAGCCCGACATTTTCGAGACCGCCCGCCTCACTTGAAGCGACCACGTCTGCCCTCAGCTCCATAAGAGCCGTGATAAATCCGATGTACCGTTGAATCAGCATGTCGGTGAGTGGCGCGGTGCCGAAATGCAGGCCACCGATGATGGCTACTGTCGCCAGCCGACCTCCGAGCGCCCTCAGTGAAACGTCTGGTGCCAAGTAATCTGCGAGCTCTGCCAGAGCATACATCGCTGTGATCGCCATCCCCGTCCAGAACAGAGAATAGAGGACGATACGTGAAGCATGTGGGCAAAGAACGAGCCATCGGAAAACGCGGATATCGCGGTACGCAAGATGGGCCGTCTCGTGCACCAAAATGATTCGGACCAGGGGATCGCTCTCTTTTTTAACCACCCGTTCCCAAAGACCTGCGCTGACCGCGATCGTTGGAGCGTCGGCGATCACAAGTGCCCGCGCTGACACATTGAGCTTGGCAAACCATCTGACCTCTGGCTTGGACCATCGATGTGAGAACGCGTCCCGCCACAGTGACCAAACCAGTTCTCGAAGTTGAGTACCCTTTTTCCCAACCGGTTCGAGGTAGTGTCTTTGAAACTGCGAGCCTACATGTTGCAATCGTCGGCGAGCTTGCAAGGATCTCGTCGTACCAATCGCGAGAACCAAGCCGGCCGTCGCGATGCCGGCGAATAACTGACCTTCGATCCAGTAGGCAAAGAGAAAACTTGTCTTTGCAGCATACGGCGCCGCCCAACTCTGCAGAAAACCGCTAATAGATTGGAAAGAGAATATCGCCACCAAGATCAGATTTAGAGGCAGAACGATGATGCCAAAGATGAATTGATGCGTCACGATCTCACAGGTGAGCACTCGCGCAGCGAAGTCGATACGCTTGTCGTTTGTGCGACTCAAGAACGTGATCCCGGGAACGTCAATCGTCTCTCTGGAAGTCTTAGCGGCAACCAATGGCATTCCGAACAAACGTGAGGAGCTTGAGTGTGGGCCTGCGAGCGAATCATATTTCGTCAATTCCTATCTTCCTCTGACACTCAGTGCGGAAGGCCAGCTTGACGCGACGGGCGCTCCTTCCCGTCGAACGCAACGCGGTGCTGACCGCGCTCGTGAACTCGATCGGAGAATCGGTGCTGCGACGCATCCGCAGCCTGGAGGCCGATAAGAACTTTTCCCCGAGCGAGATAAGCGACATCGAAACCATAGATCGCTTCAGCGACTCGCGAATGTCTCGTGCGGAAATCATCGAAGGTATCGCGAATTCAAGCGGCCTGGACCACGCACTGTCCGAATTCGCGTTGTTCCTTATGGAAGTGCGGCTCGACGTCGCGCTCGGCCTGGGAAGCGCATCGGTTGTGGGAATCGGTTCGATAAGAGCAGCCGGGGAAATCGAGGAACTACGAACCAAGACAAGCAGAATACAAGACCGGATCGGCCAAGCGCTTCTGGCTTCAGAGGTAACTTCTGTCCCACGCTTCACGCTCCGATGGTTCTCGGATGGAAGGATGCAGCGGATGGTCGACGAAGCAAGCTTGATCGCGACATTCGCGATCCCCTTCCGTGTAGGATTGTCCTTTCCGAGGGGCTCGCCTTCACCAGAAAAAGCCGCGATGCGGAGTACGTGACGCGGCCACTTACAGAGGAGAATCGTTTCCGTCGCGATCGGCCAGGGCCCGCTTCCGATAACAGCGTGACGAGCGCCTGACATGCCCACGATCTGCAGAATCGCACAGCTATCGGATTTTCACTTTACGGCCAATCTGGCGAACAAGGGGCGCGCATACTACAAGCGTCCGTTTCTGTTCTTGAAGGCGAAAGGTCACGACATCAGCAAAGTGGCCAGGCTGTATAAAAAGATAGAAAAGCTGGAGCTCGCCGACGGGAAGTTCGACCTGATGCTCGCGACCGAGGACCTTTCGACCGACGGCTCCCATAAGTCGATCATGAATGCCCTTGATTTCATGAGTGAAGGAGAATTGAGGGATGGCAGCTCGCGCGCAGTTACGCGCGGTCTGAACGCAGGCAAGACGCGCAGGATCCTCTTGCCGGGCAATCACGATCGTTTCACCCGCGCGTGGGTCGGCTTCCAAAAGCCGGGAACGTTCTTCGAGCAGACACTTGGAATCCCGACCGAATATCCTTATGCCGTCGGCTACCGAAGGGAGGGCGTTCCAAACGTCCCGGATGAGCAAGCGGTGCTGTTCTTCGTGTTCGACTCTACGCCGTCGATATTTGCGGAGATTCGTCGACCGTGGCGAAGACTCGCGCGAGGGCGGCTGGAGGCGGGCGCGTGTTATTTGGCCATGACCACAAAGAATACTCGTTCAGTAAGCCCGGCAACTCGGAATTCCCCGTCATGGGCGCTCATCACGAAATGCATCTGTTCTGTTGCCCCAGTGCTTCCGAATATTCCTCAGAGAACGGGTTCTACACGTTCGAATTCGACAGGAGCAGCATTCAATTTTGCTTTTACAAGTGGAGCGACGAAGCGCGTGACTTCGTTTCAGGCGGTCTCGATTTTTACGACAGATTTCGGCCCGGGCTGCCACAGAGGTTCGATCTGGCCACACCACTGACATAGGGCGCACGCTCATCTGGACAGCTTGTTGACGGCTAGGTGTGGCGTTTGCCGCAGGTGGAAAAGCGCAGCAACAGGTGTAGGCGTCGCCTTCGACATCGGCATAGTTGCAGATTTGCTCACCGATGCTACGTACGCGGTCTCGGGTTTCCAGCTTTCTTCTTTATGAACGCATGAAAGCGAGCACGTCCGGACGCTTGATGTCCTGCCTGCACAGCTTGCCGAAGCGATCGTTGACGTAGCCCACGCGCAGCTCAAGCACCTCGATGGTTTTGGGGTCGCGCACCGCGACGATCCGGCTGCGTTTGACTTTCTCCACCTTCTTCTTTGCGAGCCACTCGTCGGCCCATTGCTTGAAAGGCCGGGCGGCCGCCAGGGTTAGTGCACACGCCATGGTTCTTGCGGGCCATCTGCTCGATTCCTTTGTTCGGAATAGCGAAAGTCGACTCGAACGTTTGTTCTCCCGATACCAACAAAAATGCCAATAAATCGGACAGCCGCGGTGAATTTTTACGTGTGGTTTAAATGCGCCGCGAAATTTTTCTGCGAATCCGGAATCAAACCAATAGCGTAAGTGGATGTTATTTCAGAGGTTTTTAGCCTGGGGCCTGCCCGGCAATCCTCTAGTATTCTTGTGTTGCTGCCGATACCAACACAAATACCAACAGGATGACGCGTAGTAAGTTAGCCGACAAAAATAAAACAGCAGGCTTCCGGCAGCGGGGCACGCCTATGCCGTTCCGGACTCCACAATTCCCCGACCGGAATCGAACCCAGCTCTGACCCGAACTCCCGGAGGGATCGATCGCGAGGTTATGGGAGGCCCTTGTCATGCGTACCCCTCCATTGTCCTTCACGATGAGGACGCTGCTAAACCGGGCGCAGTATTGAAGTCCAGCTATGTCACTCCTACCTATCTGGTATTCAAAGGAGGTTCATATGACCAAACTTTTGAGCAACCCGGAAAATGTCCATAGCGCGGACGTTCAGCCGCGCGATCACCTCGAGCCGATTCTTCCGTTGCCACTATCTCGTGTTCACCGCTGACGGCGAGTCGGACGCGTCTACAAGATCAAGGAATGGCTCGAGGCGCTGACGACCAACGCCGTCGGAGTTGTCTGGTTCGGGACCGAGGCACCGGCGCCGTCGTCTTGGAGGCGAAGGGCTTGCCGGCCTAGGACTGTCGCGACAAGCTGGGCGAATCCGCAGCCATGGCCACTGGCGCGGATGCGTCGACTTCCTGTATAGGAGCTATCGCTCGCTCGTATCGCTCGCCCCTAGTTTTGGCAAAAAATCTAACAAAATCGCTTTACGCAACTATCAGTTGTTACTATCCTGTCGTGGGCCAATTGAACGGGGATGGGTGTGCGTCTTCGGGGACGAAGACGGCCGTCACTTTTTGCGGATGCGGCATGCTCCCATGTCGCGGCTTCTATTTGCTGTCTTTCGAGAAGTTCCTTTTCACAGGCTGTCGCCTCCTCGGCGGTGGCCGAAATAATGCGAACGCTAGATACGCATGCCAATCGATGCAGAACGCAGCGCGCACGTCTATGAGGCGTGCAAACTCACAGACAATCTCTTCGTCTTCAATCCGTTTCTTCCGCAGCAGAACTTCTATTCCCAACAGTTACGAGCGCTCGCTCTGGCGGCGGAGATCTCCGATCGACATCTCGCACCTGGGCATCGAAGCGTGTGCATAGTTGGGGCTGGTGTAGCGGGCAGGACCATCGCTGCCGCTTTCCGCAGCCTCGGAGCCAACGTCACCATCGTCGACAAGGAAGAGGTGGATTTCACCCATTACCGTAACGCCATCCATCGGGAGCTCCATCCCAATATCATCTTCTGGCCGTTCCAGGAGCCGACGCCCGCGACCGAACTGCCCTTCCTGAATTGGGCTCAAGCACCGGTCACCGAAGTTGTCGAGGCGATGGTGAAGGAGTGGGACGAGAGCTTCGCCAAGCACGTCGCATTCATCCACGAAGAAGTGGAAGAGATCGATCACACCACGACGCCCCTAACGATCAAGCTTGCCGACGAGCACAAGACCGAGCTGAAGGCCGATATTTGCGTCGTCGCCACCGGCTTCGCGGCCGAGAGGCAATTCGGCAATCTACAGACCCCTCCCTACTGGTCTCCATCGTCGATCATCGAATCCGGCGATGAATTTATGGTCAGCGGGTCGGGCGATGGCGGCCTGATCGACGCGCTTTCTCCGATTCTCGGGAAGGACGTGACGAAGGCGGCGCATATTCTGGCGGCGCGACTGTCCAAAAAGCCGATGAAGGCGGACGTAAGGGCGGTCGAAGAGGAGCGGCGTGCCCGGGTCGCCGTCGGAAAAAAGGACAGCGAAGATACTTGCCCATTCTATTCTACCGTACATCTTGAAGACGAAGATGCAGAGGAGCTCGAGCCTTTCATCAAGCGCAAGCCCGCACCGGCTGTCACGCTCCTGCACGAGAGCAAGAGTGTCTATTCCTTTTCGGCCGCACCCATAAACAAGCTGCTCCTTTCCCATTTTAGCAATGGCCCGGAGCGGTGCGTGACGCACGTGAAGGGTAGCCTCAAGACCGTCGACGATCACGCGACCATGGTTCCGGAGCGCGGCCCGCCTGAATGCATAGAACCTCCGACGACACGGTTCGCGAAGGTCATGGTGCGGCATGGCGCCCCACCGGCCGCGCAAGAAATCCTCGATGAGGCCGATTTGGTCCGCCTCGGGAAGCTTTCCTTCGAGCATCTCGATGCGGCCCTACTGCCCGGATACGACTCCACGAAATATGCGTGGACCCGTAAGGGAGTAGGCAAGGCTGCCATCAGCATAAAGGTGCTGGTGGATTCCATCGAGCATTCACTTGATTTGATCTCTAGGGCCTACGATCTGGACTTCTCGAATATCCGCGTGCACCGGAACCACATCGAGGGCGAGCCGATCAAACTAAATTTACCCAAGGTTGATATCAGAAGAGCCGAAGGGTTCGATCTATTCCCGCTGATGGTCGGGCCTGTTCTGGTGGAGCTGGGCGAACCCGATACTACGAGAGACATCGACTATGAAAACTGAGTTGAAAGGTCTCCGGGAACCGTCAAGTGTCAGCTCCAATGCCTTGCGCATAGGTACGCTGATAAGGGTCAAGATCAATGGCAAGAAAGACGCGAAGATGATGCTGTCGGCCCTGGTCCGAAAGGGGCCTGCCGTTTTCGCGTTGATGACGCCGCATACCCGGTTGGGCAAAGTGGATTCCGGCCTTTGCGAGTTGGTTCGTGGACCCGGGCGGTCGAACATCCGCGTCGGCCGCTTCGTTCCGGTCGCCGACGTTTTGGGCGACAAGTCGCCCGACCTAGGTTTTCAGGCGGTTCAGCTCGAGGCATCTCCGCTCTTCAACGATCCGGTCGAGTCATCGGAAAAGATGGTGACGGTACGGGACTTCCGAAGCAATCTCTGGGATCGGCCGAATTTCCGAGTTCGACGTGTCAATGCGGAAGAAGTTTTTCCAGCGTCCTCGGGCTCGTGTCGCAATCAGCAATCTAGGGCCAAGAACAACAAGCTTGGTCGCTTGACCGGCGAGACGTTCAAGGTGCGGATCAAGGATGGGACGGAAGAGGATCTTTGCCTTCCGTATTGCGGACTCGCTGCGTCGCGTGGTCGTCCGTTTGCGAACAAGCAAAGCGTCGGCGCTCCGGTCATATCGAAATCTGGAGCCTTGTCCGGATTCATCGTCGGTCGAAATAGCCGCGAAAATCTGATCCTTCCCGTCGAGGAGCTGACGAAAGAGCAGTCGCTTTCGTTCGTCACCTTCGGAGAGGATTGGCCCATGGTTCGCATCGCGGCCGAGAAGAATCGTACGAAATAGTGCGCCCGTCAGGCGCCGTTTTGCTTCGCGGCCGCTAGGATCGTCCGCGGCCAAAAGCAGAGTCTCGTTGCGCGCGGATCGCGACGACGGTGCCACGCCTGTCTGAAGCTCATCGGCGGCGGCGCTTCGGAGCGCAACGTACGCAACTCGAATGACCCGTCGCCTCGGCATTGATGGCGCAAGAAGCCCTTGGTGGCGTAGTCTCGCTTTCATCGGAAGATTTGCCGTCGAATGTTGCGACCGCTGAGCCGCAGTTTGGCAGCTTTTCTCCATTGAATTAATCGTTAAAGTGAGGACTCCGGCGCTCGTGCGGGGGCGCTGACGATAGGCGCCGCGCATGGCAAGGATTAGAACGTCGTCGCAATGGGGAACGATCCGCATTGCAATCATCCGGCCACCAATCGTACCTGCACCTACGCAGGCGTCATTTGGGACAATGCGCGATCGACGATGATTCCAGGCGGAAAGAGGGCCGCAGCCGACCTGTTGCGGCACATGATCGGTATCTTCGGCGGAGACGAGGAAGACCTGCTGTCGAACTATAAGCGTGCGCTGGGGCGGCCTGCGGACGATCGCAGGGTTCATTTGCCTGCGCGAATCGAGATCGGTTGCTCGGTGCTGCCGGATATTCGGCCACCGACGCGCCGCGAGGCGTAGGCGGTGGCCGTTCACTATCTTCATCGGACTCTAGGACAGCCTAATCGTTCCCGCCGGTAAGCTTTCGGTAGGCGCCATGAAATCCACCCCGTTCCGGCTGCGGTTGCTTGCCAGTTAGTCCCCCGCCACTGATCGCATGCCCGTAGTTCTCCTTCGGCAGGTAGGAGTGTTCTAGAAAAGTTTGCTTCGGGCCGTTCTTCTGATCGCCTTGGATGACCTTCCCACGAAGAGAAGTTGCGGCCTGACCCGTCCATGGTCGTCGGCCCGGTCGTCAGCTTGAACTGTGGCTGGTCGTTGTGCAGCCAAGTTGTTTGGCGATTTGGCGGAATATCGCTGCGCTTGACGCTCCAAGCCGAGCCGTTACCGCCGCCTTGGAAGTGATTGTCAGAACCGGATCCGCCTCCGGATCCGCCCGATCCGGAGCCGTGTTTGGAGAAGGATTGGCCGTCGTCGTGGTTGTTGCTACGGCCCATGATTGATGCCTTTCTGTCCTAGTTGGAGAGCTGGACTAAGCCGATGCCCTTCTGATACGACTTCCCTCGCGAATGGAAAACTACCTCGCCTTCGTCCAACTCGCATCTATCCGGCTATGGCTGGCAGCGCGTTATGAGTCCACGCCGTTCTGTAATGGGCCCGATGATGTAAGCCTCCCGAGTGAACGTCACGCCGCCGAGCTCATGCTTCTGTCCGTGGTCGACGCCTGGTCGCCACATCATGCTGTCAGAGGGAGCGGTGAGCCTATCTAGATACGCGTGGTTCGTCAGATGACGACGACCACTGGGCGTGGAACGGCTTCACCACATCCGCCGTCCCGGCGACGGGACTTCGGGCACCGGGCTTCAGTTCATCCCGGTCGCGTTCTTGATCTCCTCCAGGCCTTCTATGCTGCGATAGAGCCAGCGTCAGTCCATCGATAAGTTGTGCCGTCGACCCAGATCCGATGAAGGATCACTGCGAGCTTGCGTGCCAGGGCGACCTTTGCGCGCTTCGAGCCTCGCCGCTTGGCGACATCCATGCCCCAGCGCTTGAGTTTTGAGAACCGGGTGATGCGCGATAGCAGAACGTTGGCGGCTTCGTACAACACTGTCCGCACCATCTCGTCCCCGGCCAGCGTGACCCCGCCGGTGACGTCCTTTTCTTCCGATTGGTATTTTTTGGGCGTGAGCCCGAACAGCGCGCCTGCCGCCTTCGATTTTAAGATGCGATGAGGGTCATCAATCGCCGATTTGTCGGTAATAGCCACCAGGGGACCAACGCCTGGCACTGTCATCAGTCGGCGACAGATCGCATCGTCACGCACAGTTGCCAGCACAGCCTTGTGTAGCCTTCCGTACTCTGCCTTCAAGGCAGATCGCGCGGAAAGCATCGCGCCGGCAATGCGCTCCAATATTGGCTGACCCGCAACCAGCTCTCGGATCCGCGCTTCGAAAGTCTTCCGCGTCACCGGGCCAACCTTCAGCCCAAAGCCACGCAAAATCCCGCGGATACTCAACTCCACGTCGATAAGTCGCCCGAGAAGCTGTTTGCGCGCCGACCGACTTCGCGTGTACCGGCTGGAACCATCCCATCCGGATCAACTGGGCGATCGCGGGCATCCTTGCGATCAGTCTTCACCGTCATTGCAGACAATGCGGCCTTCACATGTCTCGTTTCGAGCAGGACTGTCTCGAGCCTCGCTCCTTTCAAGCCCGCATGCAGCCATTGCGACAGCGGTCCCGCTTCCAGTCCGATCCGCTTTACTGCAAAGACAAGCCTCTCGAAAAACTCGACTAAAGCGTCGGGTTCGCTCGCGACCTTCGCCTCCTTCAGGATCTTACCCTGGGCATCCACAACGCACACGCTCGACAGTTCCAATGACACGTCGATTCCGGCATAGTTCTCCACGGCTGTCCTCCGTCTCCAGATGCTTGTGGCCGACTCAAAGTCGTGACCCCGTTCCATCATCTATCGGGGGACAGCCACCATCATGATCCCTTGCTCGGAGCAGGCCCTTTACGGCGTCTAGCTTGCTCTCGTCTCAACCCTCGGCAGCGAAGCGTGATATTCATCTACGCTGTCGAGGTCGATCATAGTCTTGCCTCCCATCTTGTAGGCTCGGATACTCTCATGGGCGATAAGTTGATACGCTTTGGTCTTCCCGAATTTCCCATAGCGGCAGCCGTCCTTGAACTCCACAAGCCGACGCCGCTTGTTGTTCTCGTTGTCAACCATGTTCCCTGCATACGCTTCTATGATCTCAGCGACGGTCATACAAAACTCCGCTGACGAGATGGGCATTTCCACAATGCGGCCTTGGCCTCGGCTCGGCAAGGAAAGGCAGTTTCGTAGTAGCCCACCAGATTGCTGTTGCCTTGTTTCGATGCCAGCCGTGTGTAGTCCGATTGCGCGGATATGCTGGTTTATATCGCCTACGATGCCGAACAAAAGGCCTCGCTGATCCCGCTGCCAATTTGTGCGCGCTGTAGCGTAAAAATAGGACGGGTCGGAAGTGCTATTTGCAAGCGCGTAGCTTACCAATTCTCCTCAATTGGTCCATTTGAGCAACTTCCGGAGTACGATCGTCTTTTGAACCTATACCCCTTCGCCTCGAAGTGTCGCCGTGGAAGTGGCAGGTAGTAAGTGTTCCGTGGAGACCACAACTCGGCATGCGATCTAGGGACACTGTCTTGATCAGAGCCTTGCAACTGACAGCTGCCGACGCTCATATCGCATTTGAGATCAGCTCCTCGAAACAATATACGAGTTCGAGCCAATCTACGTATTGTTGATGCTGCCCCTGATATCGAGCGTCATTTTCGCTTCAATAGTTGACCTGGTGATCACCGAAGGATCGTTCTGATGGTGTGCGAAACACTTGCTTCGATGACATGCTGAACGCCGGTGGAAGGTTTTTGAGGGGAAAGCCTTCCCCTGCGCCCGAGCCTGTGGTCTCGGCCGACCCCCTCTGCGGGGAGACCCCCGCAACGCACCCATCAGAGTGAGAGGGCGGACGGGCTTCGCCGTGACGGGTTGAAGAACGGAGGAGAGGCCTCCGGCGCCTGTCGTGGAGAAGACCCATGACCCAAGCCGAACTATTGAGCGCCGGCCGCGACCGAGTCGGCGGCTACAAGGTGGACGTGACCCGCGGCACGCGCATCGGCCGGGTATCCTCGGAGTGGTTCTCGCGCCCAGCGGACGAGCGCTATCTGTCCCTGTCGGACCTCTATGCCGCGGTGCGTGGACGGACGGAGCGAAGCCGGACCCGAACAGTCGAGAGCGCTGCGATCCGGGTTGAGGCCAGCCGCGACGATGCCGAGCGCCTGGCTCTGGTACTCCCCGGCTCCGACGCGCCGATCGCGCCGACCCACTGGAGCTTCGGCCAACTCGCCGGCCTGGTCGGAGCGCCGGCGGTCTACCTCCGGCACCTTCCGGCACCGCTGGCCGGCATCAACCTGCACGGCTTGACCTCCCGTTCCGCCGAACAGGTGAAGACGCTCGAAATCGAAGACGGTCGCGTCGAGCTTCGCGCCGTTACGGGCCCCGAATACGGGCGCATCTTTGACGACGAACTCGTCGCGGCCGTCCAGCGCATCGCCGGCAACGGCACGGGCGATACACGCTGGAAGGTCCCGGGCGTGCTCGACTGGTCGACCGGAGTCTATAATCCGCACGTCGACATCAGCCAGGATACGACGACGCTCTACGCTTCCGACCGCGACGTCTTCCTGTTCCTGGTCGACGACCTTAACCCGATCGAGGCCGGCCGGCTGCGTGATGGCTCGCCGGACCTCTACTTTCGCGGCTTCTACTGCTGGAATTCCGAGGTGGGCGCCAAGACGCTCGGGATGGCGAGCTTCTATCTCCGCGCGGTCTGCCAGAACCGCAATCTCTGGGGTGTAGAGGATTTCGAGGAGATCACCATCCGCCACTCCAAACACGCCGCCTCACGCTTTGCCCACGAGGCGGCGCCGGCGCTGGCCAGCTTTGCCAATTCCTCACCGATGCCCTTCGTCAACGGCATCAGGGCGGCGCGAGAAATCATCGTCGCCCGCACCGACGACGACCGCAACGAGTTCCTGCGCAAGCGCGGCTTCTCGAAGACCGAGACAGCGAAGATCATCGAACTATCCGAGGAAGGACGCAAGCCCGAGAGCGTGTTCGATTTCGTGCAAGGCATCACGGCGGTTGCGCGGGGCAAGACCCATCAGGACGCACGACTCGATCTGGAGGCGCGCGCGAAGAAGATGCTCGACCGCGCAGCCTGATACCCGGAAAGCCGGAGATGCGGAACGGCGTGTCTCCGGCTTGGTGCCTTTCCGTCTTTCCTGATCGTCGGTTTGTGGCGCCGCCCTCAGAGGAAGAGGGCGGCGCTGCGCTTCGTGACGGGTTGGAGACCCAGAGAGAGACTTTGGGTCGCCCGTCGCGGAGTATCACCCATGGCTACTGCCGTTCAGAAGATCACCCTGTCGTCTTCGCGCGACATCCCCTTCAATAAGCTCGTGCTCAGCCAGTCGAACGTCCGGCGCATAAAGGCCGGCGTCTCCATCGAGGAGTTGGCCGAGGACATCGCCAGACGTACCTTGCTTCAAAGCCTCAACGTGCGGCCGGTCCTCGACGCCGAAGGAGCCGAGACTGGAATGTTCGAGATTCCGGCAGGCGGCCGCCGCTATCGGGCGCTGGAGCTGCTGGTGAAGCAGAAGCGTCTGGCCAAGACCGCTCCGGTGCCTTGCGTCGTGCGCGATACCGCGACCGACATTCCCGGCGAGGACGACTCGCTGGCCGAGAACATCCAGCGGGCGCCGCTCTTAGGTTCTGTGTTCGAACTGTCCTGTTAGAGTCGTTTGGCTGTCATCGTGATGGTTCATATGCGTGGGGCATTTCGAGGAAGGCACACAGACGTCCGAGTCAAGCGTTCCCGCAGCGTAGCGAGGACAACGCTTGACGCGGCGGCGACACCACAAGCTAGTCAAATGGTTGCAGGCGAAGTCCTGCAACCCTGCCACGCGGCGAGCGGGAGAGCGCGAGGGGAACCCCTCGCATCCTAAACAAAAGAGTGCGCCGTAGGCGCTCCGCTTAATAACAACTGGTTCGGGAAGCTGTCTTCTTTGTTGCTGTACAGGGAGTTGCGTCCAGCGCGGTGTCTTTTGCCGTTTCGGACGGCTAGGACCAAAGAGGACAGTGTGGTGCGGATCATCAAGGCGGCGATGGGCTATGCCGCAATCCAGGCTGGGTTTCCTATACTGCTGTCTGAACGGATGGCGATTATCGAGCCGGCGTTCGCCTGGCTGATGGAATTGGCGACGATTCCGGGCCGCTCGCATGCGGCGGAAACGATACGGACCTACTGCGAGCACCTGCATGATTGGTTCGACAGTCTGGAGCAATCTGGTCTCGACTGGCGCGCGGTGAGCGAGGCGGAGATTGCGGCCTGGCGCAATCGCATGCTGTCGCAACCGAGCCCACATACGAAGCGGCCATACGCGCGGTCGACGGTGAATGATCGGGTTCGCACGGTCTGCCGGTTTTATGTCTGGGCGCAGGGACGCGGCTGGATCGAGGCCTTGCCGTTCCACTTTGTCGACGTGCGGGTGGGCCCTGGCCGCCGACAATCGTTCCTTGCGCATGTCAACGCGCGCCCCGGTGTCGTGGCGGCGAACATCCTGACTGTTGCCGAGCATGAGCGCTTGCCGCGACCGTTGCGGGTCGATCAGTTGCGCCGGGTCTTCGCGCAGTTGGAGATGCCCTACCGCCTGATGGCGGAATGGGCGCTCGCGACGGGATTACGGCGCAAGGAGCTTTGCGGCTTGGCCGTCTTCCAGGTCCCGGAGACAGCACATCTTGATGACGAGGATCATCCGCTGGTCGGCGTGCCCTTGACGATCACCAAGGGCGACAAGCCTCGCACGATCTACCCACCGATCGGCCTGGTCGATCGCACGCAACGCTATATCGACGAAGTGCGCACGCCGCAGGTCCGGGCATTGCGTCGCCAACGGTCGGATTATCGGCCACCATCGGCGCTCTTCCTCAATCTGCAGGGCAATGCGGTCAGCAAGACACGATTGACGGCGGTGTTTGCGGAAGCTTTCCGAGCCGCCGGCGTGGCGGGTTCGCTGCATTGGTTGCGCCATACCTTTGCGATGACCATGCTGGTGCGATTACAGCGACAGGCATCAACCACGCCTGACCTCAATCCGCTGAAGATCGTCCAGGTCCTGCTCGGGCACAGTTCGATCCAGAGCACGGCGATCTACCTGCGCTGCGTCGAGCTGAATGCCCGGGAACTCGCCGACAGCATCGACTATCTCTACGGTGAGTTGATCCCCGATGGCCGCTAAGCGTGAGCGTACCGACCGGCGTCTATCGGCTGCGTCACCGATCGTGCTGGATCAGCCGGCCGATACCGTTGCCGTCTTTCGTGACGGTTGGGGCGAGGTCGCAAAGCGCTACGATCTCGGAAAGCTGGGTTTGCCGACAGACATTGCGATGCTTCTGGCAGACGCCTTCCGCAATCATCATGCCGCATCGAGCGCCGACACGCTGCGTCATTGCTGGATGGCGATGCGCGTCTTCGCGCGCTTTGCGGCGGTGGACGGGCATGTTCTTTCTGCCGGGGATCTGACCACCGCAATGGTCGGGCGCTATATCGCCTGGCTGGATCAACAGATCGCGGGACAGACGAACAGACCCTGGTCGAAGGGCTCGCGGGCGAATGTGCTGATGCAGCTGCGCCAGATGATCGACTGGATCAAGCGTCGGCATCCATCCCGGTTGGCCGCGCGTATCGACTTCCCCTGGCGGGCCTGGCCGAACCGCCATGCCGATCCCCGCACGCGCCTTGGCGGAGACGACCTCAAAGGCATCCTTCGCGCCTGTTACGAGGAGATCGACGAGGCTTGGGAGCGCTTCGAAACGGGGCGAAGGATCCTCGCCACGAGCGGACCGGTTGATGGTGTCGATCCCGAACTTTGCGACCTGATCCGGGCGCTCGCCCGGGTGAATGACGGGGTCCTGCCTTCGCGCACTCTCGCGATCCGGAGCCAGGTCAACATATCGGCGGTCGCACGTCATGGGGGGCTGCGTCATCTCGGAGGCTATCTTCACCTGACCGGAGAAACGGTCGTTGCCTTCTTCATCGCCCTTGCGATCCAGACCGCAGGCAATCCGGACGCGCTGCGGCTGATCACACGCGATTGCCAGGTGGCGCATCCGCTCGATGAGCATCGCGTCATCATCGAGTGGGCAAAGCCTCGGGCCGGACGGACGATCAAGCGCGCGCAAAGACGATCCTTCGATCGCCGTCGCCGGTATGCCGCGCCGAACCTGCTCGACAGGCTATTGGCGATGACGGCGCCACTTGCATCTCGAGCCAGCCGACAGGATCGGAGCCGTTTGTTCCTGGTGAAGAGCGAGAAGAAGGACACAGTCACGCTCATTCCCGAGGCGACATTGTCGCATGCCCTGAAGCCGTTCATCAGCCGGTCGAACGCTCGGATCGCCATCTGGAATAAGGCAGCACCCGAACGGGCACGGCCTTTGCTGCCGGATTTTGCTGCCGTGCTGCTGCGCGGTAGCGTCGCCACCGAATATTACAAGGCGTCCGGCGGCGATATCGTCGTGACACAGGACGTGCTCAATTACGCTCGCGTCGACACGACCGAACTTTACATCAAGGGGCCGCAGACGCGCCGTGTCCAGCGCGAGGCCATCGCCAGATTGCAGGACCTGATGCTCGGCTGGATTATCGGTACGGAGATCGACGCTGGGGATCATACGGCGCGAGAGCGGATTGCCCTGGGCGCCAACGCGATAGCCCCGTTCAGCCATGATTGTCTCAATCCGATTGCGGGGACGGCATCCGGCTCGACGGCTGGCAGGGTCTGCCGGCACTTCGGCGGATGTCTGCGCTGCCCTGGACTGGTCATCCCGATCGACGCGGAACACATGGCGCGCATTCTTCAGGCGAAGAGCGAACTGGAGCGGGCGCGTGAACGCCTCGATCCGCGCCGCTTCGAGCTTCTGTACGCATCGAGCTTGCGCATTCTGGTCGACGACATCCTGCCGGACTTCCCGCAATCCCTGCGCGCGGAGGCCGCAACTCGAATGATGACGCTGCCAACACCTCCGGCGCTGGAGTGAACGATGGCGACTTCCACGGCATTCGCTCTTCCCGCCGCGACACGCTCGCCACTTCGGATCTCGGCACGCTCGGTGTGGTCGGATCAGGTCTGGCATCTCGACGGATACCGCCCGGGCGGCAACCGGAGTGACTTCTCGCTCGACTGGGGCTTTATCCTTGCTGACGACAGCCGGTTCAGCGATCCGCACTGGACAGATTGGCGAGAGGCGGCAAAGCTGTTCCTGTGGAGCCTGAAGCTGGACCCGCCGCCCGGCCGTCGCAATGTCCATGAAGCAACCATCGTCTCCGTCTTCAAGGATTTGCGGATACTGATCCGCTGGATGGCAGCGCAAGGATATCGGCGCTTCGTCGATCTCGATCGCGACGCTTGCGAGCGGTTCTTAGCATCGATGGCGACGCGCCCGGGCAAAGAGACGGATAAGCCCTTGAAGTCGGGGACGTTGCAAAAATACGCCAACCTGCTGACACGTCTTTACCTGCAGGGGGCGAAGTTCCCGGAAGTGGCGATCGCTGATCCGTTCCCGGGCATTGGGAAGCCTGTGCTCCGTCATGATCGCGGTTGGCTGCCCTATACGCCCGATGAGATCGCCGTCCCGCTGGTCTCGGCGGCGTTGCGACTGATCGGAGCCCCGGCTGATGATGTCATCGCGTTGCAGACGCTGGCGCAGACCGTTTATGACGATGCGCTTGCGCAGGGGATCAGCCAGACGAAGGCTGGCTTTATCGTGACCGATGCGATCGCCGCGTTCACATTCTCGACGTTGCCCGGCGAGGACGCGCCATGGCATGCCGTACCTGTCAGCAGCACCAAGCAGGTGCGGTATCTTGTCGATCGTATCTACGACGCCTGCTTCGTCGTCATTGCCTATCTGATCGGCGCCCGGGTCTCGGAGATTATCGGGCTTCAAGTCGGCTGCATCGAGCAGCATCCCTCAGGTGATGGCAGCGAACGCTTCGCCTATCTCGTTGGCCGGATCTACAAGACAGCACGCGGCGCGGATGGCGAGGCCCATCGCTGGGTCGCGCCGCCGCCGGTCGAACGCGCCATCCTGGTCATGGAACGGCTGTCGGCCCGCTTGCGCGCCCAAAGCGGGCGGCCCGATCTCTTTCTGGCGATGGCCAGCAACGGCCTTATTGGTCCCGCGGCCCGGATTAATTTGCCCGTCGTCTCCACGATCATATCGCGGTTGAACAACCAGTTCGCGCCGTTCATCGCTCTGCCGCATCATCAGGGTGAGCCCTGGCATCTGAACACGCATCAGGGCCGAAAGACCTTCGCCCGCTTCGTCGGCAAGCGCGACCGGACCGGCCTGCATGCGCTTCAGGCGCACTTCGGTCATGTCACCCGTGCGATGACCGATCGCGGTTATGTTGGGACCGACTTCGCTCTCGACGACCTGATCGATCGCCATGCTCAGGAGGAAACGCGCGCCGCTCTCGAAGAGGTGCTGACGGCGACAGCGCTTGGCGGCAAGGGCGGGCGGATGATTGCCGCTCGCTCGCAGTTCCGGGGACGCACGCGTGACGGCGATGCCCAGGCCTACGTCCGCTTCCTGATGGAAGAGACTGATCTCCGCCTCGGAGTCTGCGACTGGGGCTATTGCGTCTATCGCGTCGAAACGGCGGCCTGCTTCGGCGATGAAAAAGGGCCGAACCCCGTGCTGAGGACTGAAAGCACGTGTCTCACCTGCGCCAACTTTGCCGTTACGGCCAAGCATCGACCGGTCTGGCAGGCGCGCCGCGATCGCAATGCCGATCTTCTCGCTCATCCCGGCCTCGACCCGGTCAGTCGCGAGCTTGCCGAGACACGGATTGCCGAATGCGACCGCATCCTCGGCGATCTCGATCATGGAAAGGATGCACGCGATGACGCGTAAAACCGGCAAAATGCCAGCGCCGACGCCGCACGAAAAACGGCTGCGCAACACGGACCGCAAGCTGCGGGAGGCTCTGGAGCGCCTGATTAAGGGACTGCCCACACACCCGGACCTGCAAAAGCGGTCCTACCGTCTGACCGTTGCCACGCTCGCACGTGAGGCGCGTGTCGGCCGCAACGCAATCTACACCAATCATCGTTCGATGATCGACGAGTTGCGTCGCGCCAGCGATCGCAGGATCGTCCCCGAGAAGCTGGCGGCCTGGGAAGACAAACTCGCCCAGCAGCGCGCTCTGATCCAGGTCTTGCAGATCGAGGAGCGGCGTATGGTGACGGAAAATGCCGTCCTGCTGAAGCGCATCCTCGAAGCCGAAACGGAGGTTGAGCGGCAGAAGCGTCATAATGCCCGCCTGATCACTGAGCGCGATCGCGCCATGAAGCCGGTGGCCCTCCCGCGTGGGCCAAAATCCTGACGTCGTTTACGATTGCCGGTTCGTGTCGCTGCGCTCGTCGAAGGACAATTGTCGCCCCATCCATTGCCTGCGACAATCATGCGCGGCATGATCTGCGGCATGCTTGACCCCTTCGATCCAGATAGCTTCATTGTGCGCGCCGAGGTTCATATCCTTGGCATCGAGCCCAAGATCAGCCGCACTCTCGAACTGCCAATCACTCTCAACCTCGCCCAACTCCACGAGGTGCTGCAGGCCGCCTTTGGCTGGACCGACAGCCATTTGCATCACTTCAATATTGGCGGTCTTATCTATGGAGCCCCGGAGTTCGATGAGGACGGTCTGTCCGACAGCCGGACCTTCGAGGCGACCGAGGTCAGGATGATCGACCTTCACTTTCCCTACGATCCCGAGGAAAACCCTCTCACGATCCTCTACGAATACGACTTTGGCGATAATTGGCGTCATCTGCTGCGCTTGGAGCGCGTCGCACGCGAGGAGAGCGCCAAATATCCTCGCTGTATCGCCGCCGCACGCTCAGGACCTCCCGAAGACGCTGGTGGGCCTTCAGGCTATGCCAACTTCCTCGAGGCCTGGCTCGACCCCGACCATGAAGAACACAAAGCCATGCATCGATGGGCTGGCGGCAAGTTCCACCCGGAGTCCTGCAATCTCGACGACATCAACAAGGCTATCGCCAAAGCACTACGCTTATCAAAGGGCGACTATCGCTTCCGTCGAGAAAGCCATCGTGATTGACACCAAACGGCAACGCTTCAGCGCCAAAGATACACCCAAAATGCAAGGCGCAACCAGAAAGGTAAAAGAATCAACGCCATACAGCTAACAGGACAGTTGACGCATAACCTAAGGGCTGCATCCGCTCGACCAGTTCCGCGCCTTCCAGGCTCTGCGCGACAAGGGCCGGACCGAGGAGGACATCGCCGCTGCCTTCTTCACCTCGGTCAATGTGGTGAAGCAGCGCCTGCGCCTCGCCTCGGTTTCGCCCGCGCTGCTCGACGTCTATGCCGACGACGGCATGTCGCTCGAGCAGTTGATGGCCTTCACCGTCACGCCGGATCATAACCGTCAGGAGCAGGTCTGGCAGGCGATCTCCGGCTCTTGTCAGAAGGAGCCCTATCAGATCCGCCGCATGTTGACGGAGAAGACGGTGCGCGCCTCCGACCGCCGCGCCGTGTTCGCTGGTCTCGACGCCTACGAGGCGGCCGGTGGCGTGGTGCTGCGCGACCTATTTCAGTCCGACGACGGCGGCTGGCTTGAGGACGTCGCTCTGCTCGACAGCTTGGTTGCTGAAAAGCTGAGGCAAGAGGCGGAAACGATCGCCGCCGAAGGCTGGAAGTGGATCGAGGTCGCGATCGACTTCCCCTACGGCCATAACCGTGGCTCGCGAGAGCTGGATGGTGTGCCCGCCGCTCTCACCGCCGAAGAGCAGGCGACCATCGAGGCGCTCAAGGCCGAATATGCCAGGCTCGAAGCCGAGCATGACGGTGTGGACGAGCTGCCCGACGAGGTTGACCAGCGACTTGGCGAAATTGAGACCGCTCTCGCCGCCTTCGACGATCGACCCATCACCTATCAGCCGGCCGACATCGCTCAAGCGGGTGTGTTCGTCGGCATCGATGCCGAAGGCACGCTCTTGGTTGATCGCGGCTACGTCCGTCCCGAGGACGAAGTGCGCGTGACCGAGCCAGAGCAGAACAGCGACGGCGAACCCGCTGCCGCGGCCCTGGACGGCGCCGAACCATCAGCACCGGCTATCCAGCGCGCCGTCATTATCGGCGGCCAAGTCGCGGAGCCCGAGGACGAGGATGATGATGCGGTGAAGCCGCTGCCGGACCGCCTGCTGACCGAGCTCACGGCGGAGCGGACGCTGGCGCTGCGCGACAAGCTGGCGATCACGCCTTCGGTCGCTTTCCAATCGGTGCTGCACAAATTCTGCATGGACGTCTTCTCCCGCTACTCCTCCAACGGGACGGCGATGGAGGTCTCCGTGCGCAGCGCCGACTTCCCGGTGCAGGCGCAGGGGCTGAAGGACACGCCGGCGGCCAAGGCGATCGACGCGCGCCACAAGACCTGGGAGGAGCGCCTGCCGAAGGACAAGGCCGACCTTTGGGATTGGCTCACCGGCCTCACCGGCGACGAGCAGGCAACGCTCTTTGCGCACTGCGCCTCATTCGGCGTGAACGCGCTCTACGAGAAGGGCGACCGATACGGCGGCGGCGCCACGCCGCACACAGTCGAGCAGCGCATCGCCGACGCCGATCGTATTGCTAGCGCCGTCGATCTCGACATGGTGGAAGCCGGCTGGCGTCCCACCGTCGAGAACTATCTCGGCCGGGTCCCGAAGCGCCGCATCCTCGAGGCTGTGCGCGAAGGCGCCGGTGAGCGGGCGGCCCAGCTCATCGATCATCTGAAGAAGGGCGACATGGCCAAGGAGGCCGAACGCCTCCTGGCCGAGACCGGCTGGCTGCCCGAGCCACTGCGGATGGCCGACGTCGACCAGGCGGCAACCGCCGACGCCGTGGAGCCCGAGGGCGATTGCGAGACGCTGCCGGAATTCCTCGCCGGAGACGGCGAGGAAGCTCCGGCCGATGAAGCGGACGAGCCTCACATGATCGCGGCCGAATAACTCGACTACGCGGGGCGGCTTCGGCCGTCCCGCGTCTATTCACTGCCATTCACATTTGCGTCAATGCAATCGAATGACACCGTCGATGGCGTGCAATTCCGCTGGCTTGATTAGCTTTGAATGAGCCACGGAAACTGCGAACAGCGGACCATCGAGCGTTGTCTCCCAGAAAGTAAGGAAATCCTTCAGCGCCGGAAAGTCGGGAAACATATCGTAGTCCTGCCAAACGTATGTTTGTAGCAACCAGTGACGATCTGGACGTCTGTAAACTATTTCCGCCGTCGTCAGCCCGTAGCCTAGGACTTGCTTACGAAAGTCGTTTGAAACGTTACCTTTCGAGACCATCTCAACCTCCAGCCGCCTTAAAAGCGATGCAGGCTGTCAACTCCGCGAATCTCGAAACGTTCAATAGGTGACTATATTCAACGCGGTAGCAGCATCGGCCTTTGCCTGCTAGCGATGTCGGAACCCATTTCCGGCAGCCAACGGCTAACGTCTTTGGTCGGCGCCCTTGTATCTCACTCTTACAGGCTTATACAGGTGACTGGCACTCGCTACTTGCGACTGCCAATCCAAAATTAATATGCAAAACAAGGAGGATCGCATGAAATTCCGTCCGCTGCACGATCGCGTCCTGGTCAAGCGCATCGATGCCGAAGATAAAACCGCTGGCGGCATCATCATTCCGGACAGTGCCAAGGAAAAGCCCTCGCAGGGCGAAATCACCGCGGTTGGTCCGGGCGGCCGCGACGAAGCTGGCAAGCTGATCCCGATCGATCTCAAGGTCGGCGACCGTGTGTTGTTCGGCAAGTGGTCCGGCACCGAGGTCAAGCTCGATGGCGAGGACCTGCTGATCATGAAGGAGAGCGACATCATGGGCGTTCTCACCGACATGCCCGCCGCCAAGAAGAAGGCTGCTTGAGCGCCTAATCCGACAACATTTCAAGGAAATACATCATGGCTAGTAAAGAAGTTAAGTTCGGCGTTGAGGCGCGGGACAAGATGCTGCGCGGCGTCGACATTCTCAACAACGCGGTAAAGGTCACGCTCGGCCCCAAGGGCCGCAACGTCGTGCTCGACAAGTCGTTCGGCGCTCCCCGCATCACCAAGGACGGCGTCACCGTCGCCAAGGAAATCGAGCTTGAGGACAAGTTCGAGAACATGGGCGCGCAGATGGTGCGCGAAGTCGCTTCCAAGTCGGCCGATGCGGCCGGCGACGGCACCACCACCGCGACCGTGCTGGCCGCCGCCATCATTAGGGAAGGCGCGAAGTCGGTCGCCGCCGGCATGAACCCGATGGATCTGAAGCGCGGTATCGACCTGGCGGTGGAAGCCGTGGTCGCCGACCTCGTCAAGAACTCCAAGAAGGTCACCTCGAACGAGGAAATCGCCCAGGTCGGCACCATCTCCGCCAACGGCGATGCCGAAATCGGCAAGTTCCTCTCCGACGCCATGAAGAAGGTCGGCAACGAGGGCGTCATCACGGTTGAAGAAGCCAAGTCGCTCGAGACCGAACTTGAGGTCGTCGAAGGCATGCAGTTCGACCGCGGCTACATCTCGCCCTACTTCGTCACCAACGCCGACAAGATGCGCGTTGAAATGGACGACGCCTACGTCCTGATCAACGAAAAGAAGCTTTCTCAGTTAAATGAACTGCTTCCGCTATTGGAAGCCGTGGTGCAAAGCGGCAAGCCGCTCGTGATTATCGCAGAAGACGTCGAAGGCGAAGCTCTCGCCACCCTCGTCGTCAACCGTCTTCGTGGCGGTCTGAAGGTTGCCGCCGTCAAGGCGCCGGGCTTCGGCGATCGCCGCAAGGCCATGCTGCAGGACATCGCGGTTCTGACCGGTGGTCAGGCGATCTCGGAAGATCTCGGCATCAAGATGGAGAACGTCACCCTCGCCATGCTCGGTCGCGCCAAGAAGGTGATGATCGACAAGGAAAACACCACCATCGTCAGCGGCGCCGGCAAGAAGGCCGACATCGAAGCGCGCGTTCAGCAGATCAAGGCGCAGATCGATGAAACCA
Organism: Bradyrhizobium nivariense; assembly: GCF_029846695.2. Lineage (NCBI taxonomy): Bacteria > Pseudomonadati > Pseudomonadota > Alphaproteobacteria > Hyphomicrobiales > Nitrobacteraceae > Bradyrhizobium > Bradyrhizobium nivariense. The sequence goes on along the minus strand of NZ_JARWCR020000010.1, from coordinate 27,609 downwards.
CTTCGGACTACGACCGTGAGAAGCTGCAGGAGCGTCTGGCCAAGCTCGCAGGCGGCGTCGCGGTGATCCGCGTCGGCGGCGCGACTGAAACCGAAGTCAAGGAGCGTAAGGATCGCGTCGATGATGCTATGCATGCAACCCGCGCGGCGGTTGAAGAAGGCATCGTGCCGGGCGGCGGCGTCGCTCTGCTGCGCGCCTCCCAGCATCTGAAGGGGCTGCGCACAAAGAACGACGACCAGAAGACCGGCGTCGAGATCGTGCGGAAGGCGCTGTCCTGGCCGGCGCGCCAGATCGCGATCAACGCAGGCGAGGACGGTTCCGTCATCGTTGGCAAGATACTTGAGAAGGACCAATACTCCTACGGCTTCGACTCGCAGACTGGCGAATACGTCAACTTGATCACCAAGGGCATCATCGACCCGACCAAGGTTGTTCGCGTAGCGATCCAGAACGCGGCCTCAGTGGCAGCGCTGCTGATTACCACCGAGGCCATGGTGGCCGAAGTGCCGAAGAAGAACGCAGGCGGCGGCATGCCAGCGGGCGGCGGGGGAATGGGCGGAATGGGCGGAATGGACTTCTAAGTCCAACCGTTCAAAGCTCAACAATAAGAAAGGCCCGGCAAAAATGCCGGGCCTTTTACGTTGGGATGCTTTCAATCATTAGAACGACTCGAAGACGAAACGGATCAATTTGGGACCAGTTCAAGAGCGTTCTGGAAGACGACCCAGGAGCCCAGGGGCTGCCGCAAAACTGCCGCGGCTGAATAGGCCCTCTGCAGTAGACCACAGCCCTATCGCTTTTTCTTCTTTCCAAAAATGTCGTTCCAGTTGTCCTTGTAGGCTTTGGATACCGGCTTCTGACCCTCGCCCATACCTTGCTTTTTTGGTGTAGCGTCCGGTTTGTTTTCCGTCTTGGTAGAGGATTCCGGCTTGGCTTCGACAATTTTGTTCTCGGTGATCGGTTTTTTCGGCGGAGTGTCTTTAGCCTTATCAACTGACATTGTTTTTCCTTATAGGCATATTTTGCCTCAGAGGCCCTTTGATTCTGCCGTCGGATAGAGGGCGAACAGGCAAGCACCCGTTTGGCTGGTAGTGGGTCAGTTAGAAAAATGCCCCCCAAAAGAAATCGCTTGGTTAATGCGGGTGGGGAGCTACTTCTTTTTGTAATCATCAGGAACTGGATTCCAGCCACGCAACCGGTTGTTCATACGCCTCACGCAATCGGCGTTAAGCTGATGGGTCATATCTTCGACCTAAGCAACAGGAATAGGGCGCTATCACCCTCGACTTGGGCCGTTTCGCGCGATGTCGCATAGCCAGACATTATCGGCGCATCACTTTCGCAGACTTGCCACTCCCACCGCGTTGGGTTCACGGCGGCTAGTTTCACTTCAAGCAGGTGCGAGCGAGGGGCATTTGCCATCCAACGAATATGCGCTCCGCCCGGCCTCTTTTCCAGCCCGGAAGTCCGCCACAATCAAACCCACTACGGTCTGGCTATGCAGATCGGGAAATCTAGAGCAACTCCTGAACGATGCGCGGGCAGTGAGGATTGCAGTGGGATCCACTGGGTCGAGCCAGCAGCAAGTCCGGTCAAGTCCGGCGGTCTCAACCGATCGACGCAACACTTTATCTTAGAGGGAAAAGATGGAGTGTAGGATGGAACGGAGATTTCATAGAGGTTTTACCGCGGCAGAAAAGACGGAGTTATGGGACCGTTGGAAGCGCGGGGAGTCACTGAAGGCGATCGGGCGAGCTTTTGGTAAGCAGTCATCGTCGATCTATTTTCTGGTTGCCCCGCATGGAGGGTTTCGTCCTGCGGAGCGGCGTCGCTCCAGGTTGGCATTGACGCTTGCGGAACGCGAGGTGATTTCCAGAGGCGTTACGGTACGTCAATCAGCCCGGTCTATCGCCAAACTGCTTGGCCGCTCGCCCTCGACGGTGAGTCGTGAAATGAGCCGCAATGGCGGCTGTGATCGCTACCGGGCGACAGTTGCGGACGAGAATGCCTGGGCACGATCGCGTCGTCCAAAATGTTGTAAATTGGCGATCAATTCGCGGCTTCGGCAGGCCGTGGCAGGGAAGCTCAGATTGGATTGGTCACCCGAGCAGATAGCCGGTTGGCTGAAGAGAACGCATCCTGAAGACGAGTATAATCAGGTGTCACACGAGACCATCTATCGCAGCCTGTTTGTCCAAGCGCGCGGCGTGCTCAAGAAAGAGCTGCTTCGCCATCTTCGATCGAAGCGCTCGATGCGTCGCTCCAGACCGGTTGATCCGAATGGCGATAGACGGGGACATATGAAGGATGCCGTCTCAATCCGTCAGCGACCGGCTGCGGTTGAAGATAGGGCGGTGCCTGGCCATTGGGAGGGCGATCTGCTGTCCGGGCCGAACAACACCTACATCGCGACCTTAGTCGAGCGTCAAACGCGTTACGTGATGCTGGCCAAAGTGGCAGGCAAGGACACCCAGACTGTAGTCAACGCGCTCATCAAGCAGGCGAAGAAGCTACCAAAAGAACTGTATAAGTCCCTGACTTGGGACCGAGGCAAGGAACTGACGGATCATCGGCGCTTTTCGATGGCGACCAACATCGATGTCTATTTTTGCGACCCGCAAAGCCCGTGGCAGCGCGGGTCGAACGAGAATACCAATGGCCTGCTGAGACAGTACTTTCCAAAGGGCACCGACTTGTCGGTGCATTCGCAAGCCCATCTGAACAAAGTGGCTCGTCAGCTAAACGAACGGCCACGTGAGACCTTGCAATTTGAAACGCCAGCAGAGAGATTTAATGCCTGTGTTGCGTTAACCGGTTGAGCCGGCAGGGCGGAACTCCGACATCGCAGGTCCTTACGGTGAGACCTTGGGCGCGTCGTCGCCTCCGTTGTGCCCGCCATGCCAACCACTGCAATCTGTAGCGGCTTGCCTGTCCATCGTGGCCGGGCGGAGCAGTTGCCATTTCTGCTCCCACCATACTCTGACGGCGGCTGGGGGCCTGTAGAATGTTCGATGTGTATCTGAACACAAGCGTGATCTGTTGGTTGTGCGCAATGGCTTGCCAATTCCTTTTCCTGACGCGTCAGGCAGATGGCGTAAGAAGAAAAAAGTGGCGAGCGTCAGCGAGGACATTAACCTCGCCGTTCAGAGACAGGGCTACTACATGCGCAAACTAACGGATTTTAAGAAGCGGTAGTCCGCAAAGCGCATGTGCAACCTCTACAGCATCACCACGAACCAAGCCGCGATCATCGTGCTGTTTCGCGTCATCAACAGCTATGTCCGCAACCTACACCGATGCCCAGCGCCTCGCTGAACTATCCAAGTAGTGCAGTCGCTGGTCAGGAGGACGGACCCCGCTCATACGCGCCAGCTCTTGCTCCAGCTGCTCATTGAAGAGCATCAGCGCTCGAAGCGCACCGCGCAGATCACCGTCACAAGCGGCGACGATCTCATCGACGGCCAGTTCGTATTGATCTAGAGCAGAGTTGATGCGTTGGCGTGGCATACGAACAACATACAAAGAGAAACCTAAGTTGATCGTGCCAGCCCGTCGGTGATTTCCCCGCGATTCACACCCCGGCAGTGTTACCTCAGCTCGCCGTTAATTTGGGAGCGGCGAAGCAAAACTCGCGGGCGTTGCAGATTTACAACGGGCATTCGAGATACTAAGCTCGTCCATCGAGACAACCGAAATATATTGCATTCTTGTTTCAATATGATCAGCGGGGGCGAAAGATGTTTGATGTCTATCGCAATGACAAGCGCGACTTGCTCGTTCTAAGTACAGGCTCTGCCGTACCCATGCTTTGCTCTGCACATAAGTGGCGCAAGAGCAGGAAACGAGTTCTCAAGGTGAGCGACGAAATCAAGTCAGCCGTTCAGGGACAAGGCTATTACGTCCGCAGTCTGCGGGTCACCAAGGAGCGAATGATCGACGTCGAGTAGGTCGCGAGCCGGCGTTCTCCGTTTGCGCAATCTCTGTTCGATCACCACCAATCAAACCGCAATCATCGCGCTGTTCCGCGTCGTCAACCGCTATGTCGGAAACCTCGCACCGATGCCGGGCGTGTTTCCGGATTGCCGGCTCCAACGGTCCGCAACACCGAGACTGGACGCGAGGCTAAGCATGATACGCTGGGGCAATGCCGTCGCCGCCGCGCACAGGCGGGCCGCCGGTCACCAACATCCGCAACACGTCGTCGCCGCAGTGGCGCGGATGGAGGCCCGAGAACCCTGCCTTCGATAACTGGTCTCTCAATCCTCTTATGCCACTTAGACGTCGCTGAACTGAATACTGTCTCTTTCGCAGGCCGCACTGAATGAGGCCCGCGCGTTTGCGTGCTCAAAGCAAAATGCTTTTCCTTTCTCAGTTGCCTCCACCCACCAATCTGATTTCTGATCGCGCGCAATCTGTGCGGCATGTGTCCGCAAGCGATCTAGCTCTCGTCCAGATGCTCTGACGACTATACAATATGTCATTAAGCCCCTATCATGTTGCACACAATCAACCCAACACTGTAATAGAATTCTGCCCTAATCGGGTATGGTCCCACGTTCGCGCTTATCCATTAGCACCCGCTCGATGCGCTCGGCTTGTTCCTTGGTCAAATTGACCGCCACACCGGTCCCAACCATTGCCGGTCCCCTACGTTGCCGATCGTAAACCATCCAGCCCTTCGACCCTTGGCGAACCAAGAACCTGGACGGAGGAGACGCCTTGTCGCGCTCCTTCATTTCCGATCCCGCATGTTGATCATCGGCCATCACCTCAATCCTTCAATGAGCGCCCTCCAGCCGAGCGCATCGTTCGCCGTTAGCAGCGAAGCGCCAAGCGTTGCCAAGTAGTGTGGCACTTCGCAATCGGGACGCGCGTTCATATTGGCGACAAACGACGCGACCGAGTTCCTAAGATCGCCTCGGTCGAGATGATCGAAGGCACGTTGCTTGCATCGCTCGACATATTTATCGCGCGCCATCTCAATTAACAGGGAACGTTCCATTTCGCCTCCCCCAACCGGACTACTCCCAATAGTGGAGTTGGACCGGAGTGAATTTGGCCTGTCTGTTCGAAAGGTGACAAACGGATGCTCTTTTGATCGCAAGTGTGGGAACTAGGACACAGACACGCATCGCGACCGCACTGTCGGAGCCGGGTAGACCGTGGCACCAAGTCCAAGCCAGATACCCGGGCCGCATTTGTCTATAACGCCTTGGCAGGTTAGCTCGTCGCCCCTCATCCAACCGCGCCAGCCCAGCCTCGATCGCAACGATATCTTCCTCGATCCGCTGGATCGTTGTCCGGCAATCAAAACCGGTAAGCGCTTTTAGGTCTACGGCCAGCTTCCGGCGCTGCATGCGCAAATCGTCGAGAGCCCCTCGGTCATTCAAGCTAGCGTAACCGTCTACAAGGAGTCCAATCGCGTTTGGCATGCCCGAGCGCAGTCCTGTGCTCACCCCGCTAAACGCTTCAAAACGGCATCTCTTCGCAAAGTGTCTCCAGCAGCCGTCAAATGAGACCCTATGGTCAGACCGAGCCGACCTAACGTCAGGAGAGCAAGGGGGCTGCACGGTTCAATGGACAGACCGGCTCCCAATATCGCAATCGCGCGTTGTTCGTCCCTATCGAGATCGGCCCATGAGATGCCGTCCATGACGCGTCTCCGTCGCAAAGAACTATCTAAAATCCAAACGCATGACCAATTTGCCGCAGCATAGCCATCGCCGCGTACCGACCGTGGGTTAGGTATTAATCCACCTGCGCTGTGCTGATCAGCGCCACAACGACCACCGTGAAGCCCTTAAACATTGGGCCTCTCCTCTTTGAAGGAGATCACCAACCCCCGCGGTGCCCAGGTTCAAAACACTTCAGGAATTTCGGGCCGCAAATCGCGACTCATCTGCAATGGCAATATCGTGACAATAACTGGTGACAAAATGCTTAACTTGGGGGGGCGCCTCGCGAGGTAGCAGGCAAAAAAGCACCCCAGCGCACCTCTCGTGGCTCGAAATGCAGCGCGCGCGGCCAGACAATAATCGGCCCAGCCCGACCTCCGCGCGCTAATAACCCAGTGCCATTAGCGCGCCAGCGATCACTGAGCCGGTGCAGCGATGAAATTTCGCATTCGCAGTGTCTGTCTAAATTCAATTGCCTCGGCCACTTCGCGGAATTCAAGCAACTCTCCTGTCAATTGACCAAAATGGGCCTTCACCTCCAACGCGGTCGCGCAAAACAATTCGCGCCTACGATTCACCTCGTTCACGCGGCAGCCAGACATTAGATCATGCATGCACGACTCGATGCCAACGGCATCGTTTGAGAAGACGAGTGCATGAACGTCCACGGCGCTGCCCTTCCCGAGACTGTTGTTGATTGCGAGTATCAAATGCTGCATCGGGTCGCGTCGGCCTACGAGGCTGCGCGCATCGGCGCGAGACGTCCTCAACTCGCATATTTCAAGTTCACGCCATCAATCAGTTCTACTTCGGCAGCACTCGACTACTATCGGGGAGGCTTAGCGTTACAGTTGCTTTTGTTGCGAGCTTCTGACTCCATGGGCAACCATGATTCGAATGTCGCGGGCGCGGGCCGCGTCGGTTGAGGAGAACAAACCGTCATTTGCACTGTTGGACTGCTCGGCCTCGAGATCCAGCAGCCCGATCCGCCCGACCGGCTGCTCCGCATCGGCCATCACCGCACACAATAAATTTTGCAAATGCTGCGTCATACGGTCGATCTGCTCAGGCGCCAAGCGACTTGCATCAAAGTGCCATCGAAAGCTCCCATCCAGAGCGCAAACCTCAAACGTCAGCAAATGGCCCGACGGGACCGCTTCAGAACTCGGGCGCGAAGCCAGATCACCAGCAGCGGAATAGCCGTTTTCAGTAACCGTGACGCCTATGGGCCAGGGCCGGCACGATCGCAGCAGCTCCATCACCCGCAATGCCGGGCAGCGCGCGATCAGATCCCGCGCGAAGCTATCGTGCGCCCTCAGCTCGGCGCATTCGGCCGCAACCGTCCCGCGCACCCGCGCAAATTCATGAGCAAGGTCAATGGTTATTTCCATTGGCACGACAGAAGCGACAAGCACCTCCACCGCCTTCAACCCGGCCAGCGACCCATTCGGTGCGGGTGTCCACCCCAATTGAAGCTCTGATTCACCCGTGATGCGGGCGAGATAGATCTGTAAAGCACACAACTACTCAGTGCGATCAACTGGCGCCAACTCGGCCAAAGCACTTGGAAACAGCCAGGAACTCGACTGTCGTCCGGGGGAAGCCACAGCTTCTGAAGATGACGGGAAGGGGAGCGGCAATGTCTCAAACTGCTCAAGCCGCTGTCGCCAGAAACTCTCTCGAGGCGCCAACATTTCATGGGCAACAGTTATGCTGCGTGCCTCGTCATCGCTTAGAATCGGGAGGCGATCGCCTTGATCCAGATCGGAGCGCCTTGCAAGTGCGCCCGCGTCCAGAGCCTCACCATCCGAGCTGCAGAACAAACATCAACATCCTCTGTACCTGTCGCCACACGCCAGTGGCTGGATGGATTTCAAGCAGGCAACCTGCCGGAAAGCCCGAGCGCCGAGGCAGTGGCTCCAAGCACATGACTGTGACAACGTCATTCCCTACGAGAGCCTTGGGCAAACACAGCGGATTGGAATGATACAGCCCAAAGTCTAAGGCGCCCGCCATCGCGATAGTTCCTGCGCGGATCTATCCCATCGCAGACACCCCGAAGCATCCGGGCGGCGGCCGCTTGGAAAATAGCTTCTGTCCGCTAGCGCCTGCGAACGGGCGGCGAGCGTCCCGTTCGTTAAGCCAGTTAAAAGCTCGCGGAATCCCTCGTCTGCGGCTTCATAGCATTTGAGGGTCAGGCTTAACGCGGTGTCGGTGGGTCCAATCAGGACTTGGCGTTGAACCACCAGGTCACCCGTATCAACACCATGATCTATGCGATGCCACGTGATGGCATATTCGGTCTCTTGGGCCAGCAGCGCCCAAGACGTCGCATGCGTCCCAGCATAGCGTGGCAGCGGACCATCGTGGTAGTTGAACGCGCCTCGACGCACGCGTCGAAACACGTCTGCGGGCAATATGAACGGATTGGCAACGGAGAACATCCACTCCACCGGTTCGCTATTGACCAAGGCGGAGAACTCTTCAACATTCGCGACACACAAGATATCGGCGCGAGCAGCCCAATCGCGGAATAGGGCGTCGCCACACGATGCCGCGCCGATGACGTGGCCCATCTTTCTTGCCAGCAGCGCGCACCTGATAGCTAGCGTACCAGCACCGACAAAGACGGTAGAGCCGAATGGTACGGCCGCATCTCGTTGTCCAGCCCGCCGCCGGGTTCGCTACGCGATGAGGCCAACCCGCATGAGTCGTGATGTTCGTAACCCATGACAACACCTCCACGCGGATGATCCGCGTGGCCGCCGCGTTTCAACGGTCCCGCGATCGACTGGTGAACCCCATAGCATCCGCTCGTGAACTGATGGGATCCGCGAGACTTCGCGATTTACGTCGTCGCCCGTCACGCGCCGCAGCGTTTGGCGGAGACGCGCGCTGGCGTGCACCGCAGAAGACCGATGAGCCATCTTCACGCTCCAGCCTCTGCTCGAGGTCCACCAACTCTGCTTTACACCTGGCCACGTCCGATTGAGCGCGAAGGAGCTCGACCTTGAGATCTTCTCGTCGCCTCAATCGTTCTCGAAGGTCCCAACTGTCCTGCATCAGCCCATTGGCCTTTTACAAGCGAACACCGGTCTGCGGCCAGCTGTCAGCTTCGTAGGTTGACGTCTACCAGATCGATCATCTTTAACTGCTCGCATCACATCACTTCGAATGTGGTCCGCAGCACCTCTTTGAATGCCAGTATTCGTCTCGTACCGGGTACACAGGGCAATCCCGTCCTCGCCGGCAAACTGAAGCACCGTCAGATGAGAGCCTCGCCATCGAGGCGCGCGCGACGGACGCGGCAGCGTGGCATTTTGATTCAACCGAGCAAATTTCATCTGAGCTCTTGGATAGTTGCTGCGAGACCGGCATGGCCGTAACGGACCCCCCGCATCTCTAGCAACCGACGTGCCAAACGACGTTCTGCGAGCTTTCTTGAAGAAACAATGCGCCTCTCGCCGCGCTGGCTAAATACTGCCGTCTCACTGTCGCGTTTGGGACGTCGACGTCTTGAACCAGACACAGCTCAACGCAACAACACGGAACGTCATCGGCGACGATCGCTGAAACAAGAAATTGTCCGAGATCACCCTTGCGGTCAGAATTCTCGCCGCCATTTTCGAGTGGCTCGTCATCGCGTGAGAACATCGTGCAATAGACATCACGCTGCCAACTCGCAAGGGCGGGGAGGTTATTCTCTCAGTGAAGCAAGCGATCGGTTTGCTCGACCGATGCAAACCGGGGCAGCCTGACTTTCATGGAAAAAACAGCCGAAACAAAACCGGTATCATCGTGGCGTAATCGACTGCCGAAATGTGTAGATGGCCATCACCTCACGGCCGCACTCAGGGAAACCGCGAAACTCGCGTTGCCAATAGCGCTAACGCAGCTTGGGCAGATCGCGATGATGACAACCGATCTTGCCTACATCGGCCGCATCGGCACCGAGGCCGTTGCCGCGGCGGCGCTCGCGGGCATGGTCTTATCCGTCGTCCTCACCTTGGGATCTGGCGTGGTGTCGGCGGTGGGACCGCTCGCCGCGCAAGCGTGTGGTGCCGCCAACCCGGCTATGGTGCGGCGCTCGCTGCGCATGGGCCTCTGGGCCGCACTCGTCGTGTGGGTGCCAATTATGGCCTTGCCGCTAGGCGGCGAACAAATTGTGCTCGCGCTCGGCCACGGGCCAGCCACGGCACGGCTTGCTCAGCAATATCTGCTCGGACTTGCCTGGGGCGCCTTGCCGGCATTGTGGTTCTTGGCCATCCGCAGTTTCATGACTGCGGTCAACCGGCCCGCGCCAGTTTTATGGATCACACTCGCGGCCATCCCGTTCAATGCGCTGCTAGCCTATCTCTTGATCTTCGGCAAGCTCGGCCTGCCGCGTCTAGAATTGTTCGGGGCGGGCCTTGCGACGACGCTGGTGAACTGTGCGACCTTCTTGGCTGGTTTGTGGTTCGCCACAATGCGTCGTCCTTTCCGTGACTACCGCGTGCTCGCACATCTCTGGCGCTTCGACTGGCCGCTGATGCGGCAGATCTTCGTGGTCGGGACGCCGATCTCGATCGCCATTTTCATGGACTCCGGACTTTTCTCTGCTATGGCGCTCCTGATAAGCGTGATCGGCACCACGGCGGTTGCCGCCCACCAGGTCGCGTTCCAGGTCGTCACGATCCTGTTCATGATCCCTTTTTGCATCGGTATGGCGGCGAGCATTCGGGTTGGGCACGCAGTAGGTCGCAACGACGCCTCAGGCGTAACGCGGGCAGGTTTGGCCGCCATGTTGCTCGGGGTCCTGATCGCTGCAATTCTTACGCTTGCGGTGATCGCCGCGCGTTTTGAGATCGCCGCGTTGTTTGTCGGCAAATCGGCCAGCAATGCCGACGCAACGATCGGACTCGCTGCGAAGCTCATCTTGGTTGGCGCGAGCTTCTTTATTACCGATGCGGTGCAGAGCATTGCGGCGGGTGGACTGCGCGGCCTGAAGGACACGCGCGTGCCGCTCCTTTTCGCCGGCATCGCTTATTGGCCGATTGGTTTTTCCCTCAGTTACGTGCTCGGTTTCAAAATCGGCTTAGGCGCCATTGGCATCTGGATTGGCTTATCAATCGGGAAGGCCGTTTGCGCCGCCATCCTCGTCCTACGTTTCCAGCTTCTGACGAGCAGAGCCGGTTCTACAGAGGCCAGCGATGCTTCAGATCGAGCGCCCGACTCGGGCTAGGAGCCAATACTCCAGTGCCGCGCTCGACGACTGAGGGGGCGAGCTGATCACACGCATAAAAGCTTCTTATCGAAGCCTTGCAAGATCTTCCAACTAGAACAGACGATTGTCTTTCGTTGCACCGGACCGCGACTGTTACCCGACATTTTGCAGGTCAGCATTTGCGAATACGACATGGTGGGTACGAGACACGGTGCATTGGACGCCTCGAAATCGCAGAGCTAATGCAAGAATGCCTCTCACAAATGGGAGATGAACTCCATTTATAGTTCGACTGCCCGAAGCTCATGGGTTTTTCCAAGTTGACAATCTCGGCCCCGGGCTCGCGTCATGAGGTCGCCGCCGTTGGCTACAACTTCCGGCGTCTCCTCCGGTGGCTCAAGGCGGCCGGCATCCCGCTCGGCGACATCAGCTATCTGATGCACGACACGACGACCGCGACAAACGCCCTGATCGAGCGGAACTACCCGGCCGCCGCGTTCATCACGACAGAGGGCTTCCGCGACACGATCGAGATCGGTCGCCAACACCGAAAATTCCTGCACGACCCCACCAGTTGAAGCCCGAGCCTCTGATCATTGTCGGCGCATCTCAGAAATCTGAAATCACCCAATGTTCGAACCGCGTGAACCACTGCTTCAGATATCCGACGTCTCCCGGCGCGCTGGTGTGTCGGTTTCAACGATCCGGGTATGGGAATCCCAGGGACTTCTGTCTCCGGCCTACACGGCTTCGGGCAGACGAGCCTATCGGCAGTCGGACGTCGAGACCGCCATCGCCATCAAGCGCATGCGAACGGTGGCAGGAATGAAGATCCCCGAGATGAAGACACGCTTGCGTCCATGCCGCGCGAAGATGGCGAAGAGTCGTCCGTGGAGGAAAGCGAGACGCAGTCCGAGTTTGGTGCCGAGCTGCGGCGGCTGCGATTGGCGCGCAAGCTGACGATCAGGGCCGTCGCGGAAGCGCTCGACATCCATGCGTCGCTGTTAGCTTCCGTCGAGAAGACATCGCTCGGGGTCGACATCCCTTTGCTCAAGCGCCTGGCATCGTTTTACGAGGTGACGCTGGAGCAGATCATGGGCATCGAGCCGACCGCGCCCGACCGAGAGATCGTTACGCGAGAACAGGCGGCTGCTCCAAGACTGGGTACCTGACTGCGGGGGAAGTCGACGCCGAGCTCGAGCGGCAGGCCAACTATCAGGATGACGTCGGGCGCGAGGAGCGACGGAGGCGGCGCCAGGAGTTCTGGCGCAAGGTCACCTACCCGACCCGCTGGCCGGTCTTCCGTCTGCTCGAGCGGGTCCGGCCGCGCAAGGCGCTGAGTGTGCTGCACGACGACGAGATTCCATTCTGACGAGAGAGAACGACGATGAGCCTAATGGATATGGACATGCTGACGGCAGCCTTCCGGAGTCACACGGCCGGGCAAAACAAATTCATTCGCCGCATGGTTATCGCCCTGGCCGATATGTACGGAACAACCCCGCGCCAGCTGGTGCTTCGCTGCGAGCGATTGGGTTGCTGAAACCGGGCTCGTGGGATTGGTTCGTCGCCAACGGCGGGATCACGGCCGAACAGGTCGAAGAAGTCCGCGCAGGCGCGCGCTCATGATGGGAAAAGCAAAATGGACGCCCACGTCACGCGGTGACCTAGAGGCGGATCTCGTCCGTCGCTGGTACGAGAAGAACCGGGAAAGCTGGTGGGACCGAAACAAGCCGGGGATAATCGGCGCCGATCCCGATCGCGACGGCTCGCACGCCGACGAGTTCATGCTCAGATTCATCGGCGAGGTCCGCCGCGTCGGCAAGCTCTCGGATCAAGAATTGGCAGCGGTGGCGAAACCGAGCCGACATAACCGGTTTTGGAAGCCGGTGTCTTACTACTAGACGACACTCCCTTGGAGGATCAGATGATCGAGGAACAGACGTTCGATGCTCTGGAGAAATATTTCGGCACCACCGTTCACGGGTGGCCCTGCATCCCGCGGTAGCGCGCGCGGTGGTGGCAACGTCGAGCTCGCCTGGTCGACAGGCTCGTCGATGGCGCCCCCGCTGCGATCGGCCGCGGCCCCTACACAGCGGCGATGGGCCGCGTCTTCTGGGAGCAGGTCAGGTATGGCCAAGACGTCTGCGATGCCGGCGGCTATGACTGGCGCTGCTGGTGCGCCGCGCTTGGCCTACCATTCCGAGCTCCAACGCTCACCTACAGCGGCTATATGGCGCCCGGCAATAACCCGGTCTTTCTTGGCCTCGAACTGGCGGCAGGCAGCGATATGCCCGCTCTGTGATGGTACCGGCCCTCGGAGTCGAACCGAGATATCCGCGTTCACTACGCAGCGCTCGAACCATTGAGCTAAACCGGCAGGAGAAGAAGAGATGGCGACGAAAGAGCAGCGCGACGCTTCATCGGATATCATGAAGGCGGTCACCGCGCTGAACAACGCCCTGACCGAAGCCCATCGCGTCGATCTATTCGTCGAGCTCCGGCACAACGCCGGGAGCGGCGGACGCAACGGTGCCTACTACGTCGACAAGATCGAGACCCGCGAAGTGGTGCTGCCGTCATGACCATGATCGAAGTGATCCTCGCCGAGTTATATCGGCAGAGCGAAGCCGACAAAGGACCCGGAGGAATCTACGTCGACAGCAGACCACCAACGGACGATGATTGATGGTTGGGTCGACCTGGTCGCGCTCGTCGAGGCGATCGACAAACATGATACCGGCGCGTGCGTACCCAGCCTCTACCGGATGATGCCATATTCCCAGCAGGCGGGCGGCTATGTCGTTTTCCGGCACTGCTTCGACGTAAGCCGGTGCAGCCTCGGGGAAGGCGCGGCCGCTCATAGCGTGGCCTCATTCGTCACGGAGCAAGAAGCGACGGACTACGCGCATTACCGGAATGGTCTGATCGCGGCACACGGGCCCAGCCAGAGAGATTGGTCGCAGGCGCCGGCGTCGCGCCGGCCTAGTCAGACTTATGGGATCCAACCCCTACCAAACCGAGGGCCTGCGATGATGGAGACGGGTGACGGAATCGAACCGACGTGATCGCCTTCAAAGTGCGACGTCCTAACCATTGAACGAGCCCGTCAGAATTGGTCCTGCCAGTCGGAGTTTTCACCGACGAAGTCCAGCCGTGAAAGGGCCGTAGCCTTGATCCCAGGAGATGGCAGGGAAGATGAAGCAGACGCCGACACGTTCAAGCCCATGCGCGAGATTGTGCCGAGCGTCGTGGATCGGTTTGCGGACGCATTCCGGGACGACCGCAGCCAGGACGATCTCTTGGTCCTTCTGGGAACGGTTGTACGGCCCAGACTGCGGCGTCTATTATGGCCTCATCGACTGGACCGACGACTACATCTGGAGAGAGATCATGGAAGAGCACGCTCAAAAGCTGATTAGGATCATGAAGGAGGCTGGCATCCAGCCAGGCGACATCATGATCTTCACCGCGATCGAGGAGATCTGGTTGCGGCCAGATGGCTCCGATCGCGAAGAGCTCATGGAGGGGCTGCAATACACCGGCGATCAGGGTTGGGTCGAGGACGCCGGCGGTCGCAAACTGCGGCTCACCGCGAAGGACGCGACCGCGGCTTGACGGAGCGGGCTGCCGGACTCGAACTGACTTAGCCTGAGTGGAAGCCAGGTGATCAACCCATGACCCAAGCCCGCGTAGAATTCGTCGGAGGCCCCGCGCACGGCGCGACGATCGACCGTCCCCGCAAAGCGACGGTGAATGTCCCGACACCAAGCCTCGGCCAGTTCACATACACCCTCCGACGCTGCCGCGGCGCTGGCGGCGATTTAGTCGAGGTGCTCGCGCCGGCCGGCCGCGATATTGATCGCGCATGGCTCGCGGCGCGCGGACTAAGGAACTGATAAGAGATGAGCCTTCATGGCGAACATCACACAAGGAGAGACCATGACCATCACGGCCCACATCGACCGCCAGAAGAACAAGACCATCGACGGCGTGACGTTCACGAATACGCACAGCGGGCAAAAGAAGGCTTACGGCGATTCCTTCTATGAGTACGACGTGCAGAGCGATCTCCCCGCCGAAGAGGTCGAGCGGGTTTGCAGCCAGCGCGTATACAAGGCAATGCCCGAGAGCCAATACCTCGCAGAGTGCAAGGTCGATCGCAGCATGGACGCCCACTTTCGGGCACACTACAGATTTCAGAAGCGCGGCGAAGGCCAATATTTCTATCAGATCTGCTTCCCGTACACCGATTAGTCATTCTCACAGATGAGCAGGAAACGAGCATGACAGAACACCCATACGACGTTTGCTACTTCCGCGATTATCGGCATCAGCTTGGCGGCACGGGGGCGCTGCCAGTTGGGATCGCTATGCACGCCACCCCTTTGCCAGAAGTTCAGGTTTTCGAAAGGGCAGAGCGAGGCTGATCTACGCACGCCCGACCCAGGCCGGCTGGTGCCTCACCACGGCTCTCGACCCGATGGGGTTGGCTGAACGCACATAAGCTAACATCGAGGTAGAGCGGTGTTCAAAAAGATCCACGAATCGGGGCTGTGTCCAGTTGAGCTACGCGACCACGGTGGATGAAGCCCTCGGCAGGACTTGAACCCGCGACCCTGAGAGGTAGAAACTCCCCGCTCTTTCCACTGAGCTACGAGGGCGTAATGTCACCGAAGATCACAGCCAATCGGCAGGATGAAGAGCCCAGCCGCATCGATCGGCTAAACCGTTTGGCGGAGGTTTTGCTCACCAAGGGCGTCACCAAGATCATCGGCTTGCATGACCACAAGGGCACGCTCTACGTAAATTGGTCGGCGACGCCGTCGACCTCAGAGCTGACAACCGTCATCTCCGCTTGGGCCGCCGAATACGAGCCTCACAGCAACCACGCTGTCAACGGCCGGCCACTCGTATCTGATGTCGGTGGCGACAACCCCTTCGGCGGACCGCACTTCTAAAATGGAGACCCCGGCCGGTGCTGCCCCGGCTCATGGCGGTTTTGCAGACCGCCGCGTCTTGTTTCGCCACAGGCGCCATATCTCAAAATTCTTCGCGCGATCCGGCACGTGGTCGCTATATGCTCCTCGACCACGGTCGGCTTAAGGAGTTTGAGTCATGGCTACGCTTTGGAAGGGATCGCAGTGGAAGGTGACGAGCGCCGGCGTCGACACCCTCGACGACAGATATTTCATCGCGAAGGACCGCGTGCACGAGGACGAAGGCGGCCAATGGACATGGGAAGATCAGATGGAAGACAAGGGCTGGGTCGACATAGCCGACTTCCGCCGTGCCATGACCTTCGCCCGCTCGAAGTGGCCGAAAACGTGATGGCTGCGCGCACAGGAGTCGAACCTGTCTGAGCGGGGTCAGAGTCCGCTGCCTAGCACTACTTTGGCACTTTTGTTTTAGCGATTCGTACGAGGAGTCTTTCACAGTGGGAGCATCGCAGGGGTGGAGGGCGTTCGAAGAGATCGAGAATGGCTTGCCTGATGGCGGGCATGCTGGGCTGTGGTGGCGGTCCTGCGCTTCTTTTTTTTTCCGTCCCGCTGCTTTGAGGCGGCGGGATTGGAGGAAGGCGTAGGCGATCATCGTCATCAAGGTATGTCTGTGTAAGCCTGTCCAGGATCTGCCTTCGAAGTGGTCGAGCCCAAGCTCTTCCTTGAGTTGCTGGTGCGCCTGTTCACAGACCCATCTGGCCTTGATGGCGGCTGTAAGCATCACGATGGTGGCATCGGCCGGCAGGTTCGACACATAGTATTTTTGCTCTCCGGTCGATCGCCGCTCGCCGACGAGCCAAACCTCGTCGCCAGGCATGCACTGCATACGACTATCGAGCATCCGGTGCTTATGACCATCCGCAACTCGAACACGGCGGGCCGCGAAGCGACAGTTCAGCCGGCCCTTGGTTCCCCGTCGCCAGCTGACCTTCCGCCACTTCTCTGCGTCCAAAGTCGCCTCGGCGGAAACCGGAGGCCGGTCAGGAATGTGGTATTTGCGGCGCTTTCCGGTTTTTGCGACGGGGAAGACTAGGGCCACGTCCGCCGGGTAGACATTCTGGCATCGCGACAGACCCACCGCCCACAGCAGCCCGCGCGCGCTCAAAGCCTGGCGGAAAGGCCCACTTGATCCGTATCCTGAATCGGCAAGCACACAGCCGAAACGCACGCCGGAGGCGATGACACGATCGATTTCTTCGATCGCGATCTCCGGCTTTGTTAGAGCGATCTGCCGATCCTTCGGCACGTGGGCTAGCCTCATGCGCTCGGGATCGTTCGTCCAAGTCTCAGGTAGAAATAGCCGAAGCCCCACCATCACCCGGACTTCGCGCGATGCCAGCGTCACCGAGACCAGAGACTGACAGTTGGCTGTCTTGCCAAGGGCTGAAGCGTATTGCGGCGCCACGCCGACCGAGCGCTGCCCCTTCTTCGGCAGCGCCGTATCGTCGATGATCAGCCAGGCGTCATCACTGCCAACCATCTTGTCGGCCTCGGCAAGCAGGACTTTCTCCAGCGGGGCCGCATTCCATACACCACTTGCTATGAAGTGATGCAGCTGGTCGTAGCCGACCTGTCCGTCGCGCGCTGCCATGGGCTGGATGCTCTTGCGATCGCCAGAGCCAATCAGTCCCGCCACATAGGCTGGGCACATCTGTCGCCGTGCCTTGTGACCCAATCGATCCAAAAACGGCTCCAGAAAGCGTCCAAGCTCCTTCCGCCAATCCGATCTCCCGCCTCCCATGGTCGGCCCCTCCAAAAGCCGACAACCCATCAGTCACAAAAACACTGATTTGGGAATCCCGCGCAGCTTAGGTCCAGACTCAATTGAGCCAATATGCGACGAGAGCAGCGAGATGAACAGCGGCCAAAAAATTACGGGCGAGCTTGTCATATCGCGTGGCGATGCGCCGGAAGTCCTTGAGCCTGCAAAAGCAACGTTCGATGACATTTCGGCCTTTGTAGGCGCGTTTGTTGAAGCGATGGATGAGACACGGTTGGATTTATTGGGGATTACGGGCTTGGCGCCGCGCCGAATGATTTCGCCGCGAAGCTTGTCGCCGTCATACCCTTTGTCGGCGAGGAGCGCGCTCATGGGTGGCGCGAGCGCCAGGACATTGGGAGCCGCAGCGATATCGGCATCCTGGCCTGGAATCAGATGCAGGACGACCGGCCGGCAGAGCGGATCGCTCAGCGCTTGGATTTTTGTCGTGCGGCCTCCGCGCGAGCGGCCGATTGCTTGATTGTGCTCCCCCTTTTCCGCCGGAGGCACACCGCTGAGCTTTAATCGAGGTCGAGTCGAGCGACAGCACGACGCCGTCTTCGCTAGGCTTGGCCAGCGCTTCGAAGATTACGCACCATCGTCCTCGCTTGGCCCAGCGATTGAAGCGATTGTAGATCGTCGTGTAAGGGCCGTATTCACGTGGACAATCACGCCATCGTGCACCCGATTGCAGCATGTGAATGATGCCGCTGACGATGCGTCGGTCGTCGTCCCGATCCGGCCCCGTCAATCCCCTCGGCAGATGCGGTTCGATACGCGCCCATTGCCTGTTTTCAGCCAAAACAAACCAGCGCGCATTCTCTCGCCCCCGAATCAACACGTAGGCAAGAGAATCACGTGGCGCTATTTAGGTGCAGACCCTAGTATTGAGGTCGTGATGTTCTCGGGCCGATCGCTTGAAGCGAAGCGCGCGCTCTATAAGGCATTGGTCACGAACCTGTCCGTGCTCGGGGTGCCGGCGACTGAGATCAAGATCGTCTTGCTTGAAGTGCCGGCGGAGAACTGGGGACTCAGAGGTGGATGCCCCGCGTCAGAGATCGACTTAGGTTTGAAGGTTACTTGGCGCGCTCGTTGCCGCTGAGATGATCGGCGCGTCGCAGGGGATCGGACAGCTGGTTGGAATGGCGGTCGTGATTGCAAGCGCGGCCGTTTTACTCTGGCACACGCGACCAATCGCATCTGGTGATACCAAATAGGTGCCCGAGTCGGTCGCAGCTGGCGCGGGCTTGCGACGGTGGTGGCGGCAAACTCAGTTTGACAGGATGGTGGACAATTATCATCGGAGGAACAGGAACGACGCTCGCTTGCAATCGCGAGCTCAGCGAATACGAACTCGTCAGGTGACGAGTCCGTAGACGCTGTTTCTCACCGCGCAGCAACGAAACAATGCGTTCGCTGCGAAATAAGAAAAATTGATTATCTCCGTACAACGAAAAATAGTGCGTCTTTAGACTCGCGGAGCCGCACGTTCTCTGAGAGGATTGATCTCTAGGTAATGATGCCGGTCAGGGACGCTCATGATGCGAAACAACATCTTCGACAAAGGTGAATGGTTCGGTTACGCGCAGAGCTTGTCGATGACTTGTGTCCGTCCTTCTGTTGACGCTGCGCGAGATGCGTCGACGCGATCGCACCGCAGATCGCTGTAGCTCTCCCAAATCAGTAGCCTAAGCGACGGCTTGAATAGCAGCAGCGCGCGTTTGTGCGGAGCGGCGCGCTCGGATGGTGCTGCCCGCCTCAAGTCGTCGTCCATTTCGCCGCAGACCTACTTCCTGAGGGGTAAACAGATGACCGCGAACAACAACGCGATCAAACTCGCTTACTGGGTGCCGAACGTGTCGGGTGGCCTTGTCATTTCATCGATCGAGCAACGCACCAGCTGGGACATCGACTACAATCGCAAGCTTGCCCAGATCGCCGAGAAGGCCGGCTTCGACTATGCCTTGAGCCAGATTCGCTTCACGGCAGGCTACGGAGCTGACAAACAGCACGAATCCGTCAGCTTCTCGCACGCGCTTCTCGCAGCGACCGAAAAGCTCAAGGTGATCGCGGCTCTCCTTCCCGGGCCTTGGAATCCGGCGCTCGCGGCAAAGCAGATTGCGACCATCAGCCATTTCACCAATGCGCGTGTTTCGGTCAATATCGTCTCGGGCTGGTTCCGCGGCGAATTCCATGCCATCGGCGAGCCCTGGCTCGATCACGACGAGCGCTATCGCCGCTCGGAGGAGTTCATCAACGCGTTGCGCGGGATCTGGTCAGAGGAGAGCGTTACGCTCAAGGGCGACTTTTATCGGTTCAACAACTATTCGCTGAAGCCGAAGCCGCTCGATCCGCTGCCGGAGATCTTCCAGGGCGGCTCCTCGCGGGCGGCCCGCGACATGGCTGCTCGCGTGTCCGACTGGTATTTCACCAATGGCAATACGCCAGACGGCCTGAAAGCGCAGGTTGATGACATAGGACCAAGGAAAAAGCCTTCGGCAAGAGCTGGCGAACCAAGATCGGCATCAATGCCTTCGGCATCGTTCGCCAGACAGAACAGAGAAGGAAGCCAAGGACGTCCTGCAGGAGGTCCTCGACAAGGCGATCCCGGATGCGGTGCGCGGCTTCCACCACGAAGTCCAGAATGCGGGCAACGCCAGTCCCGAGCGCGAGGGCAATTGGGCCAAGTCCACCCTTCAGGATCTCGTTCAGTACAATGACGGCTTCCGCTCGAACCTGATCGGCACGCCGCAACAGGTCGCCGAACGCATTATCGAGCTCAAGCGTGCCGGCGCTGACCTGATCCTGCTTGGCTTCCTGCATTTCCAGGAAGAGGTCGAATTTTTCGGCAAGCATGTAATCCCGCTGGTCCGCGAGTTCGAGGCGAAAGCGCCCGTGCGCGTTCAGGCTGCCGAATAGATTTGAGGAGAAACAGCCAGGTGTCCGGGATCGCGACAGGGGCGGGCGTGCTTCGTCTGGAGGAGGGGCCTCCAGCCGAACAGATTCATGGATCGACCCGCGAACGCGATAACGCCACAGAACGCGGCACCGAGCGTGCTGCCCAAACACTCGTAAGTCCAGCACTTGGATTGGCAAAGATTTCGCTGACATTTGGCGGTGTCGCTGCGCTGCGCGATGTCGACCTGAAAGTCGCGCAGGGCGAGATCCGGGCAGTGATCGGACCAAACGGCGCCGGCAAGAGCTCACTGCTCAAAATCGTCAGCGGGCTTTACCGGCCCGACCGGGGCCAAGTGCAGTTCGGCGCGCATTCATTCGATCAGGTGCCGACTGCGAGGCTTGCCGCCCATGGCGTGGCACGGACGTTTCAAAACCTCGCGCTGTTCAAGGGACTTTCCGTCTTCGACAATGTGCAGATGGGGCTCGCGCACCGCATGCGCGCGGGATTTCTGCGCCAGATCATGGGCTCGCCCCTGGCGCGGCGGATCGAGGAGGAGAACCGCGCGGCGGCGACAGAGGTCATCGGCTTCCTGCATCTCGACGATGTTCACGACCGCTTTGCCGGAACGCTGCCCTATGGCGTGCAGAAGCGGGTCGAGCTTGCGCGTGCGCTGGTGGCTCGGCCAAAGCTTCTGCTGCTGGACGAGTCGTTTGCCGGCGTAACCCTCGCTGAGAAACAGGAGCTGTCGCAGCATGTGCGCAACGCCCGCGACAGCCTTGGCGCCACCATCGTCCTGATCGAGCATGATATCGGCGTCGTGATGGGGCTATCCGATCGCGTGGCCGTGCTCGATTACGGGCGGAAAATCGCCGACGGCACGCCAGACCAGGTCCGCGCCGATCCGGCGGTGATCGATGCCTATCTCGGCGTCGCGCATGAGGACGATACGGAGCTCGCGATATGATGTTCGACTAATCAAATAGTTAGATAGGGTGCATGTACAAATCCTGTGCACGACGGCTCTACGATTTTTTACCATTCGTTCTTCTGATGGCGTTCCCAGTGGCTGGCTACGCATGAGCGCAACGATGAAACGCCTGAAGATGTCGGCTTTGTTGCGGGGTGACGTCATCCTCACCACCACCGCCGCAGCCGTTAGCAAGGCAATCCGTTGGGGGACGAAGAGCGATATTTCGCATGCGATGATTTGCGTCCAGCATGGATTGGTCATCGATGCGACATCGGAGGGCGTGCACGCGAGGAACACTCAGCGCTTGTTCTTTGAAGACGGCTGCGCCTTACATGTTTTGCGTTTGAAGGCTGGCTTGACACCCGAGCAGGCTGATCAAGTCTGCCTTTTCGTTCGGCAAGGGATTGGGTCCGAGTACTCGACGCGCGAAGCGGTACGATCGGTCATTGGCGGTTCGGATCAGTGGACGCGCAAGCAATTCTGTTCTCGTCTGGTCGCGCAGGCTTACGCTTCTGCCGGAATCAAGCTTGTCGATGATCCGAATTACTGCGCGCCAGCCGACTTAGGTAGAAGTGCCTTGCTCACAGCCGTACCGAGTGCGGTTGATATCGTGAGTGCCGAGGAGACCGCTCGTTGGGCGGCACATTCGGATTCGACTGAAGCTATGAGAAGCGCAATCAACGCCGTCCTCGAAGGGGCCCGAAAACGGGACAACGGCATTCAAACCTTCGAGGATATCGACCCCTATCTCATCGAGCACCAGTACGAGGACGCCTACTTTGCCGATCTTCTGGCGTCTTCGGGCTATCTCACGGTTTGGCAACTCAATACGGAACGTAACCGCTGGCAGTACGAAGATGAACTGCTGGCGGAGTTGCCGTTTCACGAGTGCGAGAATTATTGCAGAGGGACCGTGAAAGATGACGAGATCGGACCCCATCGGTATATAATCAATCGCGGTGCTTATCGAGGCTTGTCGCACTACTATAAGCTGACCTGGTTCAAGCTTCTCTTCGACCTTTACGATTTGCTTTGGGGTGAATATCGCCATCGGGTCAGGGTCGCGAGGCGCTGGCTCGAAGCGAATGGCCTCGTCGAAACCGCACGCGACAATATCCTGTTGCCCCATTCGAAGGAGTGGTTCGCCGCCATGCAGCTTTGGGACCCCGTAAGAGTGGCACAGACCAAATTCATGATCGATGATGCTGGCCGGGACGATGTTTGCTCGGTCTGTGGCGACGACCCTGCTGCGGACTATCGGCTCGAATAGCCGTTTAGGCCCGCAGCCGGCCCGGACACCTTGAAGCTCTGCGAGGACTGCGTCGAGATCCGAAGGAATATGGGTGAGCCGTTTGAGGTCATGTAGCTCAGAACTTATCCAGATGGCTCCTGTCCATGCGATGCCGACGGACGGAGTGCTTGGTTGTTCTGAAGGACACGGCCTCGATGTGCCGAACTTCCAGACTTTCAAGGTCGAGTTGAAGCGTAACCGGCCTTGGTTCGAGGTGTTCTTGCGCGCCCGGCATGATGGCAAAAACGGGACCTGGCGGCGTCGGAGTGGCTGGCGGCTTGGGACTGGAGGTTATTTCCGATACCCAATAGTCGGGCTCCCGTCCTTCTTCATATTCAGTGTAGGTGCGCGCAGATAATTCGGTGTCGGGCGGGAATTCGAGCTCTTCGACACGTGACGAGGGGTGGAAATGGAAAAGGACGACGTTTTTGTTCTTCTTGCCGATGGTGACCTGTGCCGATGGATAAAGAATGCCGTCCAGCTTTGCCTGGCCCGCAAGATAATCGGCGATCGCTTGTGTGATGAGGTAGTCGGCAGGCTCATCGTTCGGCATAACCGGCCGGGTGATACGTTCACTCAATCGTCCCAGAAATTTAGCCCGCTCTAACTTGCGAATGTGATCGCTGTCGAAGATGCTGCCGAGCACGAGAACAGACCGCAGTGCCTCCACGTCGAGAATTCTTAAAGGGCGAACTACGTTAAATTTTCCAACCATGACACGGCTGCCAGCCGGCAGTCTGATTTCCGCGAGCGCGACCTCGGGCGTGAGCGCGCCGTAAAAGACCGAGATACCACGGGCGTTCATGCGTCCACCACCCGCAAGATGCGTAGGCGCTGGGCCAAGATCACGGTCCGGTCGGGTCATCGCTTTCTCGAGCTCCGTTTCGGATTGAAAAACGCGCGCCCGGAACAGGGATTTGATCTTTGTTCCGGGCCCCGCCTCGATGACGACGCGCTGGCCCACGAAGGTTTTGTGATCGGCAAGGCCTTCAAAGAGTGCGGACAAGACAGCTTCCGCGCGCTTATTGAAAAAACGGCTCTCAGTCTTCAGGCTGTTCTCGAAAGCCATCCACTCGTGGCGGAATTCAATGTCGTTGGCTTTCACCTCCTCGTAGTAGGAGTCGTCGGCGAAGGGGCATTCTTCGCCTATGGCATCGGCATCGAAACTGGCGTGGCGCTCTTCAAGGATGCGCTGCACATCTTCCGCAATCTCGTCCTTAAAATCGGCGGCATTGACGATGGCCCACACGACGGGCTCGCCATGACGTTCCCAATCGTAGGTGCTCTCACGGTCCCTTGACAGCATGTGCTCGTAGTCGTTGGGTTCCGTCGATGTCTGCCGATAATGACGGTTGAAGGCTCCCTCGATGTGGTCGGCCAACGCTTCGACGCCGATCGCCTCTTGCTCGGCGTTGCAGTAGGAGCAGGTTTTTTCTTCGCCGCTCTCGTGGATGATGTCCGATAGGTGGCTCTCGCCCACGCAAGCGAAGCACACGAATTTTGGGTCATCGTCGTTGTCGCCGCCGGGCGGCGCTTGAGGAGACGAGGTCATGGCCGCCCTAAATATAGAAGCGGTACGACGCCTTCGGGGTAGCGTTGTCGGACAACTCCTCCATCAGTTCGCCCACCCGCCGCGCAAAAAGCAGGGTGATCGGCAATCGGGCGATCCCGTCGCTCGAATTCCAGTTCATTTTGGTGAGCGTGAGGATTTCTTGGGCCCGGTCCTTCATGTTGGTTGCGGTGGCGCTGCCGAGTTCGAGCGGCGCTGGAATATGCATACCTGGGTACTCGTTCCACCACGGCACGTAACCGCTCGTGAAAAGATACGATTGATCGGTCAACGAGCACAGCGTGCCGCGCCAGGGGTCTTCGAGGCCTTTGCGAACGATGCGGAAGGATGTCGGCCGCAGCCACACATAGTCCACCGTCGAAACGCGGTTCTTAGCGGCTTTTTTGAATCCCTCGATTTCTTGCGGTGCAAATCCCGTTGTCTTGTGAACGACGACGCGGTCGGGCATGACGCCAGCCCGGCCGAAGTATTGGTTGAGAACGTCTTCTAGGAGCCCCGAGGCCTGAGCCTCGTTCAAGTAAGGTTGCCGGTCATGCTTTTTGTCATGATCGATATGGGCGCCTTTCAATGCAAACGGCTCGACATCGGTGGAATAAGCCTGCGCAACGCTGGCATAGACCAAGTGGCCGCTGCGCTTCTTCATATGATGGAAGGAGATCCCGACGAAGCAGACATTT
Organism: Bradyrhizobium nivariense; assembly: GCF_029846695.2. NCBI lineage: Bacteria > Pseudomonadati > Pseudomonadota > Alphaproteobacteria > Hyphomicrobiales > Nitrobacteraceae > Bradyrhizobium > Bradyrhizobium nivariense. The sequence continues at coordinate 2,565 of NZ_JARWCR020000010.1, read as the reverse complement.
TTGGGCAAATCGGTCGGACGCCATGGGATGCCCTTCGCTTTGTAGTAAAGTGAGGTCGCGAAATTCCACGAACGCGTGGCGTTGCTCTGCCCCTTGTCGTCCGGGCGATCGATGGTGTCGCGCCGGAGAATCTGGATAGGCACGGCTTCGTCATGCATCATCGCGCGCGCTTTGATGGCGCGATAGAAGGTCCGGAACAGCAGATCGTCCGCGACCGTGTAAAGCTCTTGGGCCGCTTTCTTTTCTTCTTCGGATGGCTGGAAGAGCGCGAGCTGGTCGCTCTCTTCTTCGGCCCGCAAAACTTCCAGCGCTTTGCGTTCTTCGGGCGTGAGGCCGGGATTGGCGACGCGCAGGTCGCCAAGTTCTGGCTTGATGCAGACCACAACGCAATCAGGCGCTTCGTCACCGAACAGGCTGTTGATACGACCATCGAACAGTTCGACGAGTTCGTTGAAAGACCGGCCTGTCACGGCGTCCTTGAAAAGCGTGTTATAGATGCCGACTTCGATTGGGCGGACGAATTGGTCTTCGATGACGAAAGTGCAGTTGAGGGCTTCTTTCAACCCCGGCCAATTGCGAAAGCGATTCGAGTTGCCTTCGAAGGCTGGCATGAACTGTTGAAACCGGTTGATCCAGTGGCGCGTGGCCTCGATGTCGTCGGCGAGGCCGACGAGACCAAGGCGAATGGTCCGCAGGCCGCGATTGTCGGCGGGCCCGTACGCGGCAAGGCCACGGCGCGGGTCAACGTCGCGCGAAGCGTTGGCGAACTCGACTTGCGGTTCGGGCAGAACGTCGATCTTGAGTGGCAGAGCCATCGATCAGACCTCCTTCCTGAACATCCAAAGTGACGAAGCTGCCGTCGAGAAGAAGTCCTTCGACATGGCGTCCGCCGACGTTGATCGTTTGCGCATTTTGCGACAGAAACCGGCCCCAGAAGGTCAGATCGCTTTCAACATTGGCATTGCGGTCAAGTTTGATGCGACGTGTGGCTTTGCTGGTACGCAAATAGCCCGGCAACGGGGTTTTGCCATCGCGTTTGCCGAACATGTAGAACGGCTTGATGCGAATGCCCCAAACCGCGGCTTGCCGGACGACTTCATAGCCGAATCCTTCGCATTCGAACCACGAATGTCGGCCGAACACGCGAAGTTTGGCGACGCCGCGTTTGACGTTCTTGCGGTTGGGCGTGTCGTACGTGTAAAGGCGATCCTTGCCGTTTAAGCCGGTGAAATAGGCGCGGTTTGCGGGGTAGCCCCTCTTGATCTTTTCAAGGATCAAGCCTTGAGCTTCGAAGCGCTTGAGGTAGTTCTCGAAATGGCGCCGCAGTACCCAGGAGAATTTGCGCTGGAGCACCGGATCGCTCTCGATCTCGGCGAGCGTAATGGTTCGCGCCGCGCCGATCGCAACCGAAGCGAACAAAGTCGCGACCAGCGGTTCGGGCATCAAGCTCCAAAGGTCGTCCGAGCGGTATTCATAAACGAACGTACCGGCTTCATCGAGCGGTACCTGCCGTTCGAGCTCGGCCCAGCTCGCGACTTTCACCTTGATGTGCGTGAGGCCGGGAGGCGTCGCTGCAAGTGGCAGGAGATTGAGAACGTAGGTGCCGACGGGTCGTGTGTCGCGCCCGACGTTGGCGGAGCCAGCCGATGCATTGACGCGGAACACTTCGGCAATAAAGCTGTCCTCGCCGGGCGGATAGGCGAAGGTCGCCGCGCCCCACTTTCGGCGGCTAGCCCGTCTTATTCGCCAGTCCTGAGAGGCTGGCGAGCGTGGTGTAAAGCGCTGATGCGGCGTAGGGTTCGGTTGCGAAGCCAACCCCATCGCCTTCAGCCGCGAACACCACGCCCGCCATGACCGATGATACGATTCTGCCATTCTCGTTTCCAGCCGTTCACGCCAAGGAAGTCACAGCTGCCTTCGATGGTGGGCGCCTGACCTCGAATGGGGGCGTGATGCTTCTGGCGATGGCCGAGCGGCGTCTCGGTTTGGCCGACAATTTGGCCCGGGTGTTCCCGGATCGCCGCGATCCGACGCGGGTCGTGCACAGCCTTGTCGATATGTTCCGCGCTCGCATGTTCGCGATCTGCTGCGGCTACGAGGACGCCGACGACCTCGATCATCTGCGGTCCGATCCGGCGTTCAAGCTCGCCTGCGGTCGCCTGCCGGACACCGGCCGGGATTTGTGTTCCCAACCGACGCTGTCGCGGCTGGAGAATTCGCCGCGACTGCGCGACGTGATCCGCCTGACCTACACCTTGGTCGACGCATGGATGGATAGCTATCCGTGCGAGCCCGCATCCATCACCCTGGACATCGACGACACCTGCGATGTCGTCCACGGCCATCAGCAGCTCTCGCTGTTCAACGCTCATTATGACGAACGCTGCTTCCTGCCGATCCACGTCTACGACACGGAGACGAGCCGGCCCGTGGCGGTCGTGCTGCGGCCCGGCAAGACGCCGGGCGGCGTCGAGGTGCGTGCCCATCTTCGACGCCTGGTACGGCACATCCGCACGCGATGGCACAAGACGCGAATTACGTTCCGTGGCGACGGGCACTATGCTC
>NZ_JARWCR020000009.1:0-187134 GCF_029846695.2 Bradyrhizobium nivariense | reverse complement strand
AAACAAAGCGGCTGCATCTTCGCCCACTGGGCGTCCGTCAAAACGAATCGCTGCATCCAAAACTCCTTTCGGAGCTTGAATCACGGACGTTCCAATCTGTGAATCCTGAATCTCAACAGACCCTAGAGCGTCACAAAGAAAGTTCGAGTAAATCGTCCGGCTCAACTTTTCTGAAAATTTCAGTCAAATGAATGCGGTTCGCGATCAGATTCCGATGGCATGCGACGGGCGAGCAACATGATGTGCCCTTGCGACCACAACAAATTCCATTTGTTGCCGCGACGCGCTTCGAATTGCGCGAGCAGGCGGATCGGCTGCAACTCGTGGCAGCGCAAGTGGAGGCGAGAGAACCGCCGCTTTCGGTTAATGGATGTTGCGTTGCAATGCGGCCAGGCGGTTAAATCCGAAATACGATCGAGCCCGGGAATGCCAGAGTGTCGTCTGTGATCGAGCAAGTGAAGCCGTTCAGCGTCAAGCGCGCAGCATTGGCCGCCACCGTCGGCAACATGCTCGAATTCTACGACTTCATCACCTACAGCTTCTTCGCCATCCAGATCGGCCATAGCTTCTTCCCGACCGGAAGCGAGTACGGCAGCCTGATGCTGTCGCTGGCGACCTTCGGCGCCGGCTTCGTGACGCGGCCGATCGGCGGAATCGTGCTCGGGATCTATTCCGACCGGATCGGCCGGCGGCCCGCCATGCTGCTGAGCTTTGCGCTCATGGGGCTATCGATCCTGACCATCGCGCTCACGCCGTCCTATCAATCGATCGGCCTTGCTGCGCCCATCATCGTGATCGCGGCGCGTATGGCCCAAGGCTTTGCCCTCGGCGGCGAGGTTGGGCCGACCACCGCCTATCTGATCGAGATCGCGCCGCCCGAGCATCGGGCGCTGGTGGTGGCATGGCAGCCGGCGAGCCAGGAGATCGCCGCGACCGCGGGCGCGCTCGTCGGCGTCATCCTGAGCAGGACGATGGCGCCGGAGATGCTCGACGCCTATGGCTGGCGGGTGGCGTTTCTGATCGGGGCGGTCTGCCTGCCGTTCGGGTTCTGGATGCGGCGGACGCTGCCCGAGACGATCCCGCGGGCCGAAGCCGGTGCCCGCACCGTCGAACACACCAGTCATCTTTCGCAGGCGAGACGGCACCTTGGTATCATCGGACTTGCGCTGATGATCCTGGCAAGCGGCACGATCTCGACCTACGTCACCCAATACATGACGACCTATGCGCAGAACACACTCCACGTGTCGTCGACACTGGCTTTCGCCGTGTCGCTGGTCAGCAACGGCATTCAGTTCGTCGGCGCGTTGGTCGGGGGCTGGCTGGCAGATCGTCTCGGTCGCAAGCCGGTCATGATCTGGCCGCAGCTCGCAACGCTGCTGCTGACCTACCCGACCTTCCTGTGGATCGTCCGTGCACCCGGCGCGTTGTCGCTCCTGGTCGGTTTCGGTGTCCTGTCCGTCATCGGCTCGCTGCCGTTCACAGCGTTCTACGCGACCTTCACCGAGGCGCTGCCCCAGAACATCCGCGGCGGTGTGTTCGCGACCGTCTATGCGGTCGCGATCGCCAGCTTCGGCGGTACGGCGCAGCTCGTGGTCACTTGGCTCCTCCACGTCACCGGCAATCCGCTGGCGCCGGCCTGGTACCTGCTGCTTGCAGCGATCGTCGGACTTGTCGCGATGAGCCGGATGCCGGAGACTGCGCCGGTGAAACAGCGTCAGAACAAGGCCTGAAAGCGGCGCGCTCGCAGGCTGGTGATTTGCGTTTCGCCGGCAACTATTGGCGAATGCATCGTCTGAAGGATCAGGGCCAGGCATCAGGAAGGATGAACCGATGAGCATCGAAACCACCATGACATCCGACGTCGTCGGGCTGACCAAGGTCGCTCCGGTCTCGCGTCGCGGATTCATGAGCGCCACCGCGGCCGTCGCCGCCGGCTACACGCTTGCGGCCGGGCCCGTGCGCGCCGAGGCGATCACGACTGACACCGGCGGCCTCCAGACCGGCGACGCCAAGATCAAGGTCGGCTCCGAAGAGATGCCTGCCTATTTTGCCCGCCCGGCCGGCAACACCAAGGCGCCGGTGATCATCGTGGCGATGGAGATCTTCGGCTTGCACGAATACATCAGGGACGTGACGCGGCGGCTTGCCAAGCTCGGCGCGTTCGCAGTCGCGCCGGACTACTACTTCCGCAAGGGCGTCGACCTGACCAAGACCACCGACATCAAGGACCTGCTGCCGGTCGTCAATGCCAAGCCGGATGCGGAGCTGCTGTCCGATCTCGATGCGACGGTGGCGTGGGCGGGATCGCAAGGCGGCGATACCGCGAAACTCGGCATCGTCGGCTTCTGCCGCGGCGGACGCACCGTATGGGAATACGCCGCCCATAGCGGCAGCCTCAAGGCTGGTGTCGCGTTCTACGGAACGGTGGTCGACCCCGCCAATCCGCTGTGGCCGAAGAGCCCGATGCAGCTCGCGCCCGAGATGAAGGCGCCGGTGCTCGGCCTCTATGGCGGCGCCGATACCGGCATTCCCGTCACGCAGGTCGAACAGATGAAGGCCGCGCTCGAGCAGAACAAGAAGACGGCCGAATTCAAGATCTATCCGGAAGCGCCGCACGGCTTCCATGCCGACTACCGCAGCAGCTACCGCAAGGACGCCGCAGAAGATGCCTGGAAGCAGGCGCAGGCCTGGTTCAAGAAATACGGCGTCCTGAGCTGACGCTGGATTTTGGAGGGCGGCCCGGCCCTATCGGCCGCCCATTCTATTGCAACGCACCGGTCTCACTTCGTCATCGCGCCGTAGACGATGTCCTGCACCTGCTCGCGATAGTATTTGCGCAGCTCGCCAGGTGCGGCCGTTCCCACCACCACGACGAGACGTTCCTTGGGGTCGCAGAAGAACTGCGTCCCGTAAGCGCCGTTCCAGGTGAACTCGCCGGGATTGCCGGGGACCGACGACAGGCCCTCGCTGGTGCGGACCGCGACCGCAAGGCCAAAGCCGAAACCGGCGCGATGCGGCTCGATGTTCGCCACATTGTTCTTGATCTCGGGGCCGAGATGGTTGGTCGTCATGTGATGGACCGTCTTCGGCCCAAGGATGCGCTGGCCGTCGAGCTCGCCGCCGTTGAGCAGCATCTGCCCGAAACGGATGTAGTCGCCGACCGTCGCGAACGAGCAGGCGCCGCCGCAGTCAAACTTGGTCGGCGTGTCCAAAAGTTTGATGGCCTGCGGCTTTCCGGTCAGCGGATCGTCGGCAAACGGGCGGGCGAGGCGAGGGCGCTGTGCGTCGGTCGGATGGAAGGTCGCGTCCTTCATGCCGAGCGGCTGCCAGACATTGGCGGCGAGATAGTCGCCGAGCTTCTGCTCGCTGACTTTTTCGACGACGGCGCCCAGCACGTCGATCGAGAAGCCGTATTCGAACTCGGTCGACGGCTGATGTGCTAGCGGCAGTTTGGTGATGGCATCGATGAAGGCCTGGGTGTCGCCTTCGATCGCCGGCGCGGTGCCTTCCGGATATTGCCGTGCCACCGGGCTCGCGCTGTCCGGGCGACCGCCATACATCAGGCCGGACGTGTGTCGATACAGGTCGTGAATGAAGATCGGTGACGCCTGCGGTTCGAGTTTCAATGAACCGTCGCCCTGCTGAACGCCGACCTTCATGTCGGCAAAGCCGGGATAGTAGTCGGACAGCTTGGCCTGGAGCGGCAGCTTGCCTTGCTCCATCAAGGTCAGGCCCCCGACCGCCGCCATCGGCTTGGTCATCGAGGCCAGCGCGAAGATCGCGTCAACAGGCATCGGTGTGCCCTTGTCCGGATCCAGCATGCCATAAGCCTTGTAGTGCACGAGCCTGCCGTCCCGGGCGATCGCGACGACCGCGCCGGGGACGCGCTTGGCGGCGATCTCACGCGCGAAGAAATTGTCGAGCCGTGCAAGGCCTTGTTTCGAGAAGCCGGCGTCGTCGGGACTGGCTTCGGGCAACGGCGCGGCGCGCGCTGCACCGAACGTGATGACGGCAGCCGCCGCGATCATGGCGATCGTCTTCATTGAATCCTCCCAAGCGCGAGCTCGTTATACAGTGGCCCGCTCGGTGGCTAGATCACGACCGCACCGGCGCGAAGTCAAGCGCGGGCAGGGCATGTCTGGGACGCCGGGAATGCCGGAACCCTATCGTCCCTCTCCCGCGTGCCATAACGCATCCAGGGCGTGGCGGTAGGTCGGATAAGCAAGCGTGACGCCGAGCTCGCGCTTCAATTTCGCGTTGGAGACACGGGCGCTGCTGGCATAGAAGCTGCGGGCCATCGCCGACATCTCGGCGGTCTCGAACGCCTCTTCGGGCGGCGGCGCTACATTCATCAGCTTCGCCGCGTAAGCGATCACGTCCTGCGGCGGTGCGGGCTCGTCGTCACAGACGTTCCAGATGCCGCCGCTCGGGTGATGAACCGCGGCCATGACCGCGCTCGCGATGTCGTCGACGTGGATGCGGTTGAACACCTGTCCCGGCTTGATGATGCGCCGGGCCGTTCCCGCCCGCAGTGTCGCCAGCGCGTTGCGGCCGGGGCCGTAAATGCCAGCAAGCCGCAGGATTGCGGCGTTGCCACTGGTTGTGTCCGTCCAGGCCTGTTCCGCTGCGACCCGCATGCGCGTGCGGTCGAGCATCGCCTGCGGCGGCGTGCTCTCGTCGACCCATCCGCCGGCGTGGTCGCCATACACGCCGATGGTGGAGAGATAGATGATCTTGCGGCGATGGCCGGTCGTCAGCAGATCGCCGAACACCCCAATGGCGGGATCGCCGGCGCTGCCGGGCGGGATCGATACGAGAAGGACGTCGGCGTCGCTGATACGTTGCACTGTCCCGCGATCCGGATTGCCCCCGGAAAACGGGTGCAGCTCGATGCCGGCGAGATCGCCCCGCTGCGCGGGATCGCGCACGGTGCCGGCGATATGCGTGAAGGCGCCACCGAATAGGCGGACGAAATGCCCAGCACTATAGCCGAGGCCAAGGATGAAGAGCCGCATACGTCTCCCTTGCAGGTCGGAGTTCCCGTCCGCGCCGCAGCGCGTCTGTCGCTCATAAGAGATTTTTGGGTCCGACAAAAGATATTGCGATTTGTCTTGCCCGGCAGTGCAGGCGATGGTCCCTCGTCGGGAGGGACGCATCGATCATGCAGGCAGAAGCGCCCGCCATAGTGCCATGCGACGCCGCTGAGCTGGTCCGGCGCGCCGCCGCGCTGATCTTCGATGTCGACGGCACCTTGGCCGAGACCGAGGAGCTGCATCGGCAGGCCTTCAACCATGCCTTCGTCCGCCACGGTCTCGGCTGGCAGTGGGACCGGGCCGTCTACAAGGACCTGCTGCGGGTCACGGGCGGCAAGGAGCGCATCCGCGCCTACCACGCAAGGCTAGGGATCGCCCCACCGTTACCGGATGGGGACATCGCGGAACTCCACCGCATCAAGACCGCGCGTTATGCCGAACTGGTCGAGACCGGCTGTTGCCCCTTACGGCCCGGCGTGACGGATCTCCTCATCGCTGCCAAGGCGCGCGGCCAGCGGCTCGCGATCGCGACGACCACGTCGCACGGCAACATCGATGCGCTGCTGTCGCGGGCGCTGGGGCCGCGCTGGGCTGCGGATTTTGCTGCGGTCGTGGCCGGAGATGACGTGCGGCACAAGAAGCCCGCGCCGGATGTCTATTTCGAGATCCTGGCGCGGCTGAAGCTCAATGCATCCGACTGCGTCGCGATCGAGGATTCCGCCAACGGCCTGATCGCAGCCTCACGGGCGAACATTCCCGTGCTCATCACCACAAGCATGTTCTTCCGGGACGATGATTTTGGCGAGGCGCGGGTCGTGCTGGATGATCTGTCGGGGCTCGGATGAGGCCGCAGAACAAAAAAACTGAAAAACAACCCCATGCACAGTAGAACGTGCCTGCGAGCCGGCCGCCTTCAGTGGACGCGGTGGCTCGTTCTATCATCCTCAGGCTGCTCGACAATCTGCGCGATTGGGCTCGACTGGTGGTGCACCAGGCGCCAGCCGTCGCCGACGCGCCGAAAATGGTTGGCCGCGGCCAATGCGGTGCCGTCGACGATCTCGATGCAGAGCACGCGCGCGCTGTCGCCGTCGACGATGGCCTGCGGTTCGGCGCAGACGATCTGCGGCCGCTCCGGATTTTGGAGGATGTCGCGCCAGCTTCCGATCACCGTGGCCCGGCCGATGATGGCCGGCCAGCCGGGATGAATGCAGGAAATGGCGTCGTCCTCCGCCCACATCCGCTCCATGCCGTCAAAGTCGCCGGTCGAGAAGGCCGCGTAAAAGGCCGCGTTGGCGGCGATCACCTTGCTGTCCTCTGTCATGGCTCTCGGGTGAGGCAATGACAGGCAAAAATCAAGCGCGACTTCCGTCGACTTTGGCCGCAGTGCAGCATTGCTGCCCACTTTGTGGTCACGCAGAAACGTGCGTCGCCACCGTCCGCCGCGCGCCGTCCGCATAGAGACGGCCGAGCGCCGCGGTCACCGCCGCGCGCAGCCGCGGCTCGGCCCCGAGAGGCCCGAACACCTTGTCAACGCCGAGCAGTGCGGGCGCGAGCCGTTCGGCAACGGGACCTGCCTCGCGCGCCAAGCCAGCGAACTCGGCAGCGAGCGGATCGCGCACGTCGATGGCGTGGCCCTGTTCGTCGATCGCGGTGACATAGCGCATCCAGCCGGCGACCGCGAGCGCATGGGTCGCGATCGGCAAATTCTTGAGCAGGCGATCCTGCATCGCGCCGAGCAGCCGCTGCGGCAGCTTTTGCGAGCCGTCCATCGCGATCTGCCAGGTGCGATGATGCAGCGCCGGATTGGCGAAGCGCTTGAGCAGCGAGGCGCGGTAGGCGGCAAGGTCGGTGCCGGCAGGCATCGTCAGCGTCACCGCGGCCTCTTCCATCACCTGCGCGGCGAGACGCGTGAAATGCGGATCTAGCATGGTATCCGCGATGGTCTCGTAGCCTGAGAGATAGCCGAGATAGGCCAGCGCGGAATGGCTGGCGTTGAGCAGCCGCAGCTTCATCAGCTCGAACGGCTTGACGTCGTTCACCAGCTCGACGCCGGCCGCGGCAAGATCGGGCCGGCCCGCCGTAAAGCGGTCCTCGACCACCCATTGCGTGAACGGTTCGGTCATGACAGGCCATGCGTCGCGCAGGCCGAGCGCGGATGAGACCGCATCGCGGTCGCTATCCGTCGTCTCCGGCACGATGCGGTCGACCATGGTTGAGGGGAAAGCAGCCGTATCGGCGATCCACTTGCCGAGGTCCTTCGACCGCAGCGCGGCGAACTGCGTCACGATCCGCTGCACGGTGTGGCCGTTGGCGGCGAGGTTGTCGCAGCTCAGCACGGTGAAGGGCGGGGCGCCCAGTGCCCGCCGCCGCGCCAGCGCCGCGACGATGAAACCGGGCGCCGAGCGCGGCGCGTCGAAATTGTTGAGATCGTGCACGACATCAGGATGCCGCTCGTCGAGATCGCCGGTCTGCGGCGTGTGGCAATAGCCCTTCTCGGTGACGGTGAGGGAGACGATGCGAATGGCGGGATCGGCCATTCGCTCGACCAGTCGTGCCGGGCTCTCGCGCGCGACCACGCTGTCGAGCAGCGCACCGATGATGCGGTGTTCGGTACTTTCGGCCGCACGGACGGCAACCGTATAGAGATGGTCCTGCGGGGCGAGGGCGTCGCGCGTGTCAGGGCTGCGCAGGCTCGCGCCGACAATGCCCCACGACGTGGCCCCGGTGGCAAGGCAATCGTCGATGACGACGGCCTGGTGCGCGCGATGAAACGCGCCAAGGCCGAGATGCACGATGCCGGGCGTGACGCGCGAACGGTCGTAGGCCGGGCGGCGGATGCCGGATGGCAGCCGGTCGAGATTGGCGCGGCCAAGGCGCGTTGAATTAAGGCGCATGGTCGTCTCTCCCCTTGTTTGGCCGCTGCTTGACATGGCGCCAGTCATCGGTCAATGCTGTGGTCAATTGGTAAGACCAATTTTCCAAAATTGGCGGGCCGCGGGCGCAAGAGCTGCCTGCGTGACCCTTTCGGGAGGACCAGCGTGCCGCTGGAAGCTGTGGAGGCGAGACGGCTTTATCGCCAGGTCGCCGATCAATTGCGAAGCCTGATCGACAGCGGCGAGTACGCGGTCGGCAGTCGCTTGCCGACCGAACGCGAGCTCGCCGAGCAGCTCAAGATCTCCAGGCCGACGGTGCGCGAAGCCCTGATCGCGCTCGAAGTCGAGGGCCGCCTCCGCATCCGCGTCGGTTCCGGCATCTACGTGATCGAGCCCGCTTCCATTGCCGCGCCTGCACCTGCTTCCGTCATCGAAGGTCCATTCGAGCTGCTGCGCGCCCGCGAATTTCTGGAAAGCGCCATCGCCGAAGAGGCCGCGCGCGTGGCGACGAAGGACGACATCGCCCGCATCGACGCGTCCCTCGTTGCAATGGAGAATGTCGAGCATCCGGGCGAGGCCTCGATGGTCCACGACCGCGCCTTCCACGTCGCAATCGCTGGAAGCCTCGGCAATGCCGTCCTGGTGCGCGTGGTCGGCGAGCTGTTCGATCAGCGCCTCAATCCCTATTTCGCGCAGCTTGCGCATTATTTCGAAAGCCCGGGCACGTGGCGCACTGCGCTCGACGAGCACCGAGCGGTGCGCGATGCCATCGCCGCACACGATCCTGAAGCGGCTCGCGAGGCCATGCGCGATCATCTCGCGCGCTCGCAGGAACGCTTTGCGCAGAACTTCGGCGCCGAGATCGCGGCAGGACCGTCCTCCGGGCGCAGCCGGGCGATCCGATCCACGGCAAAACCGGCAAGACCAAAACGAGCGCCGAAGGAGCAGGCCAAGAGCGGGACTACGCGGCGGCGATGATATTGGGCGGTCCGGACCCGCTTCGGGCGTCGGGCGAACAAGAAGCAGACTTAAAAGATGGAGGAAAAATCAGTGTTGAAGAAAATGACAATGGTGCTGGCGGTCTCGGCCGCGGCAATGCTTGCTACGACCAATGCCGGCATGGCGCAGACCAAGCTCAAATGGGCCCATGTCTACGAAACATCGGAGCCGTTCCACACCGCGTCGGTGTGGGCTGCGCAGGAGATCGGCAAGCGCACCAACGGGCGCTATGCGATCGACGTCTATCCGGCGTCCCAGCTCGGCAAGGAAGCCGACATCAACCAGGGCCTTTCGCTCGGCTCGGTCGACATCATCATCTCCGGCTCGAGCTTCGCGGCCAAGAGCTTTCCGCCGATTGGCGTGACCTACTATCCCTACACCTTCCGCGACGCCGACCATCTGCTCGCCTACACCAAGAGCGACATCTTCAAGGAGCTCGCCAAGGGTTATGAGGACAAGAGCGGCCACCACATCGTCGCGGTGACCTATTACGGCGTACGCCAGACCTCGTCGAACAAGCCGATCAAGACCTGCGCCGACCTCAAGGGCCTGAAGATGCGCGTGCCCGACGTTCCGGCCTATCTCGCAATGCCGCGCGCCTGCGGCGCCAACACCGCGCCGATCGCCTTCGCCGAGGTCTATCTGGCGCTCCAGAACGGCACCGTCGAGGCGCAGGAGAATCCGCTGACCACAATCGAAGCCAAGAAGTTCTACGAGGTGCAGAAGCACATCGTGCTGACCGGCCACATCGTCGACCACCTCAACACGGTGGTGGCGGGTGCGCTCTGGAAGAAGTTGAGCGACGAGGACAAGAAGATATTCACCGACGTTGCGCAGGAAGCCGCCGCCAAGGCGACCGCGGAGATCAAGCAGAACGAGGCCAAGCTGGTCGCCTTCTTCAAGGAGAAGGGCCTGACCGTGACCGAGGTCGACAAGAAAGAGTTCCGCGACACCGTGCTGAAGAACGTCGCGTTCGAGACCTTTGGCTACCGCAAGGCCGATTGGGAGCGGATCCAGGACGTGAAGTGATCGCGCCAAGCTTGCGAGAACCTCATGGTGAGGAGCGCGAAGCGCGTCTCGAACCATGAAGGCCCGGGTGTCACTCAGGTGTTGCCCGGGACCATCCTTCGAGACGCTTGCTTCGCAAGCTCCTCAGGATGAGGAGCAGAGCGAGTTTGACGCAGTAGGACTAAGTCCTTTGAGGAGTAACCCCATGTCCACCGTCGAAACGCACCGGCAGATCACCGCGGACGAGATCGCCCACACCTTCGAGGAGGAGGCGACGCCGAAGGTCGATCTCGGCGTCTACGCTTTCGAGGACTGGGTCGCGCTGGCGATCTTCTGGGTGATGGCGCTCGCCGTCTTCCTCCAGTTTTTCACCCGCTACGTGCTCAACGACAGCTACGCCTGGACCGAGGAGATCGCGACCTACTGCCTGATCGGCGTGGTCTTCATCGGTGCGTCGATGTGCGTGCGGCTGTCGCGGCACATCCAGGTCGACCTCATCTACCGCTATCTGCCCCACCTCGTGGCCCGCGCGCTGTCGACGGTGATCGACGTGATCCGGATCGCCTTCTTTGGCTACGCCATCAAGCTGGTCTGGGTCTACATCCAGATCATCGGCGACGAGTCGATGACCACGATCAATTTGCCGAAGGACTACGTCTATTACGCCGTGCTGCTCGGCTTCGTGCTGATGTTCGTGCGCTCTCTGCAGGTGGCGCTGCAACATCTGCGACAGGGCTATTCGATCCTCGAACGCCCCGGCGCCTACGACGGTTTTGAAGGGTAATTTCATGCTACTGTTGCTTGGAGGCTTCCTCACCCTGATGCTGCTCGGCGTTCCCGTGGCGATCGCCATGGCCGCGTCGTCGCTGCTCTATATCCTGGTCAGCGGCGTGACGCCCGACGTCACGCTGGCGCAGCGCATGATCGCCGGCGTCGAGAGCTTTCCGCTGCTCGCCGTGCCGTTCTTCATCCTGGCCGGCAATCTCATGAACATCGCCGGCGTCACCGGCCGCATCTACAAGTTCGCCGTCGCGCTGGTCGGCTGGATGCGCGGTGGCCTCGGTCACGTCAACATCATCGGCTCGGTGATCTTCTCCGGCATGTCCGGCACCGCGATCGCGGATGCCGCGGGTCTCGGTACCATCGAGATCAAGGCGATGAAGGACCACGGCTACTCCACCGAGTTCTCGGTCGGCGTCACCGCGGCCTCGGCCACGCTCGGGCCCATCATCCCGCCGTCGCTGCCCTTCGTGATCTACGGCATGATGGCTAATGTCTCGATCGGCGCGCTGTTTCTGGGGGGCGTCATTCCAGGCGTCGTCCTGACGCTGCTCATGATGGCCACCGTCACCTACTTCGCGCACAAGAACAAATGGGGCAGCGATACGCCGTTCTCCTGGCCGCAATTGGGATCGGCGGGGCTCGAGATCGTCGTCGTACTGAGCTTCCCGATGGCTGTCTGGCTCCTGACAGTCGCCGGTCTCTCCACCAATTGGGCAGTTGGTCTTGGCTTGGTCGCCCTGCTCGCGATCGACTGGTACTTCGACTTCTCCGCGGTGATGGCCCTGATGGCGCCGGTGATCCTGATCGGTGGCATGACGCTCGGCTGGTTCACACCGACGGAAGCCGCGGTCGCCGCCGTGATCTGGTCGCTGTTCCTCGGCCTGGTGCGCTACCGCACCATGACGCTGAAAACAGTGGCGAAGGCGACCTTCGACACTATCGAGACCACGGCGTCGGTGCTGTTCATCGTCACGGCAGCCTCGATCTTCGCCTGGCTGCTCACGGTGTCGCAGGCAGCCCAGATGCTGTCGGACTGGATGCTCAGCATCACCCATAATAAATGGGTGTTCCTGGCGCTTGCGAACGTCCTGATCCTGTTCGTCGGCTGCTTCATCGACACCACGGCGGCGATCACCATTTTGGTGCCGATCCTGTTGCCGATCGTGCTCAAGCTCGGCATCGACCCGATCCATTTCGGTCTGATCATGACGCTGAACCTGATGATCGGCCTGTTGCATCCGCCGCTTGGGATGGTGCTGTTCGTACTCGCGCGCGTCGCAAAACTCTCGGTCGAGCGCACGACGATTGCGATCCTGCCGTGGCTGGTGCCGCTGATGGCTGCGTTGATCGCAATCACCTACATCCCCGAATTGACCCTCTGGCTGCCGAAATACATGGGACTTTCCAAATGACATCAACTGCTCTCGCCGCAACCCTGTTCGGTCCCGAAGATCTGCGCATGATCGAGCATCCGCTCGACAAGCTCGCTGAAGGCATGGTGCGTATCCGCTTCGGCGCCGGCGGCATCTGCGGCTCGGACATGCATTATTTCCGTCATGCCCGGACCGGCGATTTCGTGGTGAAATCGCCGCTGGTGCTCGGCCACGAGATCTCCGGCGAGGTCGCGGAGATCGCAGGCTCCGCAGCGAACCTGAAGGTCGGTGACCGTGTCGCCGTCAACCCGTCGCGCTGGTGCGGCCATTGCGTCGCCTGCCGCGAAGGCCGGCAGAATCTTTGCGAGAACATCTACTTCATGGGTTCGGCCTCGAAGACCCCGCACATGCAGGGCGGCTTTGCCAACTATTTCGATGCGATCCCGGCGCAGTGCGTGAAGATCCCCGACCACGTCTCCTATCAGGCCGCGGCGCTGGCCGAGCCCCTCGCAGTCTGCCTGCACGCGGTCGCGCGTGCCGGTAACATCGAGGGCAAGCGCGGCATCATCTTCGGCGCCGGTCCGATCGGGCTTCTGACCATGCTCGCCGCGCGCCGCGCCGGCATGACCGACATCACGGTGGCCGACATCGCGCCGGCGCCGCTCGCCTTCGCAAGCCGTCTCGGCGCCTCTCACGTCGAGAATGTCGCGGCCGGCGAGGAGGGCCTGAAGGCGCAGGCCGCGTCGCGCCCCTACGATGTCGCCTTCGAGGTCTCGGGCACGGCTGCTGGCCTTGCCAGTGCGATCGGCATTATCAGGCGCGGCGGCGTTGTGGTGCAGATAGGCAATCTGCCGGGCGGCCAGATTCCGGTGCCGGCCAATGCGGTGATGGCGAAGGAGATCGACCTGCGCGGCTCGTTCCGCTTCGGGCTCGAGTTCATGACGGCGGTGGAGCTGATTTCTGCCGGCAGCGTCGACGTGCTGTCGCTGGTCACCGCCGAGCGGCCGCTGTCCACCGCGCCGGATGCGCTGCGGCTGGCGCTGGACCGCTCGCAGAGCGTCAAGGTCGTGCTGACCGCGAACTGATTGGGAGAACGGGCATGATGCTGGAGGGATGGCGCTGGTACGGGCCCGATGATCCCGTGTCGCTGGATGATGTCAGGCAGGCCGGCGCGACGGATATCGTCTCGGCACTGCATCAGGTGCCGATCGGCGACGCCTGGACGCGCAAGGCGGTCGAGGAGCGCAAAGATTTCATCGAGCGCGGCCAGTCCGGCCGCTCGCAACTGACCTGGTCCGTGGTGGAATCGATTCCGATCCCCGACGACGTCAAGCGTCTCGGGGCTAAGGCATCGCGCTCAATCGAGACGTGGATCGCGAGCCTGGAGGCGGTGGCCGCTGCCGGCATCAAGATCATCTGCTACAACTTCATGCCGGTGGTTGACTGGTGCCGCACCGATCTCGAATGGGAGCTGCCGAACGGCGCTCGCGCCATGCGCTTCGACCAGGACCGTTTTGCCGCGTTCGAGCTGCACATCCTCAAGCGTCCGGCAGCGCTTCAGGAATACTCACCCGAGCAGCAGGCACGGGCGAAAAAGCTGTTCGATAAGATGAGCCAGGCCGACATCGACTATCTCATCATGGTCATCGCCAGCGCGCTGCCGGGGTCGACCACCGAGCCGATGACCATCCCGCAATTCCGCGATCGACTCGATACGTATCGCGACGTCACGCCAACAATCCTGCGGCAGCACCTCGCCGAGTTTTTGGGCCGCGTCGCGCCCGTCGCCGAGCAGCTCGGCGTCTCGTTGACACTGCATCCCGACGATCCGCCGCGCCCGCTGTTCGGCCTGCCACGCATTGCCTCGTCCGCCGATGACTATCAGGCGCTGTTCGATGCCGTGCCGTCCATGGCGAACGGCATCTGCCTGTGCACGGGGTCGCTCGGCGTGCGCGCCGAGAACAATCTGCCCGCAATGGCTGAGCGCTTCGGCCCGCGCATCGCTTTTGCGCATCTGCGCGCGACCAAGCGCGAGGCCGATGGCCTGTCGTTCTACGAGTCCGATCATCTCGACGGCGACGTCGACATGGTCGCGGTGCTGAAGGCGCTGCTCAAGGAGAACGCGCGGCGTTCGCCCGACCGGCAGATCGTGTTCAGACCCGACCATGGTCATCGCATGCTGGATGATCTCGCCGCCACCAAGCGCACCAATCCCGGCTACACCGCGATCGGCCGCCTGCGCGGCCTCGCCGAGCTCCGCGGCGCGATCCGCGCGATCGAACATCGATAGAGGTCAGCGGCTCCATCAGGCGAGAAATCGCCGCGATGGCGGCCGCTACCAGTATCGGCGGCGCTATGGCAAGATGATCGACGCGCGGAGCATGCCGTGAGCGGAGTTGAGAAATGCGCTTGGCACAATGTCATAACTTCCACGATTTCCGGAGGCTGGCGCGCCGCCGACTGCCCGGTCCCATCTTCGACTATATCGATGGCGCGGCCGATGATGAGACGACCCATCGCCGCAACAGCGCGAGCTTCGAGCATTGTGACCTCGTGCCCAACGTGCTCCGCGGCGTGCAGGAAGTCGATCTCTCGGTCAATATCATGGGCCAGAAGCTCGCGCTGCCGTTCTACTGCTCGCCGACCGCCTTGCAGCGCCTGTTCCATCATGAAGGCGAGCGTGCCGTCGCCGCTGCCGCTGCCCGCTACGGCACCATGTTCGGCGTCTCCTCGCTCGGCACGGTGGGCCTGGAGGAATTGCGCAAGGCCCACGACACACCGCAGGTCTATCAATTTTATTTCCACAGGGATCGCGGTCTCAACCGCGCCATGATGCAGCGCGCGAAGGACGCGGGCGTCGAGGTGATGATGCTGACGGTCGACAGCATCACCGGAGGAAATCGCGAGCGCGATCTGCGCACCGGCTTCAGCATTCCGTTCCGCCTGACGCCTGCGGGCGTGCTGCAGTTCGCGATCAAGCCGATGTGGGGTATCCAGTATGTCAGCCACGAGAAATTCAGGCTCCCGCAACTGGATGAGCACGTCGACATGAGCAGCGGCGCCATGTCGATCGGCCGCTACTTCACGGAAATGCTGGATCCCGCGATGAATTGGGACGATGTCGCGGAGATGGTGCGGACCTGGAACGGGTCGTTCTGCCTGAAGGGGATCATGTCGGTGGAAGACGCGCGCCGCGCGGTCGACATCGGCTGTGCCGGGATCGTCCTTTCCAACCATGGCGGCCGCCAGCTCGACGGCTCCCGCTCGGCTTTCGATCAACTCGCCGAAATCGTCGATGCCGTGGGCGACCGCATCGACGTGATGATGGACGGTGGCATCCAGCGCGGAACCCATATCCTGAAAGCGCTGTCGCTCGGGGCCAAGGCGGTAGGGCTTGGACGATACTATCTCTATCCGCTCGCCGCCGCCGGTCGGCCCGGCGTCGAGCGAGCCCTCGGCCTGCTGCGGGCCGAGCTCGAGCGCGATATGAAGCTGATGGGATGCACATCGATCAGCCAGCTATCGCGCGCCAATCTGCGCTTCCGGTCCGGGCAGCGCCGTGATCATTCGGCATCAATAGCAGGCCGCCATCGCGCCGAGCTTCGGATAGAGCCGGTCGATCGCGGCGATCTCGCTTTTCATCTGCGCGGTGATCCAGTCGCGGATCTCGGCGGCGATGGGGCGCATCGGCCGGTTGCGCGGTGGCAGGAATTCGCAGATGCGGCGTGTGGTGGTGAGCGTGTCGGAGGCCGGCACCAGCGCGCCGGTCAACAGCCAGTGCGAGGCGACCGTCAGCCAACCGAGCGCGATGCCCTGGCCGAGCAGGGCGGCCTGCATCACGACGGCATAATCGGTGAAGCTCAGCGCCTTGGCCGCACCGCGGCGCCCGGTGAGGAGCGATGCGTAATCCGCGGCCCAGTCGCCCGGCGTCTCGGCGAGCCGAATGATGGTGTTGCCCTCGGCGGGATCGGTTTCGCCGAGATAGGCAGGGCTGCACATCGGCAGCATGACTTCCTTCATCACCAGCGTGCCGCCGGATGACGGCTCCTCGCGATCGCGGAAGCGCATGCCGAGATCGACATTCTCCACCGGTCCGCGCAGCGCGCCGGAGATGAGCTGGAAGCGCAAATCGACCTGCGGGAATTGCCGCTGCAGCTTGTCGATGCGCGGCATCAGCCAATGCGTGGTGAAGGCGGAGGAGACCGACAGCGTCACCGTCTCGGTGCCCTTGCGGCGCCGCTCGATCTCGACCAGCCCGCTCTCGATGCTGCGAAAGCCTTCGAGCACGCGGCGATACAAGAGTTCGCCTTCCTCGGTGAGCACCGCGCGTCCCGCCTTGCGGTCGAACAGGCGGACGCCGAGATGCTCCTCGAACTGGCCGAGCATCCGGCTCACCGCAGGCTGGGTGACGTTCAGTTCGGCGGCGGCCGCAGTGAAGCTGCCATTGCGCGCCGCTGCGTCGAAGACGAACAGGGCGTTACTGGAGGGCAGCATCCGGCGCAGCTCGGGCATAACGCCATGTTATGAGCTAGGTGAGAATTTGGCAATTGCCGAGTTTTGCCAAGTCTGGTGTCATTGGTATCACAGCCTAAAGACAGGGCTCACGAGCGAAGATTGAGTGCAGTGCACGCTTCGACCGTGAATGCCAAAAATTCCTGTCTATAAAGCAGGCTTATGGCGCGCAGTGAGGCGCGCCATTGCAGGGACAAGGGCGAGGTCGATCGTTGGACAAACGAGCGGAAAGCGTCGAGATCAGATCCGCGAGCAAGGCCTATGGCGCCGTTCGCGCCCTCGACGACGTGTCCCTCAATGTCGCTGCCGGCGAGTTCGTCTCGCTGCTCGGCCCCTCCGGCTCCGGCAAGACCACGCTGCTCGGCATCCTTGGCGGCTTCATTCTGCCATCGAGCGGAACGATCCTGTTCGGCGGCCGCGACGTCACCTGGATGCCGCCGCACAAGCGCGACATCGGCGTCGTCTTCCAGAACTACGCGCTGTTCCCGCATATGAGCGTCGGCGAGAACGTCGCCTTTCCCTTGCGTGCGCGGCGCCTGCCCAAATCGACCTGGCCCGACAAGGTGCGCGCGGCGCTCGCGATGGTCGGCCTTGCCGGCTATGAAGAGCGCGGCATCGCCCAGCTTTCCGGCGGCCAGCGCCAGCGCGTGGCGCTCGCACGCGCCATGATCTTCGAGCCACGGCTGATCCTGATGGACGAACCGCTGTCCGCGCTCGACAAGCAGCTGCGCGAATCCATGCAGATCGAGCTGCGCACGTTGCACAAGCGCATCGGCGCCACCATCATCTACGTCACCCACGATCAGCGCGAAGCGCTGACCATGAGCGACCGCGTCGCCGTGATGAAGGATGGCCGGCTTGTCCAGATCGACCAGCCGGAGCGCCTGCACGACCATCCCGCCGATTCCTTCGTCGCGAGCTTTATCGGCGAAGCGACGTTGCTGCCGGTGCGTCGCGTCGATGCCTCCAGCGTCGCGCTTGGCGACGCCTTGCTGCGCAGCGCCCGCGCTATTCCTTCAGGCGACGCCCTGATGCTCGCCGTGCACAGCGAAAAGCTGCTGATCGACGACGGCGCGCAGGACGCAGTCTGCAACAAGTTGACCGGCACCGTCACCGACATCGTCTACCAGGGCGAGAGCCTGCGCATTTTTCTGGTGCTCGCCGACGGCACCGCACTCAGCCTGCGCCAGCCGAGCTACCACCAGGCCCATCAGCGCATTCCGCCGCCCGGCGGCAGCCTCACCGTCACGCTTCATCCCGAGGATACCATCATCGTCCCCAGGGCGAGCGACTGAACTTAAGCCCTGTCCAACCGAGAGAAGAAACCAGAATGTCGTCAGCAGCCTCGTTCAGCAATTTCAAGGTTCTCACCTTCGACGTCGTCGGCACCTTGATCGATTTCGAGACCGGCGTGCTCTCCGCGGTGCGCAGGATCTCGGGCAAGTCGCCGGCCGAGCTCAGCGACGACAAGATTTTCGAATCCTACAAGCGCGGCCGCGACAAGCACCATGAGCGCTCGAGCGAGGTCATGTTCCACGTCTACCGCTATCTCGCCAAGGAGCTCGGGCTGCCGGCCGACGATGCGTCCTGCGAAATGTTCCAGCTCGCCGTGCTGCGCTGGGGACCGTTCCCGGACTCGGTCGAGGCTCTGAAGCGCCTGCGCACGAAATTCCGTCTGGTCGCGATGACCAACGCCGATCGCGTCGCGCTGTCCTGCTATGCGCATGCGCTCGGCGATCCCTTCGACGATACCGTCTGCGCCGACGAGACCGGCGTTGCGAAGCCCAATCCGGAGTTCTTCGCCTACAACAAGGGTCGTCAGTCCGCTTTCGGCTACAAGCAGTCCGATATCCTGCATGTCGCGCAGAGCCAGTATCACGACATCGGAATCGTGCGGAAGCTCGGCTACAAGGTGTGCTGGATCGAGCGCCGCCAGGGCATGGCCGGCTTTGGCGGCACACCGGCCGTGGAGACCCTGACCAAGCCGGACTTCCATTTTCCGACCTTGAAGGCGCTCGCCGACGCGGCCATCGGGCCGGCGGCGTAAGGCATGAGCGGTGGCATGACACGGGACTGGAGCGCATTGCCATCGGCCAACTCGCTGTGGGCCGCCACGGCAGAGCCGGCGCGCGCGTTTCCGGTCCTGTCGGGCGAGCAGCAGGCGGATGTGGTGATCATCGGCGCGGGCTATACCGGCCTGTCCGCAGCTCACCACATCGCCAAGAGCGGGCTTGCGCCGATCGTGCTCGAGGCCAACCGCCCCGGCTGGGGCGCGAGTGGCCGCAATGGCGGCGTGATCACCGCAAAGTTCCGCCTCTCGTTCCGCGAGATCGACGCCGTGCACGGCCGCGCCATGGCGCAGCGCATGTACGGGATCGCGCATGAATCCACGGACATCGTCGAGGAGCTGGTCTCCGAATTTGGCATCACCAGTGCCGCGTTGACGCGCACCGGCCAGGTCAAGGCGGCCCACAACGAGACGACCCTGAAAGCCGCGATCGGCGAGGCCAACTGGATGAAGCGCGAGATGGGCGATGCGGAGGTCCGCGTCCTCGACAGGGGACAAGTGCGCGACGAGACCGGCTCCGATATTTTCGTCGGCGGCGTGCTCAATCCTGGCTCCGGGGGCATCCATCCGCTGAATTATCTGCGCGGTCTCGCCGATGGCGTGGCGCGCCGCGGCATCCCCATTTTCCAGGAGTCGCCGGTCATAAAGCTCCGGCGCGAGACCAGCGGCATCGTCGCCGAAACGCCGCAAGGCGCGGTGCGGGCGAAGCAGGCGATCATCGCCACCAACAGCTATTCGGATCTGACGGATGCCACCGCGCACATGCAGCGCACGCTGATCCCGTTCCGCAGCGCCATCATCGCGACCGACAAGCTGCCGCGCAACCTCGCGGGAAGCCTGATGCCGACCGGGCGCACCTACACCGAGACCAAGCGCATGATGCGCTGGTTCCGGATGGTCGACAACCGCGTGATTTTTGGTGGCCGCGGCGCGTTCGGCAAGCAGGATTCGGAAACCGCCTTCGACGCGTTGCGCAAGGCGATGGTCGGCATCTTCCCGGATCTCGCCGACGTCCCGCTCGCCTACAAATGGTCGGGCCTGGTCGGCATGACGCTGGACTCCGTGCCGCATATCGGCCGGCTCGACGACCGCACGCTGTTCTCGATGGGCTACAACGGCGCGGGCGTGGCGATGTCGAGCCTGATGGGCCGCTATCTCGCCGCCTTCGTGCGCGGCGAGACGCCCGAGGTCGGGCTGCTCGATGCGCGGCGATTGCAAGCCATCCCGTTCTATCCGTTGCGCGAGCCCGCCGTGCGCATGGTCGCCGGCTGGTACCAGTTTCTCGATGCGATCGGTCAGTGACTTTTAATTGGTGACAGAGGAGGCGAGGATGACGACGAAACGAGATTTTGGATTTGGCTACGCTTTGTTGGGCGGATCGCTCGGCTTGTTCGCAACAACCGGCATCGCCGCCGCTGCCGAACAAATCACCTTTGTGTCGCAGGGCGGCGCCTATCAGCAGGCGCAGACGATAGCGATCCTCGATCCCTCCGCCAAGAAGCTCGGCATCACCATCAACCAGGACTCCATTCCCGACGCCTGGCCTGCGATCAAGACGCAAGTCGGCAGCGGCAAGCCGATCTGGGATGTCGTGGATACGCCAACCGGCTACTGCCTGCGCGGCGGCGAACAGGGGCTGATCGAGAAACTCGATTTCTCGAAGATCCCGAACGCAGCGGCGATGCCCGAAGCGTATCGCAACCCGTATTCGGTGTCGTACGAGTTCTATTCCAGCGTGCTGGCCTTCAGTCAGAAAACGTTTCCGAAGGACGCGCCGAACAGCTGGGTGGATTTCTGGGACGTCAAGAAATTCCCCGGCCGCCGCGCGCTGCGCAACCATCCGATCGCCACGCTCGAGGCGGCGCTGATGGCCGACGGCGTCGCGCCCGACAAACTCTATCCGCTCGACGTCGATCGCGCGTTCAAGAAGCTGGAAGAGATCAAGCCGCACATCACGGTGTGGTGGACCTCAGGCGCGCAGTCGGCGCAGTTGCTCAACGACGGCGAGGTCGACATGGAGATGGCCTGGAACGGCCGCGTCAGCGCGGTCGCGAAGGAAGGCGCCAAGGTCGCGTTCACCTATAATCAGGGTATCCTTCAGAGCACCTCGCTCTGCATCCTCAAGGGCGCGCCGAATCTCGAGACCGCAGTCAAATTCCTCAACGAGGCCGTCGATCCCGTTCACCAGGCCAATCTGCCGCTCAATATCGATTACGGACCGGGCAATCCCAAGGCGTTCGATACCGGCGTGATCAAGCCCGAGCGCGCCGCGCAATTGCCGAGCGAGCCGGCCAATGCGGCGAAGCAGGCGCTGATGTCCTACGCCTGGTGGTCGTCGCCGGCGGGCGAGGCGGCCGAGAAGCGCTGGGCGTCGTTCATGCAGAAGTAAGCGAAGCGAAGCATACAAAAGTAAGCAAAGCGAGGCTGCGTTGACGACATCCGTGCCAGATCCATCGCAAAAGCATCAGCGCCGCGAGCACGGCCTGATGCTGGCCTTGGTGTCGCCGGCGCTGCTGGTGATCTTGGCTCTGATCGTGCTGCCGGTCGGCTGGCTCGCCTGGCAGTCGATCTACCATGACGGCTTCACGCTGGAGAATTATCGCCGCGTCTTCACCGAAGACATCTACTGGCGCAGTTTTGCGCTGACCTTCGAGATCAGCCTCGCGGTCACATTGATCGCGCTGCTGCTTGGCTATCCCGTGGCCTACCTCGCCAACGCGTTGCCGAAAGGGTGGAGCATTCTCATCCTGTCGCTGGTCGTGCTGCCGTTCTGGACCAGTGTGCTGGTGCGTGCCTATGCCTGGCTGGCGCTGCTCCAGCGTACCGGCGTGATCAACCAGCTTTTGCGTTATCTCGACGTGATCAGCGAACCGCTCCCGCTTGTTCACAACACTTTTGGCACGGTGGTTGCGACCGTACACATCCTGCTGCCGTTCATGGTGCTGCCGCTCTACGCCACCATGCAGAAGATTCCTGGCGACCTGATGCAGGCCGGCGCCAGCCTGGGGGCGAGCCCGTCGCTCACCTTCGTCCGCGTCTTCCTGCCGCTGTCGCTGCCGGGCGTGCTTGCGGGCTGTACCATGGTGTTCGTACTCTGCCTCGGCTTCTACATCACGCCGGAGCTGCTCGGCGGCGGCCGCACGGTGATGGTGTCGATGCTGGTGAGCCGCAACGTCGAGCTCTACAACCAGTTCGGCGCGGCCAGCGCTGTTGCGGTGGTGCTGCTCGCCAGTGTGCTCTTGATCTTCGCCGCAGTCAGCCGCTTCATTTCGCTCGATCGCATATTGGGGCAGAAATGACGCGAGTGTCGCCCGCCCGGATTGCCCTCTACGTGATCAGCACGCTGGTGCTGGTCTATCTGATCCTGCCGGTGCTGATCATCGCGCCGATCTCCTTCTCCAGCGCGCGCTTCCTGACCTTCCCGCCACCGTCCTTCTCGCTGCGCTGGTATCAGCAATATTTCGCCAATCCCGCCTGGATGCAGGCGACGCGGGTGACGCTGACGGTCGCGCTCCTGACCGTGGTGATCGCGACGCCGCTCGGCGTTGCCGCCGCCTATGCCATCAGCCAGTCGAAGCTGCGCATCATGCGCGTCATCCACATGGCGCTGCTGTTGCCGCTGGTGGTGCCGATCATCATCACTGCAGTCGGCATCTTCTTCGTCTATGCCAAAGTCGGCCTGGTCGCGACGCTGCCGGGCCTGGTGCTGGCGAACGTGATGCTGGGATTGCCTTATGTCGTCATCTCGGTGCTGGCGGGCCTGCAGAGCTTCGATCCGGCGCAAGAAATGGTGGCGCGCAGTCTCGGCATGAACCGCCTGCGCAGCTTCTTCGCGGTGACCTTGCCGCAGATCAAGTCCAGCGTGGTCGCGGGCGGCATCTTCGCCTTCATCTCGGCGATGGACGAGACGATCGTCGCGCTGTTCATCTCCGGCGGCCAGTATCAGCCGCTGACCAAGCGCATGTTCACCGCGCTCCGCGACGAGATCGACCCGACCATCGCCGCGATCTCGACGCTGATGACGGCGGCCTCCTTCATGCTGGTGCTGCTGGCGAGCGCGCGGCAGAAGAAGAGTGGGTGAGGGGAGGGGATTCTCTCCAGCGTCGTCCTGGCGAAAGCCAGGACCCATTACCCCAGGGGGATGTTGTAGCGCGAGGAGATAACTCCGAGCCTTCGTCAAACTATGTTCGGTGGTAATGGGTCCTGGCCTTCGCCAGGACGACACCGAAGTCTGCGGCGCGCAGTCGCGGCCGCCTCAAGCCTTCGCCGCCAGCCAAGCCAAAATCATCTCCACGATCTGCGTGCGGCTCTTCGCCAGCACCTTCGCCTCGCTGAGGTCGCGGTCGAACAGCGCGCCGAAAGTGTGGCGGTTGGCGACGCGGAAGAAACAGTAGGAGGAGATGGCCAGGTGCAGGTCGATGGCGTCGACGTCGTCGCGGAAGACGCCTTCATCGCGGCCGCGCTTGAGGATGCCGTCGAGCGTCGCGATCACGCTGGCGTTGAGCTGGCGCAGTTGCAAATTCTGCTTCAGGTGCTTGCCGTGATGGATGTTCTCGATGCTGACGAGGCGGATGAAGTTTGGATTGCGCTCGTCATGGTCGAAGGTCGCCTCGATCAGGCGTCGCAAGCCCTCGCGGGCGTCGCAGCTTCCGATGTCGAGCTGGTCCTCGAGCGCGCGGATGCTGCGGTAGGCCTCCTCCAGCACCGCGAGGTAGAGCTGCTCCTTGCCGCCGAAATAATAATAGATCATCCGCTTCGACGTGCGCGTCCGCGCTGCGATCGCATCGACGCGGGCGCCGGAATAGCCTTCCGAGGCGAATTCCTGCATCGCCACTTCGAGGATGTCGCGCTTGGTGCGCTCGGGGTCGTTGGTGCGCTTCGATAGGGGCGGCATGCGCTCGAGCATCGCTGTTTCTCCCGCCAGTTTCCACGGATCACCTTGAAGGTGAAGGCAAATTTCATCTGACGGGGCATTGATCCAATGCATATTGCATAAACGGACTAGTTCGTACATTATGGCTTCAAACCGAGGTTGCGGCAACCAAAACCACAAAACTCGCGCGCGGCGGACGGCCGGGACGCGAGCCCGCACCGGACACATGGGGAGGATTTCATGACGTTGACGTCGACCGCATCGCTGCACGCATCATCCAGCGCACAGGCCACGCCGAACAAGCTGCCCAAGCGCGCCGCGCTCGTCAGCTTCGTCGGCAGCATGCTCGAATACTACGACTTCTTCATCTACGGCGCCGCGGCCGCGCTGATCTTTCCAAAAGTGTTCTTCGCCAATGTCGATCCGGCCACCGGAACGCTGCTCGCACTCTTGAGCTTCGGCATCGGTTATATCGCGCGGCCCGTCGGCGCCGTCATCCTCGGCCATTTCGGCGACCGTATCGGGCGCAAAACGGTGCTGCTGTTCACGTTGGTCCTGATGGGCGGCTCGACGCTCGCGATCGGCCTGTTGCCGGATGCCAAGGCGATCGGCAACGCAGCGCCCGTTATCCTGACGCTGCTGCGCCTGTTGCAGGGCCTGTCGGCGGCGGGCGAGCAGAGCGGAGCGAACTCGTTGACGCTGGAGCACTCCGCCAACGGCAACCGTGCCTTCTTCACGAGCTGGACCTTGAGCGGCACCCAGGCCGGTGCGATCCTGGCGACGCTGGTGTTCATCCCGGTGTCGAGCCTGCCGGAAGAACAATTGCTGAGCTGGGGCTGGCGCATTCCATTCCTGCTCTCCGCGCTCGTGCTGCTGGTCGCCTATCTGGTGCGGCGGACCATGCCTGAGACGCCTGTGTTCGAGGACATCAAGGACAAGGCCCAGGTGGCGCGCTTCCCCGTCGTCGCGTTGCTGCGCGACTACTGGCCCGACGTGCTGCGCGTGATCGCCTGCGCGCTGATCGCGACGGTGAGCACAATGACCGCCGTGTTCGCGCTCGGCTATGCCACGAGCAAGTTCGGAGTCGCGCGTCCGACCATGCTGTGGGCCGGCGTGCTCGGCAATGTCACCGCACTGATCACCCAGCCGCTCTGGGCACTGCTCGCAGACAAGGTCGGTCGGAAGCCGGTGTTCATCGGAGGCGTGCTCGGCTCTGCCGTGTTGCTGTTCCCCTATTTCATGCTGGTGACGACGGGCAACACGATCGCGATCTTCGCTGCTGCGATGATCCTGTCCGGGCTCGTCTATGCCGCGCCGAACGCGATCTGGCCTTCGTTCTACGCGGAGATGTTCGAGGCGCGCGTGCGCTATTCCGGCACCGCGATCGGCACCCAGCTCGGCTTCCTCGCCGCCGGCTTCACGCCGCTGATCAGCGCGAGCCTGGTCGGCGAGGGGCCGAACGGCTGGATCCCCGTCGCGATCTTCGTCGCCTGCTGCTGCGTGATCTCGGCGGCGGCCGCGGCCACCGCGCGCGAAACCCACACCGTCGATATCGCCGATCTCGGTAAGCGGCGTGCTTGAGCGAGAGACAGGATAACGATCGCATGCTGACCAACGCAGTTCCGGCTACGAATGGGCCGGTTGTCGGCGTCGAGCAAGGGGCCGTGCGCGCCTTCAAGGGCGTGCCGTTCGCAATCGCGCGGCGCTTTGCGAAGGCGGTGCCGCCGGCTGCGTGGACGAAGCCGCGCCAATGCACGGACTACGGCGCATATGCGCCGCAGCCCGGTCATCTCGATCATGCTGACGAGGAGGCCTGTCTCAGCCTGAACATCTGGGCGCCGGCGGCGGATCGCCCGCTGCCGGTGCTGCTTTTCATTCATGGCGGCGCCTTCGTCACCGGCGGCGGCGCCGACTATGACGGCTCTTTCCTCGCCGCGCACGGCCCGGCCGTCGTCGTCACCATCAACTACCGGCTCGGCCCGCTCGGCTTCCTGCAACTGCATCGCCACGGCTTCGACGAGGCCAACAACCTCGCGATCTCGGATGCGCTCGCCGGGCTCGACTGGGTGCGCGCCAACATCGCAAATTTCGGCGGCGATCCGGACGCAATCACATTGTCCGGCCAGTCGGCCGGCGCCTCCATGGTGATTGCGCTCGCGACCTTGCCGCAGGCCAGAGGCAGGTTTATCCGCGCCCTTGCGCTCAGCGCGCCCGGACGCAACATCATGAGCACCGAACATGCCGACGAGGTCGCGCGCCGCGTGCTCGACGAGCTCGAGCTGGCGGGCGATGCCGGCGCGATCACGTCCGTGCCGCTGCCGAAACTCTTTGCGGCGGTGGAGCGCGTCGGCCGCGGGCTCGCGGACGAGACCGAGGCAGGCACCGTGTTCGGGCCGGTGCTCGACGGCACCGTGATCCCGCGCGAGCCGCGCGATGTTTTTGCCGACGGCAACTTGTGCGACATTCCGCTCTGGCTCGGCTCCTGCCGCGACGAAATGGCGATGTTCTTGAAGAGCACCCCGCCGGCCGCGATGATCCGCACCACCGAGCGACAGGTGCGTGCGGCATTTGGCGATGCTGGTTGGGGACGCCTGCTGTCCTGTTACCGCGCCACCGCGCGCGCCGACGAGGATCCGTATGAGGCGCTGCTGTCGGATGCGTTCTGGCATCGCCCGATGGCCGATCTCGCGCGGCTTCATGTTGCAGCAGGAGGCATGGTATGGCTGAGCCGGTTCGACCATCGCCCCGCGCTGGAGCCGTTCCTGTCGCAAGGGCCGACCCACGGCGCCGATAACGCCTGCCTGTGGGCGCATCTGCCTGAGTTCATCGATCGTCCGATCCTCAAGCGCAAGGGCGGTCCGATGACGCCTGATGATATCGACGTCGCGGCGCGGTTTCAGGCCAATGTGCTGCGCTTCGTCACGGCCGGCATGCCGGATATCGGGGAGGCCTGGCCGAAGTTCGAGCCGGGCAAGGAGCCTCTCGCAATCCTCAGTCAGCCGTTCCATATTGTGCCGCTCAACGACGGCGCGCGCTTCCGGGTGTGGGCGGAGCTGACCGCCCGTCCCGAAGCGGCCGCCTGACAAAAAAAGCAAAGGGGAGATCGAATGAGCGTTTCAAATAGCGGGCGCGCGCTCTCGCGCACGGTTCTTGCGATGGCCTCACTCCTCTCCTTGCTGGCCGTCATGCCGTCGGCGGCGCAGATCGTCGTTACACCGATCCCTGAAGACCCCGTCAGCATCGATAGCGGTGCGATCTCCGGCAAGGTGCTGACCTCCGGCGTGAAGGCCTATTTCGGCATTCCCTTTGCCGCGTCGCCACTCGGAGACTTGCGCTGGCGGGCGCCGCAGAAGGTCGAGGCCTGGAAGGGCATCTATCACGCCGATCGGCTGGCACCGGAGTGCATTCAGGTGCTGCGCCGGCACAACCTCAATCATTATTTCGGCGAGGAAGCGACGAGCGAGAATTGCCTCTATCTGAACATCTGGGCGAGCCGGGATGCGAAATCCGGCACAAAGCTGCCGGTGGTGGTCTGGATCTACGGCGGCGGCTTCACGCTCGGCTCCAGCGGCATGGCGATGTACGACGGCGAAGCCGTTGCGAAGAAAGGCACGATCTTCGTCAGCTTCAACTACCGCGTCGGCATTTTGGGAAACCTAGCCCATCCCGAACTGACCGCAGAATCGCCGAACCATGCCTCCGGCAATTACGGCTTGATGGACCAGATCGCGGCCTTGCAATGGGTCAAGCGCAACATCGCGCAATTCGGCGGCGACCCCGACAACGTCACCATCACCGGGCAGTCGGCCGGCGCCATGTCGGTGTCCGCGCTCGAAGCAAGTCCGCTGGCGAAAGGCCTGTTCAATCGCGGTTTCGCGATGAGTCTCAGCATGTTCGACAGCCGCTTCAAATTCCCGGCGCTGCCGGCCGCCGAGAAGGTCGGTCTCGAGGTGCAAACGGCGCTCGGCGCGGCCTCGCTCGCCGAGATGCGGCTGATCCAGGCCGACAAGATTTTGGCGATCCAGAAGGATTGCCAGCTCGGCTGCGCCGGAACGATTTCCGTGACGCCCGATATCGACGGTTATGTGCTGCCGGATACCGTGCCGAACATCTTTGCCGCCGGCAAGCAGAACGATGTCGCCACCGTCGCTGGCTTCACCAGCGACGAAAGCTCGAATGATCTGCGCACCGCCGGAACGCTCGAAGCTTATGTCGCTGCCGCGCGAAAACTCCACGGTGACCAGGCCGATCGCTTCCTTTCGCTCTATCCCGCCAAGACCGACGGTGAAGCGAAAGCCATGGGCCTGCTCGCCGCACGCGAGGGGCTGGTCGAGATCGGCACGCGCAACTGGGCCGTCGCGCAAGCCAAGACCGGCAAGGCGCCGTTCTACATGTATATGTTCTCGCGCGTGCATCCCTTCGCGAAGGACGTCCAGTTCTTCGACAGTCCGCAGAAGATCGGCGCCTATCACACCTCCGACGTGCCTTACTGGTTCGGTACGCAGGATGCCTTCAACAAGTTCCGAGTCACGCGGCTCTGGACCGAATTCGATCGCGCCTTGTCCGATCGCATGATGGATACGCTGGTCGCCTTCGCGAAGACCGGAAATCCTACGACATCGGCGACGCCATGGCCGCAATGGAATCAGGGAGCGCAAAACTATGTCGAGTTCGGCGACGAATCCGGTGTTCGCGAGGAGAACCGCGCGCGTCTGGATTTCCACACGCCGGCGAACGTCACGCCCTCGACGCCGCGCGTGTCGCGTGATTGAGCGTGCTTTCACGGTGGAGATCAGAACTGCACTTCGCCCGGGATATCGTCCGCGCTGAGGCCGATGGTCTCGAAAGCCTTGAGCATCCACTCGCGGGTCTGGCCGAGCGCGCGATTGTAGTCGGCCCAGGCGCTGAGGAAATCCTTGTAACGGCGATCGCCTTCGGCACGGATGCCGAGATTGGTCGGCAGCGTCAGCAGCGGCCGCGGCACCGCGAGCTCGCCGAGCGTCGGGTTCTTCTTCAGGGTCGCCACGGAAAGCACCGCCAGCGATATGTTGCAGTCCGCGCGCCCGGTGGAGACGGCGAGGATCGCCTCGTTGCGCTCCTTGAAGCCGAGGATCGTCGCCTTCGGGCAGTAGCGGCGTGCGATCGTCTCGTGCGTCGAGCCGATGTCGACGGCGATCTTGACCTCGGGCTTGTTCAGCTCGGCCCAGGTCTGCGGCTTGGCAAAACCCTTCTTGGTGATGACGGTGAAGGAGTGCACCAGGATCGGTGAGGAGAAGTCGATCACCAGCGCACGCTCAGGAGTCGGATTCACGGCGAAGGCGAGGTCGATCTTCTCGGCCTGAAGGTCGAGGATCTGGTTGCCCCAGGTGGATTCCAGCGTCTCGACCTTGGCCCCTAACTTGCCGGCGATGTCGTTCGCCATGTCGATGCAGGCGCCCGACCATTGATTGGTGGTGAGGTCCTTGTGGAAATAGGGATCCTGGCCGGCGATGACGGCGATCCGCAGCACGCCGTTCTTCTTGATCCGCTCGAGCGTCGAGCCCGGTGCGGTGTCGGCCCTGACTGAGCCGGCTGCGGCGATCGCGGCACCGGCCGCGACAGTGGTGAGTGCGTCCCTGCGATTCATGGCAATTCTCCTGCGCAGTCGCTCTTGGACAGTCACTCTTGGACAGTCGCTCTTGGACATCAAACCCGGCTGCTGGACTATTTCTGTATTCAGAGTTAAATGCAATACGGTATTTCTTTGATCCGGACATGAAAGACGAGCCTGTGCGCGCCCACTTCGTCGACGCCAACGACACTCTTGCCGCGCTTACCGAAAAGCTGCTGCGTGCGGACAACCTCCCGGTCGCCATCAACCGCGATCCGGCGATCTCGCCGGACGACCTGCCGCGCCTTCTTGACGGCGTGGAGATCATGATCGTCGATCATACCGCGGTGCCGACGGCGATTGCCGCGAAATGTTCTGCCTTGAAGCACGTCGTCTTCCTCGGCACCGGCGCGCGCAGCTACATGAATCCGGAAGAACTCGCCGAGCGCGGCATCGTGGTTCACACCATCAAGGGCTATGGCGACACCGCGGTGGCCGAATGCGCGATCGCGCTGATGTGGGCCTCCGCAAAGAGCTTTGGCGAGATGGATCGCGGCATGCGCGAGGGCAACTGGCTGCGCCGTGACGCGGTGCAGCTCACCGGCAAGACGCTCGGCCTGATCGGTTTCGGCGGCATCGCCGCGGAAGCCGCGCGCATGGCGGCGGGCTGCGGCATGAAGGTGGTCGCCTGGAACAGGTCGCCGAAGGCGCATCCTGGCGTCGAATTCGTTTCGCTGGAGAAGCTGCTCGCGGACAGCCACGTCGTCTCGCTGCATCTGCTCCTCAACGACGAGACCAAAGGTTTTCTGTCGCGCGAGCGCATCGCGAGGATGCGGCCCGGCAGCATCCTGATCAACACCGCGCGCGGCGCCGTGGTCGACGAGGACGCGATGTGTGATGCGCTGCGCTCGGGCCACATCGCGCACGCCGGCCTCGACGTCTTCACCGTCGAGCCGCTGCCGCCAGGCCATCCGCTGACGAAACTGCCGAACGTGACGCTGTCGGCGCATTCGGCGTTCCGTACGCCCGAGGCGAGCGACAATCTGATCGGCGCGGCGCTCGATCATTGCCGCCGTATCATCGCGAATGGGCGGTAGTGCAAACATCAGGGGCGGGCATGACGCCTGCGCAGGGTGCGGGAAGCCTTTCGATCTTGCGCGCCCTGTCGGCCTGTCCTACGCCAGCTCCGAACAAAATCTTCGCGAAGCCGTGAAGCGCATCGCCAAAGCCCTGAGGGAGCCGTCATGACCATTCGCAACACCCGCACCGGGGGCCAGATCCTGATCGATCAGCTCGTCGCGCAAGGCGTCGAGCGCGTCACCTGCGTGCCGGGCGAGAGCTACCTTGCGGCGCTCGACGCGCTGCACGACAGCCCGATCGACGTCATGATCTGCCGCGCCGAAGGAGGGGCTGCGATGATGGCGGAGGCCTATGGCAAGCTCACCGGCCGCCCCGGAATCTGCTTCGTCACCCGCGGCCCCGGCGCCACCAATGCCAGCCACGGCGTCCACATCGCGATGCAGGATTCCACGCCGATGATCCTGTTCGTCGGCCAGGTCGACACCGGCATGCGCGAGCGCGAAGCGTTCCAGGAGCTCGACTACAAGGCGGTGTTCGGCACCATGGCGAAATGGGCGGTCGAGATCGATCGTCCCGACCGCATTCCGGAGCTGGTCGCGCGCGCCTTCCGCGTCGCCATGCAGGGCCGTCCCGGTCCCGTGGTGATCTCGCTGCCGGAGAACATGCTGACTGAGACTGCTGCCGTTGCGGACGCCATGCGTATCGAGCCCGCGGTGAGCTGGCCGGCGCCTGCCGATATCGAGCGCATTGGCGCCATGCTTGCGAGCGCCAAGGCGCCGCTCGTCATTCTCGGCGGCTCGCGCTGGACGGATGAAGCAACCAGGAGCATTGCGCGCTTTGCCGAACGCTTCGACCTGCCGGTCGCGACCTCGTTCCGCCGCGCGTCTCTGATCGACGCCGATCACTCGCACTATGCCGGCGATCTCGGCATCGGCCCGAGCCCGGGCCTGAAGGCGCGCATCGACGGCGCCGATGTCATTCTGCTCATCGGCGGCCGCATGTCGGAAATGCCGTCCTCGTCCTACACGCTGTTCGATATTCCGACCCCGCAGCAGCAGCTGATCCATGTTCATCCCGGCTCGGAAGAGCTCGGCCGCGTCTATCAGCCCGCACTCGCGATCCAGGCGACGCCCGCCGCGTTCGCCGAAGCGGTCGAGGCGCTGAAGCCGGCCGGGGCCGTGGCCTGGAAGGGCGAGGCCGCCAAGGCGCATGCTGATTATCTGGCCTGGACCGAGACGGCGCGTGAGCTGCCGGGCAAGTTCCAATACGGCCAGGTCATGACCTGGCTACGCGATCGCCTGCCCAAGGACGCGATCGTCTGCAACGGCGCCGGCAATTATGCCGGCTGGATTCATCGCCATCACCGCTTCCACAGCTTTGCAGCGCAGCTCGCGCCGACCTCGGGCTCGATGGGCTATGGCGTGCCGGCCGCGGTGCTCGCGAAGCGACAATATCCGGACCGTACCGTCGTCGCCTTCGCGGGTGACGGCTGCTTCCTGATGAACGGGCAGGAATTCGCGACCGCCGTGCAATACGATGCGCCGCTCGTCGTCATCGTCGTCGACAATGCGCAATACGGCACCATCCGCATGCACCAGGAGCGCGACTATCCCGGACGCGTGGTCGGCACCCAGCTCAAGAACCCGGATTTTGCGATGTACGCAAAAGCATTTGGCGGCCATGGCGAGCGCGTCGAGCGCACCGAGGAGTTCGCGCCGGCGTTCGAGCGTGCGCTCGCCTCGGGCAAGCCGTCGATCCTGCATTGCATCATCGATCCGCGCGCGATGTCGGTCAGTAAGGACTTTGCCCCTGCGGTGAAGGCTTAAGCGATGTCGGAGGGCCGCCACGTCGCCATCATCGGTGCCGGCGCGGTCGGCGTGATCAGCGCCATCGAGGCGCTACGCGAGGGGCATCGTGTCACGCTGATCGATCCGGGCGAGCCCGGTGGCGAACAGGCGGCGAGCTACGGCAATGCCGGCTGGCTCTCCTCGCATTCGGTGATCCCGCCGGCTGAGCCCGGCGTCTGGAAGAAGGTGCCCTTCTATCTGATGGACCCGCTCGGGCCGCTCGCGATCCGCTGGTCTTATCTGCCGAAGGCGCTGCCCTGGCTGATCAAGTATCTGCTCTCGGGCTGGACCGAGGCGCGGGTCGAGAAGACGGCCTTCGCGCTACGCGATCTCCTGAAGGATGCGCCGCTGTTGCACAGGAAGCTCGCGGAGGAGGCGGGCGTCCCCGAACTGATCGAGCGCAACGGCGTGATGCATGTCTTCCCGTCGCGGGGCAATTTTGACGGAGATCTCGGCTGGCGCCTGCGCAAGCGCGTCGGTGTCGAATGGCTGGAGCTATCGGCCGACGAGATACGTCAGCGCGAGCCCGATTTGCATCCGCGCTACACTTTTGGCGTGGTGGTGGAGGAGGCCGGGCGCTGCCGCGATCCCGGTGCCTATGTCGCGGCCCTTGCCAATCATGCGCTGGCAAGCGGAGCGAAGCTCGTGCGGGCCAAGGCAACGGGGCTCAAGCTTTCCGGCAACAAGCTCGTCGCTGTCCTGACCGAGACCGGCGAGATTGCCTGCGATGCCGCGGTGATTGCCGCCGGCGCGCATTCGAAGCGGCTCACCGCATCCGTCGGCGATCCGCTGCCGCTGGAGACCGAGCGCGGCTATCACGTCATGATCGAGAACCCGGAAACAGGCCCACGCAACTCGATGATGGCGTCGGATGCGAAGATGGTGGTGAACTGGACCGACAAGGGTTTGCGCGCCGCCGGCACGGTCGAGATCGCAGGCCTCGAGGCCGAACCGAACTGGAAGCGCGCCGAGATTTTGCGCAACAACCTCATCAGCATGTTCCCGAAACTGCCGAAGGACATTCCGGCTTCGCGTATCAGGACCTGGTTTGGCCATCGGCCGAGCATGCCGGACGGACGTCCCTGCATCGGTTACGCGCGGGCCTCGCGCGATATCGTCTATGCCTTCGGCCACGGCCATGTCGGCCTGGTCGGCTCGGCCCGCACCGGTCGTCTGGTCGCCCAGCTTCTGAGCGGCAAGGCGCCGGAGATTTCGCTTCTGCCGTTCGCACCCGACCGTTTCCTCTGAGATCGCGCCATGACCTATCCAGCCAACTCTTCTCCCAATATCGCCCGCGGCGGCAAGGCCATCTATGGGGCGCCGCTCGGCATTTTGATGCTGGAGGCGCGCTTTCCCCGCATTCCCGGCGACATGGGCAACGGCACCACCTGGCCTTTCCCCGTGCTCTATCGCGTGGTGAGCGGTGCCTCGCCGGAGAAGGTGGTGCTGAGGGGTGCGGCGGGTCTGCTGCCTGATTTCATCGATGCGGCGAAGGATCTCGTGCGGCTCGGGGCCGAAGCCATCACCACCAATTGCGGCTTCCTCTCGCTGTTCCAGAAGGAGATCGCAGCCGCGGTCGGCGTTCCCGTCGCGACCTCGTCACTGATGCAGGTGCCGTGGGTGCAGGCGACCTTGCCGCCGGGCAGGCGCGTTGGCCTCGTCACGGTGTCCGGTTCGACCTTGACGCCGGCCCATCTTGAAGGCGCCGGCGTGCCGCTCGATACGCCGCTGGTCGGCACCGAGCACGGCAAGGAGTTTTTCCGCGTCCTGATCAAGGCCGAGAAAGACGACATGGACATCGCGCAGGCCGAGCGTGACGTGGTCGAGGCCGGCAAGGAGCTGGTCGCGAAGCATCCCGATGTCGGCGCCATCGTGCTGGAATGCACCAACATGCCGCCTTATGCGGCGGCGCTTCAGGCCGAGGTCGGATTGCCCGTCTATGATATCTATTCCATGATTACGTGGTTTCATGCCGGGCTGCGGCCGCGTCAGTTTGGCTAGAGGTCGAGAAGCTGCCTATGAACAAGCATCTGGAACTTCCCTCCGACAGCATCGTCGATCGCGTCTATGAACAGCTCAAGGCGATGGCTGTGAGCTATGAGTTCAAGCCGGGCGAGCGGCTCAACGAGGGCGAGCTCGCCAAGCGTCTCGGCGTCAGCCGCACGCCGCTGCGCGAGGCGCTCAATCGCCTCAACACCGAGGGCTTTCTGCGCTTCACGCCGGGCAAGGGTTTTTTCTGCCGCGAGCTCGACGCGCACGAGATCTTCGATCTCTACGAGCTGCGCAAGTCGATCGAGGTCGCCTCGATCCGTCTCGCCATCCGGCGCGCCAGGGACGAGGACATCGATGCGCTCTTGAAATTTCTCGAAGCCACCGGTCCCGATCCGGGCGAGCGCTCCTCGGTGGAGTTGGTCGAACTCGACGAGACCTTTCACGAGCGCCTGATGGCGATGTCAAACAACGCGGAGATGCTGCGTGTCTTGCGCAACGTCAACGCCCGCATCCGCTTCGTGCGCTGGATCGACATGGACAGCATCAACCGCTCCAATACGCAAGCCGAGCACCGCGCCGTGGTCGAAGGCCTGAAGGCCCGCGACGAAGAGGCTTGCGTGTCTGTGCTTGAAAAGCACATCGACCGCCGCCTCGACCGAATCACCTCCGCGATCAAGGAAGGCTACGCGCAGATCTATATGCCGGCGACGGCGAGATCTGCGGTGAACTAGGTCGCGGTGGCAGCAATGCGCATCGCGCTCTGCTCCCACAAGGGAGGGAGGCAGCTATACAATCCTTCGATATCTGGTCGTGCCAGACGGTCAGCGCTTTCGTATCAGAACATCGCTAGTGTGCCTCGGATTCACGGAGACACGCGGTGCAAAGCCCTCAACCCAATCCCGAAGCGCACGCCGGTGACGACTGGCCATCCGAGCTTTATCGCATCCTCAAGGCAGCCGACGTGCGGCAGATGTCGTACGTCCCTGATGCAGGCCATAGCCAGCTCATCCGCCTGTTCTCCGCCGACCGCGACGTCACCACCAATGTACTGACGACGGAAGAGGAGGGCGTCGCCATTGCCGCGGG
This sequence comes from Bradyrhizobium nivariense, assembly GCF_029846695.2. NCBI lineage: Bacteria > Pseudomonadati > Pseudomonadota > Alphaproteobacteria > Hyphomicrobiales > Nitrobacteraceae > Bradyrhizobium > Bradyrhizobium nivariense. The sequence goes on along the minus strand of NZ_JARWCR020000009.1, from coordinate 152,014 downwards.
CGCCTGGCTCGGCGGCCAGCGCAGCGTGCTCCTGATGCAGTCGAGCGGCGTCGGCAATTGCATCAACATGCTGTCGCTGTCGGCGATCGGACGATTCCCGCTGCTGATGCTGGTGACGATGCGCGGCGAATGGGCCGAGTTCAATCCCTGGCAGGTGCCGATGAGCCGTGCGACGCAACCCTCGCTGGAAGCGATCGGCCTGAAGGTGATGCGCGCGGAGACAGCAGAGGATCTGGTCGAGACGGTCGAATCGGCCGCAGCGCTCGCCTACGCGGCCGATCAGCAGATCGCTGTGCTGATCGGACAACGCCTGATCGGCAAGAAGAAGTGGTGATGCCAATGCAGGCTCAACTCGACCGCCGCGCCGCCGTCGCCGCACTCCTGAAGAATCGCAAGGGCACGCTGGTGGTCTCCGGCCTCGGCTCGCCCACCTACGACCTTCATTCGGTCGGTGACCACGACGGCAATTTTTATCTCTGGGGCGCCATGGGCGGCGCCGCGCTGATCGGGCTTGGCCTCGCCCAGGCCCAGCCGGGAAAGCGCGTGCTGGCCCTCACTGGTGATGGCGAGCAGCTCATGGGGCTCGGCGGCATCGCCACCATCGGCGTCGCGCGCTCGCGCAATCTCGACATCGTCGTGATCGACAACCAGCATTTTGGCGAGACCGGGATGCAGGCCAGCCACACCGGGCGCGGGGTCGATCTCACCGCCATCGCCACGGCCTGCGGTTTTGTTGCGACCGGGACCGTGCGGACGCTCGAGGAGGTGGAGCGCCTCGCGCGGCAGATCGCCGAGCCGGCCGATGGCCCGCGGCTTTTTGTCATCAAGGTCCTGGCCGAAAATCCGCCGCGCTCGCTGCCCTCGCGCGATGCTGTCTTTATCAAGAATCGGTTCCGTGCTCATCTCGGCTTCGCGGCAGCCTGAGCCGGGTGTTTCACCCGGCGACAGCCTGCCACGAGCAGCTATCCTGGAGTGAGACCATGAAACTAGCCGGCAAGGTCGCCGCCATCACCGGCGCGGCGCGGGGCATCGGCAAGGCCTGCGCGAAACGATTCCTGGACGACGGCGTCAAGGTCGTTATCTCGGATGTCGATGCCGATGGCCTGGCTGCAACGGCTGCCGAGCTCGGGCGGCCGGACGCCCTGCGCACTGTCGTCGGCAATGTCGCCAGGCGCGCTGACGTCGACCAACTGGTTGCAACCGCCGTGAAGGAGTTCGGTCGGCTCGACATCATGGTCAACAATGCCGGCGTTGCCCGCAACCAGGACATTCTGGAGATTTCCGAGCAGGATTTCGACGACGTCATCGCCATCAATTTGAAGGGCGCGTTCTTCGGGGTGCAGGCGGCGGCGAAGCAAATGATCGCGCAAGGTGGCGGCGGGGTGATCATCAACATGTCTTCGGTCAACGCGCTGCTGGCGATCCCGACGCTCGCGACCTACGCCATCTCCAAGGGCGGCATGAAGCAGCTCACATCGGTGGCCGCCGTCGCGCTTGCCCCGCACAACATTCGTGTGGTGGCCGTTGGACCCGGCACGATCCTGACCGACATGGTGGCGTCCGCGATCTACACGTCCGAAGATGCCCGCAAGACCGTGCTGTCGCGTACGCCGGCCGGCCGCGGCGGCGAGCCGGGCGAGGTGGCCTCCGTCGTGGCGTTTCTTGCGAGCGACGATGCATCGTACATCACTGGGCAGACGATCTATCCGGATGGCGGCCGGCTGATCCTGAACTACACGGTGCCGGTGAAGGAGAAGTAGGGACGAAAGGTCACCGCACTCTCCAGTGTCATCGCCCGCGAAGGCGGGCGATCCAGTACTGTGTGACGCCTGCGATTGAACCGAGTGGCTGCGGCGTACTGGATGCCCCGCCTTCGCGGGGCATGACAGCTGCTGTCGTGCGGACAGATTGCGCTTCACTCCGCCGCAACGGTCGTTCCGTGCCCCAGCCGTTTCGAGATGCCGCCGGCGCAGTCGCGCAGGGCATGGGCGATCGGGCTGTCCCAGCGGGCATCGAACGTGCCTTCCGGCCCCATCGCGGTGATCACCAGCGCGACATGGCCGGAATGGTCGAACACCGGCGCAGAGAATGCGTTGACGCCGGGCAGGGGATCGCCGAGTGCGCGCGCAAGACCGTGCTTGCGGACCTCGGTGAGCATGTCGGCGACCTTGGCGCCTTTCATCGCGCGCTTCGGATTGTAGCCGATGCCGTGACGATCGAGGCCGCTTTCGAGTGCGGCATTGATCGTCTTCTCCGGCAGGAAGGCCGCAAAGGCCCGGCCCGTGGCCGTCTCCAGCAGCGCCATCACCGAGCCGGCCCGCATCACGATGTGCACGGGCTGGCCGGGCTCTTCCAGCTGCACCACGGTCGGTCCATGCGTACCCCAGACCGCGAGCGAGACCGCATGCCCGATCTGACTTGCGAGCGCCGCGATCTTCGGTCCTGCGATGCGTACGCCGGACAGGCGGCGCAGGCTGATCAGGCCGAGCTCCAGCGCCAGCGCGCCGATCTCGTAACGGCCGGTGGTCTCGTCCTGCTCGATCAAGCCGATGCGGGAGAAGCTGGCGAGATAGGGATGTGCCTTGGCCGGCGTCATGCCGGCCTCACGCGCGAGATCGCGCAGCATCATCGGCTCGCCGCATCTCGCAAGCGCCCGGAGCAATTCTCCGCCGACCTCGATCGACTGGATGCCGCGGCTCTCTCTTTTCATGCGCCCCCTCGCGTGCGCGACTAGCTTACGCCGCGTCGCGCTTGGCGGCGCGGTCGGCGAGATGACGGCCGGCAATGTAGCCGAAGGTCAGCGCCGGCCCAAGCGTGATGCCGGCCCCGGGATAATTGCCGCCCATGATGCTCGCCATGTCGTTGCCGGCGGCATAGAGTCCGGGAATCACCCGTCCCTCCGCATCGAGCGCCCGCGCATTCTCGTCGGTGACAATGCCGGCATAGGTGCCGAGATCGCCGACCACCATCTTGATGGCGTAGAAAGGGCCGTGCTCAATCGGCGCGACACAGGGGTTCGGGCCGTGCAGCGCATCGCCTTGATAGCGGTTATAGGCCTTTGACCCCTTGCCGAAGGCCGCATCATGCCCCTGCGATGCGGTCGCATTGAACTGCTTGACGGTGTCGGTGAACGCGGTGGCATCGATGCCGGCTTTCGCCGCCAGCGCTTCGAGCGTGTCGCCACGCATGAGATAGCCGGTGTTCAAGTGATGACCTGTTGGCATCGGGAACGGCGGCACGCAGCCGAGGCCGTATTTGCGCAGGGTCGGATGATCGCAGACGAGGTACGCCGCGATCTCCTCGCCGGGCTTCGCCGCCTTGACCATGGCCTGGACGAAGTCGTGATAGGAATTGCCTTCGTTGGCGAAACGCTTGCCGTCGCGCATTACTGCGATCACGCCGGGCTTGGCGCGGTCGATGAAATGCGGCATCACGCCGTTTGAGCCGTCCTTGCGCTTGGTGACCGAGACCGGGACCCAGGCTGCCGCGTTCGGCAGGCGGTCCTCGACATGTCCGCCGGCGCTTTCCGCAAGGCGCAGGCCGTCGCCTGTGTTGCCGGTCGGTCCCGGCGAAAAATGCTCGTTGCCGGTCGGCGCGTGTGGGAACATCTTCTTGCGCCGTTCGACATCATGCGGGAAACCGCCGCAGGCGAGCACGACACCTTGCCTTGCACGAATGCGGACGTCGCGTCCCTCGCGGGCGACAATGGCACCGGTGACAGTGCCGTTCTCGACCGTCAACTCGCGCACCGGCGAGGACAGCCACATCGGAATCTTCAGATCCTGCGCGGATTTTGCCAGGCGCCCGGCGAGCGCATTGCCGTTGGTCAGCGTCATGCCGCGACCGTAGCGCAGCACGTCCATCAGATGCCGCGACAGGCGCTTTGCGACATAGACCGCCGAGGTCAGCGACTTCGTCGCGCGCATGAAATTGACGATGTCCTTGCCGGATCCGAGCATCATGCCGAATACGGTCAGCTCGGGCAGGGGCATGCCGAGGGACTTGATCTGGTCGCCGAGCTCGCGGCCGTCGAACGGGCGCGCCACCATCGAACGGCCACCCTGGGCGCCGCCGGGCGCCTCGGCGTGATAGTCCGGAAATACCAGCGGCATGTCGAAGCGCAGCGCGGTCTTGGTGGTGAAGAAATCGACCGCCTCGGGACCGGCGCTCAGGAATGCATCGACGCGTGCGGCGTCAAAGTTGTTGCCGGCTTCGTGCCGCAGGTAGGTGCGGGCCTGGTCCGGCGTCTCTTGGATGCCGTAAGCGCGCGCCGGCGAGGTGCCGGGAATCCACAACCAACCGCCGGAGCGGGCGGTGGTGCCGCCGAAGCGTGGCTCCTTCTCGACGATCAGGACGTCGAGGCCGCGATAGCGCGCGGTGATCGCGGCCGACATCCCGGAGGCGCCCGATCCGGCCACGAGCACATCGCACTCGTAAGTCTCAATTGCGTTGCGCTCATTGCCGGTCATGCAGGCCTCACTTCTTGAGCAGCGGACATTTGGACTCGGAGACCGGGCGGAAGGCGTCCTCGCCCTTCACCGTCTTGATGATGTCCAGGTAATCCCACGGCTCCTTGGACTGCTCTGGCGTTTTCACCTTGGCGAGATACATGTCGCGAATGACGCGGCCGTCCTCGCGCAAGCGTCCGCCATGAACGAACGTATCCTCAATTGGCAGCTCGCGCATCCTGGCCATCGCCTTGGCGGGCTCATCGGTGCCAGCGGCCTTGATGGCCTTGAGATAATGCAGCACCGAGCCGTAAACGCCGGTGTGGATCATGGTCGGCATCACCTTGGTGCGCTCGTAGAACTTCTTGGACCAAGCACGGGTCGCCTCGTCCATGTTCCAGTAGGAGGCCGTGGTCATGTAGGTGCCCTGCGCGGATTTGAGGCCGATCGCATGCACGTCGGTGTCGAACATCAAGAGGCCGACCAGCTTCTGGCCGCCTTGGACCAGGCCGAACTCGCCCGACTGCTTGATCGCATTGTCCGTGTCCTGGCCTGCATTGGCGAAGGCGACGACGTCCGATTTCGAGCTTTGCGCCTGGAGCGCGAAGGACGAGAAATCAGCCGTGTTGGTCGGGTGCTTCACGCCACCCAAAACCTTGCCGCCCATCTCGTTGATGAAGCGCGTGGCGTCCTTCTCGAGCTGCTGGCCGAAGGCGTAGTCGGCGGTGATGAAGTACCAGGACTTTCCGCCTTCCTTGATCACGGCGGAGGCCGTCACCTTCGACAGCGCATAGGTATCGTAGGTGAAGTGCACGGTGTTCGGGCTGCACAGCTCGTCGGTCAGCGAGCTCGCGCCGGGGCCGGACAGCAGAGCGATCTTGTTGCGTTCGCGCACCATGTTGTGGACGGCGATCGCGATGCCGGAATTGGGGATGTCGACGACGGCATCGACCTTGCCGTTGTCGAACCAGCCGCGCACGATCTGCACGCCGACGTCGGTCTTCATCTGGTGGTCGGCGCTGATGATCTCGATCGGCTTGCCGAGCACGGTGGACCCGAATTCCTCCACCGCCATTTTCGCGGCCTCCACGGAGCCCGGCCCGCTGTTGTCGCGGCCCCAGCTCGACAGATCCGTTAGCACGCCGATCCGGACCGTGTCGTCGGAGATTTGCGCGTTCGCAACGCTGGTCATGGCAGCCGAAGTCATGGCAGCCGAAGTCATGGCCGCGAGCATGGCGCAGGCCAAAAACCCTCTCATCGTCGTTCCCTCTCTTTTATAGGCCGCTTGGCGCAGTCGGTTATTCTGGAGATAAATTAGATATTAGCGAATAGGTTTGTCAATAACAAATCAGACGTCGGGGTGGTTCCGCGCTCGCCGCGACGATGTCGCGGAGACATCGCGCGCACCTGCTTCAACCCACCCGTCATTGCGAGGAGCCCTTGCGACGAGGCAATCCAGACTGTCTGTGCCGAAGAATTCCGGATTGCGTCGCTGCGCCCGCAATGACGGATGTAGAAGCCGCGACGCGAAAATCTCCCGGCGTGATCCAGAAGAGGCGACACGTCCGCAGGTTGCAACCGCCATCGTGATTGGCCATGATGCCGCCCAGGAATCTTGGGGCATGGCATGACGGCAGCATCGGGGGTCTCCGCGGCGGCGGGGAAATCGAGGACGGCGCATGTGGTGTGGGCGAGCGCGCTCGGCACCGCGATCGAGTGGTACGACTTTCTGATCTACGGCACGGCAGCGGCGCTGGTGCTGAACAAGCTGTTCTTCCCGAGCTTCGATCCCTTCGTCGGCACGCTGGCCGCGTTCTCGACCTATGCGGTCGGCTTCGTCGCGCGCCCGATCGGCGGCGCCATCATCGGGCACTATGGCGACCGGCTCGGACGCAAGAAAATGCTGGTCGCGACCATGATCGCGATGGGGCTCGGCACCTTCCTGATCGGCTGCCTGCCGACCTACAGCCAGATCGGCGTCTGGGCGCCGATCTTCCTGGTCATCCTGCGCTTCGTCCAGGGCATCGGACTCGGTGGCGAGTGGAGCGGCGCCGTGGTCATGGTGGCCGAGCACGCCGGTAATCGCCGCGGCTTCTATGGCAGTCTGGTGCAGATCGGCTTTCCCGTCGGCGTCGCCGCCTCCACCGGCATCTTTGGTCTGATGACGAAACTGCCCGAAGCGGATTTCCTCAGCTGGGGCTGGCGCGTGCCGTTCCTGATCAGCATTCTGCTCGTCGGCGTCGGCTTCATCGTGCGGCTGAAACTCGCGGAGACGCCGCACTTCAAGGAGGTGGTCGAGCGCAAGGAGGTGCTGGCGCAGCCGGTGCTGGAAGTCCTGCGGCGCGACTGGCGCAGCTTCCTGCTCGCGGTCGGCATCACGGTTTCGGAGGTGGGGCTCGCTTATCTCCTCACCGTCTTCACCGTGGTCTATACCACGGCGCAGCTCGGCCTGCCGCGGCAGGTGATCCTGGATGCGGTGGTCTTTGCCGCACTCGTCGAGCTCGGGACGCTGCCGCTCGCCGGCTGGCTGTCCGACATTTTTGGCCGCAAGGCGCTGTATCTCGCCGGCGGCGTGTTCTCGGTGGCGCTGGCGTTTCCGTTGTTCTGGTTCCTTGACACCAGGGAGCCGGCGCTGATCACGCTCGCGCTCGTCGTCACGATGACACTGACGCATGCGCTGCTGTTCGGGCCGAAGGCCGCCTTCATGCCGGAGCTGTTCCGCACCCAGGTGCGCTACAGCGGTGCATCGCTGGGAGCCAACGTTGCCGCCGCGCTCAGTGGCGGCTTCTCGCCGCTGATTGCGACCGCACTGCTCGCATGGGCCGGCTCGTACTGGGCGGTGTCGGTCTACATCATCGCGCTGTCGATCATCACGATCATCGCGACCCTGATGGCGCCGGAGACGGCGCGCGATACGTTGAGATCGTAAGAGCCGCTAGCGGCAGGCCGGATTCGCGGCTGCTGGAAATACCAGGAAGGTGATGGTCGCCGGTGCAAGCCGGATCGCTCCCGCAGCTGCCGCGCGCCGCCCAAGTCGCGGCAATTCGTCATCGACACTCAGCGCGAGCGCCTTGCCGTTCAGCTGCACGGTCGCGCCTTGCAGCCGCGTCGCATGCAACGTGTAACGCTCGGCGGGGTGTGACAGCGTCAAGGTAGATGATGCATGCCGCGACGCGTTGATCGCAAGCACGGACACGGCGCCCCGCATGCCCGGATGGCAATGCGCATAGAGATGGACATCAGGTGCTGCGCCTGCATTCGCATCGAGCACGATCGGTCCCATCAGCCGGTGCCAGAGCAGCGCGGCCCAGTAATTCGGCCGCGGACGGAACGTCCCTTCGTCGAGCAGGCCATAGTCGCTGGCGGCCAAGGTGTTGTGCATCACCACCTGGACGCCGGCCCTTGCGAGGCGCCCGAGCTGGTCGAGATAGCGGAACGTGTCGAGAAACGTTGCATCCCGGCGGTTGCCGCCGCAGGCGGCGTCCGCTGTCTCCGTCAGCCAGATCGGCTTGTCCGGCTCGAATGCGTCGCGCAGGGCCCGATAGGTCGCGAGCGTCGCATCGGTGCGGGCCAGCCATTGCCCGGAGAGCGCCAGGGTGGGATCATCGCGGCCGCCGCAACGCGGCGAGATCGTGTTGTAGTGATGATAGGAGAAGCGATCCACGCCGGCGCCTGATGCGGCAAGCAGATCACGCGTGGTGATGCCCGACCCGGATGGCGACGGCACATCGCCGACCGAGCCCGGACCGACGATCAGCGTCTCCGGCGCGGCGCGCTGTATCCATTCGCGAAAGATCTTGAAGTCCCGGCCATAAGTGGTCGGCTCATATCCGAGCGGCGCGCCGTTCGTCCCCGCAAGCGTCGGCTCGTTCATGAATTCAACGGCCGCGATGTGGCCGCCCAGCGAACGCGTCGTATCGATCAGGCGTTGCGCCTGATCCGTCTTCCACACGCCATCGGCATCGCGGCTGCCGGCACTGATCGCGAAGGAGGTGACGATTTGCGCATCGACCGCGCGTGCAAAGTCGATCACGCCGCGCCACTGTTGACGGCTGAGCACGGAATCGAATCCCGGCGGTGGCTTGCCCGGGGCACGGTCTGTGTCGGCAAGGAACGTCGCATTGGCCCAGGTGCCGCTCACGCGCAGATAGGCCGGCGACAACGCTGCCGCGAGCAGGCGGAGCCTCGCATTGGCAAGATCTATCGGCGGTCTCGCGCTGTATCGATCCCGTTCATCGAGCGTGCGCATCGTTCGCGGATAAGGCTTCCAGAACCGCCCGCCTGTCACCTCCACCATCTCGATGTTGTAGGACTGAAAGCGCGCATCGATCGAGCCGATCGCCTCCAGTTCCGCGGGAGCGATCGACACATCGCCGGCGTGCGCCGCGCACAGCCTCGCGGCAGCGAGCAGCGCAATTGTCGTCGCGCCAGCTGCGCGAACGAGCCCGCACCATCGAAGCCACCGCATTGTATGCATGTCCTGCCGCCTTCTTATGCGTCTTGCCAAATCCAAATGCATCGCCCCGAACCATTAGCTCCGTTTATATCGCGAATTTTTACTTCCAATTTTACTTCGCAAAGTTCCGCCCATAGCCTCATGCGCAATCGATCATATCGCAGCCGGTCAATGGCGATCGGTGCGAGCGTTCATCGTAACCAACGAGGGTTGCCATGCTTGACAGGGATAAGCGGACATCCACTTCCGTTTCAACGGGAACGGAAGCCAAAGCGGACGTCAGGTCGACCAAAAAGCTGAGCCGGCGCACGCTGTTGAAGGGCGCCGCCGCGGTCGCGGGTGCAGCCGCAGGGTCGGACGCGATCCGCGGATTCCCGACCATCTGGGCGCAGGAGATCAAGGACATCGAGCTGCGTCATGTCGGCGTGTCCTATTCGGTGGTGAAGGCGATCGGCGACCAGGCCGCCAAGGATCTCGGCTTCAAGGTGACGATGCAGAACCTCGACACCTCCGCCGCCATCAACCGCTTCATAAGTCAGCCTAATACGGTCGATATCGCCGACCTCGAGGGCTGGCAGGCGAAGCTCGCCGCCAAGCGCGGCGTGATCCAGGGCATCGAGGTCAGGAAGGTCAAGGAATTCGACAGCATCCTGCCGATCTTCACCAAGGGCGAGATTGACGGCCACAAGATCCCGCGCCAGGGCATCTCGCCCTACGAGGCCATGTATATCGCCAAGCCCGACGCGACCGACCTCAACGACGGCGTCACCGAATGGGCGACGTTCCTGCCGCAGGTCTACAACGCCGACTCCATCGGCTATCGGCCCGACCTCGTCGGTCATGAAGTGACCGAATGGAAGGATCTGATCGATCCCAAATTCAAAGGCAAGGCCGCGATCCTCGACGTGCCCGCGATCGGCATCATGGACGCGGCGCTCTGCTTCGAGAGCGCGGGCCTGATCAAGTATGGCAACAAGGGCAACATGACCAAGGAAGAGATCGACTTCACCTGCAACAAGCTGATCGAGCTGAAGAAGCAGGGCCAGTTCCGCGCGACCTGGACCACCTTCGATCAGTCCGTGCAGCTGATGGCGGCAGGCGAAGTGGTCATCCAGTCGATGTGGTCGCCGGCGGTCGCCGCGGTACGCGTGAAGGAAATCCCCTGCGTCTACGCGCCGGTCAATATCAAGAACGGCAAGGAAGGCTATCGCGGCTGGTGCAATGGCATGGGCCTGATGAAGCACCTCTCCGGCAAGAAGCTGGACGCCGCCTACGAATATCTCAACTGGTATCTGTCGGGCTGGCAGGGCGGCTTCGTCGCGCGCTACGGCTATTACAGCCCGGTGCCGTCGACCGCGAAGAAATTCCTCACGCCGGCCGAATGGGCGTTCTGGTACGAGGGCCAGCCCGCGCCGGAGGTGGTGAACGATCCCTACGGTGTGCCGATGGAGAAGACCGGCACCAAGCGCGACGGCGGCTCCTTCCTCGATCGCGTCAAGAACATCTCCTGCTGGAACACGCTGATGGACGAAGCCGCCTACATGAACAAGCGCTGGAACGACTTCAAGGTGGCGTGAAACCTGCTTTCCCTGACCTAACGAAGCACCGGCGCGTGACGTGCGCCGGTGCGAGAACGCCGACTTCGAGGCATTCGTCACTATGCAGCCCAGTCCAAATCCATCGCGCGCAAATATTGCCGGCTGGCTTTATGTGTCGCCGCTGATAGCGGTGCTCCTGCCGTTCTTCGTGGCGCCGATCCTGGTCGTGCTGGCCGCGAGCTTCTTTGCCACCGACGGTTTTGGCGGGCTGACGCCGGGCTTCACGCTCGCGAGCTATGTCGAGGTGCTGCATTCGACGCTGACGCTGAAGCTCTATCTGGCGACGATCAAGTTCACGGTGCTGACCTGGATCTTCACGCTGATCATCGGCTTTTTCGTCGCCTATTTCCTGGTGTTTCATGTCCGTAACCAGTTGCTCGCGATCGGCCTGTTCCTGCTGTGCACGGTGCCGTTCTGGACCTCGAACATCATCCGGATGATCTCCTGGATCCCGCTGCTCGGCAAGGAAGGCTTGATCAATCAGGCGCTGCTGGGAATGGGCGTGATCCGCCAGCCGCTGGAAGTGCTGCTGTTCTCGGACCTCGCGGTGGTCATCGCCTATGTCCACCAGCTCACCATCTTCATGATCGTGCCGATCTTCAACTCCATGGCGCGGATCGACAAGAAGCTGATCGAGGCCGCGATCGACGCCGGCGCCAGCCGTTTCGACATCATGCGGCTGATCGTGGTGCCGATGTCCAAGAGCGGCATCGCGCTGGGCACCATCTTCGTGGTCTCGATCGTGATGGGCGACTTCTTCGTGGTCAAGGTGATGTCCGGTGGCGGCTCGGCCTCGGTGGTGAGCGCGTTCTACGAGGACGTCGGCGTGCTGCAATATCCGACCGCGGCCGCGAGCGCGGTGTTGCTGACGCTAGTGCTGGTCGCGATCGTCTCGCTGATCCTGCGCACCGTCGACATCCGGCAGGAGATCACGCGATGAGCGCGGTCTTGGTCGACATGCCCGAGACCGTTGCGCCGGCAACGACCAAAGCGATCGCGCCGAGCAAGGGCGGTCGTCCCTGGACCTTCTACGTTCTCGCGATGCTGTTTGCGCTCTATGTGCTCGCGCTCTACGGCCCGATGTTCTGCATCTACATCCTGTCATTTCAGGATATCCGCGGCGGCCTCGTGTTCCCGATGAAGGGGCAGTCGATGCACTGGTTCGTGGATCTCTTCACCCAGGTGCGGACCGGTGACGTCAAGGGCTCGTTCGACCGCTCGATCAAGCTCGCCGTCATCGTCACCATCATCACGGTGGTGGTCTCGTTCCTCGCCGGGCTCGGCTTTCGCAAGCGCTTTCGGGGCGACACCGCTGTGTTCTACATGATGATCGGAAGCCTGGTCGCGCCGGGTCTCGTGCTCGGCCTTGGCACTGGCCTGCTGTTCCAGGCGCTCGGGCTCAATGCGAGCTGGTACACCTCGGCGCTGGGTGCGCAGCTGTCCTGGACGCTGCCCTTCGGCGTGCTGGTGATGTTCGCGGTGATGTCGCGCTTCGATCACGTCTGGGAGGAGGCGGCTTACGATCTCGGCGCCAGCCGCTGGCAGTCGATCCGACTGGTGATGATCCCGGTGCTCGCGCCCGGCCTGGTTGCGGTGGCACTGTTCGGCTTCACGCTGTCTTATGATGAGTTCGCGCGCAGTCTCCAGACCGCGGGCTCGCTCAACACGCTGCCGCTCGAGATCTGGAGCATGACGCTGAACGTCACCTCGCCGTCGCTCTACGCGCTCGGCACGGTAACGACCATCGTCTCCTTCATCGTCATCGGCGCGAGCCTGGGCAGCATCGTGCTGATCCAGAAGAAACGCGGCAGCCGTACAAAGGGTTGAGCTGGGAATGAAGAGCGATCGCGGCGATATCGAACTGGCGGGCGTGTGCAAGAGCTTTGACGGCGCGACCAACGTGGTTGACGGCGTCAACCTCAGGATCGCCGACGGCGCCTATTGCTGCTTCATCGGTCCGTCGGGCTGCGGCAAGACCACGATTTTGCGCATGATCGCCGGCCATGAAGATCCGACCGCCGGGGAGATCGTCATCGGCGGGCAGAACGTCGTCGGGCTCGCGCCGGTGCAGCGGCGCACCGCGATGATGTTCCAGTCCTATGCGCTGTTCCCGCATCTCACGGTGCGCGAGAACATCGCTTTTGCGCTGCGCGTGCGCGGCATGTCGAAGGCGGACCGGCTGCGCGCCGCTGACGCCATGATCGAGAAGGTGCGGCTGACGCAATTCGCCGACCGGTTGCCGGCGCAGCTCTCGGGCGGCCAGCAGCAGCGCGTGGCGCTCGCGCGCGCCGCGATCACCGAACCGCGGGTGCTGCTGCTCGACGAGCCGCTGTCGGCGCTCGACGAGCAGCTCCGCGTGCAGATGCGCCAGGAGCTGCGGCGGATGCAGCAGGAGCTCGGCATCACCTTCATCCACGTCACCCACACCCAACTTGAGGCGATCGCGCTGGCCGATCTCGTGGTGGTGATGGAACAGGGCAGGATCAAGCAGGCGGGCGCGGCGCGCGACGTCTACGCGCATCCGCACGACCGCTATGTCGCCGAATTCATGGGCGGCCAGAACGTGCTGTCGGGGCGGGTGGAGAAGGTCAATGGTGCGAGCTTTACGCTGGCGCAGGCGGCCCCTGATGGCATCGAGGTGCCCCTTCAGGCGCGCTCGACCGTCAGCGTCGGCGACAAGGTCGATATCGCGGTGCGCCGCGACGACGTCGCGCTGGTGCGGCCGGGGAAGGAGCTGCCGCCCGGCTGCACCAATTCGCTGCCGAGCCGCGTGCTCGCAATCGAATACCAGGGCTATTTCGTCAAGGTCATGCTCGATACCGTGCCGGACGACGCGTTCGTCGCCTACGTGCCGGAAAAGACCTTCTTCGCGGATCCCTTCACCGTCGGCGATGTCGTGTTGGCCACCTGGGCCACCGGCAGCGCCCTTCCACTCGCCTAAGAGAGCCGTCGCGCACAGGGAGTTCGATCGTGCAGATATCCTTCACACTCAACGGACGGCCAACCACTGTCGATGTCGAGCCGGCGACGCTCGTCGCCGAGCTGCTGCGCGAGCGGCTCAACCTCACCGGCACTCATATTGGCTGCGACACCAGCCAGTGCGGTGCCTGCGTGGTGCATCTCAATGGCTTGCCGGTGAAAAGCTGCACGCTGCTGGCACCCGCGCTCGACGGCGCGACGTTGCTCACCATTGAAGGTCTCCAGGGCGCACCTGGTTCGAACCGGCTGCATCCGATGCAGGAGGCGTTTCGCGAGCATCACGGCCTGCAATGCGGCTTTTGCACGCCCGGCATGCTGATGACCGCCGTGGCGCTTGCAGCGGAGAAGCCGGGCCTGACGGAGGCCGATGTCCGTCACGGCCTCGAAGGCAACATCTGCCGCTGCACCGGCTACCAGAACATCGTCGTCTCGGTGATGGCAGGCGCTGCCGCCATGAACGCCGCCAAGGGAGAGTGACCATGGGCAATGTGATCGGGATCGGCGCCTCACCGAAACGGAAGGAAGACCAGCGTTTCCTCACCGGGCGCGGCAATTACGTCTCCGACATCAAGCGTCCCGGCGTGACAGCGGGCGTGTTTGTGCGCTCGCCGCATGGGCATGCGATCCTGCGCGGGATCGACAAAGCTGAGGCGCTTGCGGCCCCCGGCGTCGTCGCCGTGCTGACCGGCGAGGATGTCGCGGCCGACAAGCTGGGCTCGTTGCCCTGCGGCTGGGGCATCTCGGACGCCAAAGGCGTGCCGATGAAGGAGCCGCCATTCCCGATGCTGGCGCAAGGCAAGGTGCGTTTCGTCGGCGACATGGTGGCCTTTGTGATCGCGGAGACGCCGGAGCAGGCCGACGCGGCAGCCGAACTGCTGAAGGTCGATTACGAGGTGCTGCCCTCCGTGGTCGGCGTGCTCGAAGCTATCAGGCCGGGCGCGCCGCAATTGTTCGACGACGTGCCGAACAACCTCTGCTGCGACTGGGAGCTCGGCGACAAGGCCGCCGTCGAGACCGCGTTCCGCAAGGCCGCGCATGTCGCAAAACTCAGCCTGGTCAACAACCGCCTGATCGGCAACCCGATGGAGCCACGTGCGGCGATCGCCGAATATGAGCCCGGAACGGATCGCTTCACGCTGTGGACCACCAGCCAGTTCCCGCACGTCGTGCGCTTCCTGATGGGCGCGCTGGTGCTCAACATCCCGCAGCACAAGCTGCGCGTGGTCGCGCCCGATGTCGGCGGCGGCTTTGGCGTCAAGCAGTTCCATTACGGCGAGGAAGCCGTGATCACTTGGGCCGCCAAGCGCGTGATGCGGCCGATCAAGTGGGTCGCGAGCCGCTCGGAAGGCTACGTGTCCGATCGGCATGGCCGCGATCACGTCACCGAGGCCGAGCTCGCACTTGACGAAAACGGAAAGTTCCTGGCCTTCCGCGTCAAGACGCTCGCCAATATGGGCGGCTACCTCTCGACCTTCGGGCCGAACATCCCGACCAATCTGTACGGACCGTTGCTCGGCGGCGTCTACATGACGCCGGCGATCTACTGCAATGTGAAGGTGGTCTTCACCAACACCGTTCCGGTCGACGCCTATCGCGGCGCGGGCAGGCCCGAGGCGACCTTCGTGCTGGAGCGCATCGTCGACGTCGCGGCCGCCGAGATGGGGATCGATCGCGTCGAGCTCCGCCGCCGCAACATGATCCCGAAGGAAGCCTATCCGTACCAGACGCCCGTGCTGGTGCAGTACGATTCCGGCGATCCGATGGGCTGCCTCGACGGCGCGCTGGTAGCCGCCGACGTCAAGAACTTCGGCGTGCGCAAGGCGGGCTCGGCCAGCAAGGGCAAGTTCCGCGGGCTCGGCTACTCGACTTATGTCGAAGCCTGCGGCCTTGCGCCGTCGCGCTTCGCGGGCCGGCTCGGTGCACGCGGTGGTCTTTACGAGAGCGCCACGGTGCGCGTGCATCCGACCGGTCAGGTCACGGTCATGATCGGCACCCACAACCACGGCCAGGGCCATGAGACGACCTTTGCGCAGATCGTCTCGGAAAAGCTCGGCGTCCCCTTTGAGAACGTCGACATCGTGTTCGGTGATACCGATCGCGTGCAGTTCGGCATGGGCACCTATGGCTCGCGCTCGCTGGTGGTCGGCGGCGCCGCACTATCGAAGGCAACCGACAAGGTGGTCGCGAAGGGCAAGAAGATCGCGGCCCATCTGCTCGAGGCTGCCGAGGTGGATATCCAGTTCGAGGCCGGCAAGTTCTCGGTCGCGGGCACCGACCGCACCAAGACGTTCGAGGCGATCGCAGGCGCGGCCTATGTACCGCATGACTATCCGCTCGAGGTGCTGGAGCCGGGACTGGAAGAGCAGGCCTATTACGACCCCGTCAATTTCACCTATCCCGGCGGCTGCCACATCGCCGAGGTCGAGGTCGACCCGGAGACCGGCACGGTGACGCTCGTCGATTACACGGCGGTGGACGACGTCGGCACAGTCATCAATCCGATGATCGTCGAGGGCCAGTTGCACGGCGGCATCGTGCAGGGCGTCGGCCAGGCGCTGTACGAGAACGCGGTCTATGATGAGGGCTCGGGCCAGCTGCTCTCGGGCTCGCTGATGGACTACTGCATGCCGCGCGCCGACCACATGCCGATGATGAAAATCGCGACCCATTCGACGCTGTGCACGCACACGCCGATGGGCGTGAAGGGCTGCGGCGAGGTCGGCACCATCGGTTCGCCGGCCGCCGTCATCAACGCGGTGGTGGATGCGCTGTCGCATCTCGGCGTCACCCATGTCGACATGCCGGCGACGCCGAACCGGATCTGGCGCCTGCTGCAAAACGCGTCGCTGCCGGTCGCCGCGGAATAGGGAGGACAACCATGAAACCGTTTGCCTATCACCAGCCGGACCAAATTCCTGACGCTGCAAAACTGCTGACCTCGATCGAGGACAGCAAGCTCATCGCCGGCGGCATGACGCTGATCCCGACGCTGAAGCAGCGGCTGGCAAGTCCCGTGGCGCTGGTCGATCTCTCAAAGCTGCCAAATCTCAAAGGCATTACCGATGATGGCGCCACGATCACCATCGGTGCGATGACGCCGCATGCGGTGGTGGCTGCCTCGAAGCTCGTACAGACAAAAATCCCCGGGCTAGCCGCGCTGGCCTCGATGATCGGTGATCCCGCCGTGCGCAGTCGTGGAACCATCGGCGGTTCGGTCGCCAACAACGATCCGGCAGCGGATTATCCGGCCGGCGTCGTCGGTCTCGGCGCCACCATCGTCACGAACGCGCGCGAGATCGGAGCCGACAAGTTCTTCCTCGGCCTGTTCGAGACCGCGCTCGAGCCGGGCGAGATCATCATGGCGATCCGCTTTCCGGTGCCGCTCAAGGCCGGCTACGCAAAATTCAAGGCGCCGGCGTCGCGGTATGCGCTGGTCGGCGTGTTCGTCGCGAAATTTGCCGATGACGTCCGCGTGGCCGTGACCGGAGCGGGCTCCGGCGTGTTCCGCGTTCCTCCGATGGAGGAGGCGCTGTCGCAAAATTTCGATCCGTCCGCGATCGCGGCGATCAAGATCGATACCGACGGCCTTACCTCCGACATCCACGCCGAAGCCGACTATCGTGCGCATCTCGTCACGGTCATGGCCAAGCGCGCCGTCGACGCGGCGCTCTGCTAGCTTTTTAAGGTTGATGATGACTGATGGTTCTGGCCGAGCGGCGTTCCCGCCGGCGCCGACTGGCCTTGGCGCGCTTTCTGCAACCGAGATCATGGCCGGCTACCGGCGCAAGGCGTTCACCCCGCGCGATGTCGTCGACGACACCATCGCCGCGCTCGAGGCGACGAACGAGGCCTGCAACGCGGTGGTGACGCCGATGTACGAGCAGGCGAGGGCGGAGGCCGATCGTCTCACCAGGGAGATGCACGCCGGCGATGCCAAGGGCTCGCTCGCCGGGGTGCCGGTCACGATCAAGGACCTCGTCTTCGTCGCGGGTGTGCCGGCCTATGGCGGCTCGCCGATGAACAAGGCATTCGTGCCCGATGTCGACGCGGCGGTCGTGTCGGCGCTGAAGGCGTCCGGTGCCATCGTCACCTGCAAGACCACGACCTGCGAGTCCGGTTACAAGCTTACGGCGGACAGCCCCGTCACCGGCACCACGCGAAACCCCTGGAATCCTGGTCGCACGAGCGGCGGATCGAGCGGCGGCGCGGCGGCGGGCGTTGCCGCGGGCTGTGGCCCGATTGCGATCGGCACCGACGGCGTCGGCTCGATCCGCGTGCCGTCGTCGTTCTGCGGCGTGTTCGGGCTCAAGCCGACCTTTGGCCTCGTGCCACGCTCGCCCGGGTTCTCGCCGCCATCATGGGCTTCACTTGCGCATACCGGACCGATCACGCGGACGGTCGCGGATGCCGCGCTGACGCTGGAGATCATCGCGGGCTACGATCCGCGCGATCCCGCGAGCTTGCCGGTGGCGCCGCGGCGGTTTGACACCAATGCCAAGTCTTTGAACGGCATTCGCATCGGCGCCAGCGTCGATCTCGGCTATGCCGCCGTCAGCCCCGACGTGCGCGCGGCATTCGGCAAGGCGCTCGCCATTCTCGACGCCTGCGGCGCGCGGGTCACCATCGACGGCCCGGGCCTCGATCCCGGCATCCTGGAGCACACGCTGAAGCCGATCGCCTTCACCGAACAGGCCGCGGCAGTTGCGACCAAGACCACGGTCGATCTGGCCGGCTCCGAAGCCGACTATCGCGATGTCATCGCTGCCGGCCGCCATTACAGCGGCACAGACTATATCGAAGCCGGCTACCGCCGCGGCCAGGCGCGCAGTGCTTTCGTAAAATTGTTCGAGCGCGTCGATGCGCTGGTAACGCCGACGGTCGCGGTGACCGCGTTCGAAGCCGGCCAGATCGGTGTCGACACGATCGACGGCAGCAGGGTCGATCCGCATCTGGGCTGGTCGCCCTTCACCTGGCCGATCAATCTCGCCGGTCTTCCGGCGGCGACGCTGCCCTGCGGCTTCGATCGCGAGGGAATGCCGATTGGTCTCCAGATCGTCTCGCCCTGGCTCGACGAGCCCACGATCTTCCGCATTGCTGCCGCGTTCGAAGCGGCGCAACCTTGGGCAAAGTTCTGGCCGCAGGTCGCGGTGCGCTCCTTCGCCCCGCTTGCGGGGAGAGGGGTGGGGTGAGGGGAGTCTCCGCGAGTCCAACTGATGGTGGCTAAGACAACTCGATCGGCCCGCCGCGGCCGCTGAGCTCTTCGTCGAGGCGGAGATAGTGCGCGAGATAATCGTGCAGCGCGGTCGCTGCTTTCGAGGTCGCGCCGCTCGACTTGTAAAGCAGCAGCTCGATCTTCGGCAGCGGCGGCAGGCCCTCGTTCGGGCCGATCTCGCGCATCGCCGGCACCAGCGCGCTGCGGCCGAGCACGGTAACAGCCATGCCCGCGAAGGCCGCGGCCTGGAGGCCGCCGACGCTTTCGCTGACGCAGGCGATGCGCCAGCGCAGACTTGCACGCTCCAGCGTATCAATGGCGTAGTCGCGATAGATGTTGCCGGGCGGCAATAGTGCGAGCGGGATCGGGCGCTCCTGGTCCGCAGCGGATTGCTCGCCGGTCATCCAGACCAACTGTTCGCGCCGCACCACCTGGCCGCCGGTGAAATCGTTCATGCGGGTGACGAGCGCGATGTCGACGTCGCCGCGCTTGACGAGGCCGACCAGCGGCGTCGAGAGCGCGCAATTCAGCTCGACCTGAACACGCGGAAAGGATTTTCGGAACACGCTGAGGATCTGCGGCAGCATGAACGCGGCATAGAGGTCGGGCGTTCCGAGCACGACCTGGCCTTCGATCTCCTGCGAGGCCAGTTGCGAAATCAGCTCGTCATGCAACCGCAGGATGGATTTGGCGTAGGTGAGAACCGTGGTGCCGTCCTCGGTCAGCATCAGCCGGCGGCCGGCGTGCTCGAACAATTGCTTGCCGGTGAGCTCCTCCAGCCGCTGCAGTTGCAGGGTGATGGCCGGCTGGGTGCGACCCAGCCGTCGCGCGGTCTCGGTGATGCTGCCGGTCTCGACCACGGAGATCAGCGACCGGAGCGTGCGGATGTCGAGACTGATGAGGTTCATGCGGCGTCCCTGTCGCCCAGAATTTATGCAAGTTCCATGCTAGGCGAGGGAGTCATCGGGAAGGCCCGGCCGCAGGCGGCTTTGTTCTCATCAATTTGGCGACCCGCATCGTGCCAGTCCAGCGTTGCTGGCATACGGAATATCGATTATCAGGCAGGCCGGCGCGCATGCCGCGCCCAACGAACATAAAAAGGGAGCACAAAGCATGAAAAAGATATCGCCAACGCGACGAGAGCTGCTCGCAATTGCCGCGGCCGCGAGTGCTGCTTCAATCGCGGAAGTTGCGCCGGCTTCGGCGCAGGCCGGGCCGAAGCCGCTCTTCCCGGTGCCGATTGTGGCGATCCCGATCGTCGGCGAAACCCAAGTGTTCCAGGTTCGCCGCATCTACTGCATCGGGCGCAACTATGCGGCGCACGCAATCGAGCGGGGTTCGGATCCGAACCGCGAGCCACCGTTCTTCTTCCAGAAGCCGACCGATGCGATCCAGAACGTCGCGATCGGCGAGGTCGCCGATCATCGCTATCCCTCGCTGACCAAGAACTACCACCATGAGGTCGAGCTGGTCGCCGCGCTGAAATCCGGCGGCTCCAACATCCCGGCCGAGAAGGCGCTCGACCATGTCTATGGCTACGCGCTCGGCCTCGACATGACCCGGCGCGATCTCCAGAACGGCATGGCCGCGGAAAAGAAGCCGTGGGAGATCGGCAAGAGCTTTGACCACGCCGCGGTGATCGGCCCGATCCATCCGGCCAGCAAGACCGGTCACTTCGAGAAGGGCGCCATTTCGCTGGCGATCAACGGGACGGTGAAGCAGAGCTCGGATCTCAGCAAGATGATCTGGAGCGTCGCCGAGCAGATCGCAAAGCTCTCGGAAGCCTTTGAGCTCAAGGCCGGTGACATCATCTATTCCGGCACCCCGGAGAATGTCGGCCCTGTGGTGAAGGGCGACGTGCTGCTGTGCAAGCTCGAGGGCCTGCCGGACATGTCGATCAAGATCGTCTGAGCGATCCGGCAGAGCTCCGACGAGATCGCCGCGGCGGGCGGCAAGAGCGTTTGGGATCTTTCGTTCATGCCGGCGGACGTCAAGCGCGAGCAGTTCGTCGACCAGGGGCCCGCTTATGTCGCGTATATGAGTGGTTATCTCGTGCGTGCCGGCTCGGACATCCGCTCCGTTGCGGATGTCGATCGCGCCGGACGACGGATCGGCTGCAGCGAGGGGACATCGACGTCACGCACGGTCGAGAAATCCCTGAAGCAGGCGAAGCTGACAAAGTTCGTGAAGCCGGAGGAGGCGGCCAAGGTCGCGCCGTAGTTGCCGATCTGCCTCCGCCGGGACCACGATCTGAAGGCGAAGGCCTTTGAATTGCCGGAGTTCCATCGGCGATTGCCCCGTGTTGGGCAACGAACAAACCTTGTGCGGCCATATTTGAGTAAGAGTGATCTCCGGTGAGGGAGGCGCTCCGATGAAGAAAGCTCTGATCATTGCCATCGTGATGCTGGCTAGTGTGCCTGCAAGCGCCGTTGCGCAGGAGCGCGCTGGGGCTGCGGCATTGGGCGCCGTGTCCGGCGCCGTCGTGCTGGGTCCGATCGGCGCGGTCGCGGGCGCTGTGGTCGGCTACACCGCCGGACCTTCGATCGCCCGGTCTTGGGGCGTGCGAGGTTCGCGCTCGGCGAGACATCGGCAGCTGCCGCGTCGCGAGGCGTACCGCGCGGCTGCGACCGGCGCTCCGCCGCGCACACGCGAGGCGATGGATGCGAACGGCCAGATGAGAGCTGCCGGCAATCCGCCGGTTCAAGCCGCGCCTGCGGCGCAGCCCGTTCAAGCTGCTCCTGCGGTGCCCGCGCAGACCACGACGCCGCCGGTTCAAGGATTCGACTGAGGTCAGCTTACGCCGCCGCCTTCGGCCGCAGCCGATCGACCGTCCGTGCGATCAGCGCCGCGACTTCCCCGACCTTCGGCCCGATCCGGAACTCAGGGCCAGCGACGACAACCGAGAGTCTGCGATCGCTGATCGGCAGCGGGATCGCTGCGCCGGCGAGATCGCGACTGTAGTCGCCAAAACTCTGACAATAGCCGCGCGCGATCGAATTGCGCAGCTCGGTCTCGACGGCTTCGATGCTGATCGGCGTTGATGGGCCGTACTGCTTGAACTCGATCTTGCGATAGATGGAGTCGCGCTCCTCGCGTGAATATTGCAGCAGCAGCGCGCGGCCGCTCGCGGTGGCATGAATAGGCACGCGATGGCCGATGGTGGCGAAATAGCGGATCGCGGCCTGGGACTCGACGACGTCGATGAAGACGGCCATCACGCCGGCCGGTGCCACGATCGAGGCGGTCTCGCCGGTCTCCGCCGAGAGGTCGGCGATCAGCGTGTGCGTCCAGGGCGGCAGCGGCTCGACCTCCGAGATCATCCGCGCCATCGCCAGCCAGCGCGGGGTCGGATAGAAGCCTGCGCGCGGCCGCGGTTCGTAGAGGTAGCCTTTCTCCGACAGCGTCGCGAGCAGGTTGAAGGTCGACGAGCGCGGCCAGCCGAAATGATCGGCGATCTCGGTAAGCGTCGCTGGCTTCCTCGTTTGCGCGAAGAACTCCATGATCTCCAGGACGTTTGCGGCTTGGCGAACGATCATGGTGAGACTTGCGTCCCGATCTAGGGCTGGCCGAGGATCTTCTTCGCGGCGCGAAGATGCGGCTTGTCAATCATCTGGCCGTCGAGGCGTAGCGTGCCGGAGTTCGGATTGCTCGCGAACGCCGCGATCACCTTCTCCGCCCAATTGCGCTCGGCCTCGGTCGGCTCGAACGCCGCGTTGACCACGTCGACATGCTTGGGATGGATCAGCGCTTTCGCCGAAAAACCGTCGCGCCGCGCCGCGCGCGTTTCCTGCTCGAGCCCCGTGAGATTGTCGATGTCGGTATAGACCGTGTCGATCGCCGCGACCTCGGCCGCGGCAGCCGCCATCAGGCAGAGATCGCGCGCCAGACGATAGGGGCTGTGGAATACGCCGCCTGACGCCTTCTCAGTAGCGCCGAGCGAGGCCGAAAGGTCTTCCGCGCCCCACATCAGGCCGGCGAGGCGAGGGGAGCAGCCCTTGTAGCTGCCAAGGCCGAAGATCGAGCCGGCGGTTTCGGTCGCGACGCAGACGATACGGGTCGAGCCGGCCGCGATAGCAGCCGCAGCTTCCAAAGCTTCGAGCCAGCTCGCGACTTGGCGTACGTCGTCGCCGCCTTGCGATTTCGGCAGCACGATGCCGTCGGGTTTGCCAGGCATCACCGCGGCGAGATCGGCGAGCGTCATGTCGGTGTCGAGGGCGTTGACGCGGACATAGAGCTGATGCGGGCCGCGGCGACCCCTGAGCATCGCGAGCGTGAGCCCGCGCGCCTCCGGTTTCTTGTCGGTGACGACGGAGTCCTCGAGATCGATGATCAGCGCGTCGGCATTGCCTTCGCTCGCCTTCTCGAATTTGCGCGGGGAATCGCCCGGCACGAACAGCATCGAACGCATCAGACCGGCCTCTTGTGCATCATCGCCATGCGGCGGCATTTTCCGACGATCTCGTCGTTCTGGTTAAGAGCGTGGTGCTCGAACTCGACGATGCCCGCCTTCGGGCGCGATTTGGATTCCCGCAACGAAAGCACCTTCGTCGTCGCCCGCAAGGTGTCGCCATGGAAGACCGGTTTTGGAAAAGTGACGTCGGTCATGCCGAGATTGGCGACGGTGGTACCCATGGTGGTATCATAGACCGTCATGCCGATCATGATGCCGAGGGTGTAAAGGCTGTTGAAAATGCGCTGGCCGAATTCGGTCTGGGCGGAGAAATGCGCGTCGATATGCAGCGGCTGCGGATTGAGCGTCAACAGGCTGAACATGGTGTTGTCCATTTCCGTGACGGTCCGGGTCAGCGGATGCCTGAACTCCTGTCCAACGGAAAAGTCTTCGAAATAAAGTCCGGCCATCGCGGTTTCCTCCCTGTGCCCTACGTTTTGGCCAGCGCCCGCGCTTTAAGGCGGCGCTGCCAGGTGAACTGCTTTTTGCTGCGCAAGCGCTTCGATCTCGTCCGCAGAGAACCCGGCCTCGCGCAAGATGTCGCGGCCGTGCTGGCCGAGCGTCGGTGCGGGGCCTGCGGGCTCCGGCTGGGTCACACTCCAAGTCGAGGGCACGCCCATCTGGCGGATGCGGCCTTCCACGGGGTGATCCACCGTCTTGAAGAATCCGACCGCGTTGAGATGCGGGTCGTCCAGGATCGTCTCCAGCGTATGCATCGGCATCACCGGAATGTCGGCGCGCTCCAGGAGTTCACGCCACTCCGCGGTGCTGCGTGTCAGGAAGATGTGGCCGATCTCCTCGTAGATCTCGTCGATATGCCTGGTGCGCGCGGCGTGGTTGGCAAAGCGCGGCTGTTCCAGAAATTCCGGCTGCCCGATCGCCTCGAAGAAGCTGCGCCATTGCTTGTCGTTGTAGATGAGGACGCAGAGATAGCCGTCGCTGGTCTGGTAGGGTTTTCGATAGCGCGAGAGCAGGCGGGCGTAGCCGCCATGGTCGAGCGGCGGGTCGTAGGTCAGTCCGCCCAAATGATCGACCAGCACAAACTCCGTCATGGACTCGAACATCGGCACGTCGATGCGTTGGCCGATGCCGGTGCGCTGCTGGTGCATCAGTCCGCCCATGATCGCATTGACCATCATCAGTCCGACGATACGGTCAGCGATGGTGACGGGAACGTAGCGTGGCGTGCCGTCGCCGGCCGCGGCGAGCAGCGTAGGAATGGTGGCGGCGCCCTGGATCAGATCGTCATAGGCGGGTTTCGCGGCATAGGGGCCGGACTGGCCGTAGCCGAAGGCGCCGACATAGACGAGGGCCGGATTGATCTCGCGAAGCGTCTCGTAGTCGAGGCCGAGCCGCGCCATCGCCTGCGGGCGCACATTATAGACGAGTGCGTTGGCGCGCTTGGCGAGCCGCAGCAGCGTCTCGCGGCCTTCCTTCTTCTTGAGGTCGAGGACGATGCTGCGCTTGCCGCGGTTGGCGTTGAGAAACATCCCACCCATGCCGGGCGTGCGGCCGGGACCGATCTGGCGAACGATGTCACCCTCGGGGCTTTCGACCTTGATGATTTCAGCGCCCATGTCCGCCAGCACCTGGGTGCCATAGGGCCCCATCAAGACGGAGGTCAGGTCGAGAATGGTGATGCCGGCGAGCGGTCCCATAGAGCCTCGTTGGTCGTATTCATATACGTGGAGTTAGAATTCATAAATTGGTGCTGTCAATTCAGAGACCTCGCGGCCCGGTGCATGCCCATGTATTATTCATATACTTGACAGATAAGTTCACATATATGTATTTTAACTCAAGCAAGAATTGGAGCGGGGGCTGGGCGGTCGGCAGCGACAGGCTGACGACCGTCGGCATAGGGACGGCAGGCGGTGTCAGCTTCGGCAGCTTCATCGTCGCGTACTCGATCAATCAATAGGTCTGGGACAAATTGCCGGGCGACCTGAAGAAGGCGATGGACGAGGCGTCGGAAGCGATCACGCCAAAGGCCTGTGCCGATGTCGACAGCGAGCAGGACGTCACGCGGCTCCCAATAAGGAGATCAAGAACATGGATTTCGCGCTCACAGATCAGCAGGAAGCCATTCGCGACGCCATCGCAAAGATCTGCGAAGGCTTTGACGATGCCTATTGGCTGAAAAAGGACCACGACGGCGGCTTTCCACACGACTTCCACAAGGCGCTGGCCGACGCCGGCTGGCTCGGCATCTGCGTGCCGGAGGCCTATGGCGGCTCCGGGCTCGGCATCACCGAAGCCGCGATCATGATGCGCGCGATCGCGGAATCCGGCGCCGGCATGTCCGGCGCATCCGCCGTGCACATCAACGTGTTCGGGCTCAATCCCGTCGTCGTGTTCGGCACGGAGGAACAGCGCAAGCGCATGCTGCCGCCGATGGTCGAGGGGCGCGAGAAGGCGTGCTTTGCCGTCACCGAGCCCAACACCGGCCTCAACACCACCCAGCTCAAGACCCGCGCGGTGGCCAAGAACGACCGCTATATCGTTAACGGCCAGAAGGTGTGGATCTCGACCGCCCAGGTTGCGCACAAAATCCTGTTGCTGGCGCGTACCACGCCGCTGGAGGAGGTGCGCTCGCCGACGCATGGGCTGAGCCTGTTCTACACGGACTTCGACCGCAAGAAGATCAAGGTCCACGAGATCGAGAAGATGGGCCGCAAGGTCGTCGATTCCAACGAGCTGTTCTTCGAGGACTTTGAAATCCCGATGGAGGACCGTATCGGCGAAGAGGGCCGCGGCTTCCAATACATCCTCGAAGGCATGAACCCCGAGCGTATCCTGATCGCGGCGGAAGCGGTCGGCCTCGGCAAGCTCGCGCTGTCGCGCGCGACCGAATACGCCAAGACCCGAATCGTGTTCAACCGGCCGATCGGCAAGAACCAGGGCATTCAGCATCCGCTGGCCGTAAACTGGGTCGAGCTCGAGGCGGCCTGGCTGATGGTGATGTCGGCGGCCTGGCAATACGACAAGGGCATGCCCTGCGGCGGCGCCGCCAATGCCGCGAAATACATTGCGGGTGAGGCCGGATATCACGCCTGCGAGCAGGCGGTGATGACCCATGGCGGCTTCGGCTATGCCAAGGAGTTCCACGTCGAGCGCTACTTGCGCGAAGTTCTGATCCCGCGCATCGCGCCGGTCAGCCCGCAGCTCGCGCTCAGTTTTATCGCGGAAAAGGTGCTTGGACTGGCCAAGTCATACTAAGCAAGTCGTACTAGGTCAGCGATTTCTTGGTTCGAATCATATCAGGTGGCCTCGGCGAGTTTGTAGGACCAGGTATGGACGACGGGATGGCGATTGATGTCATCAACTCCAGCCATGACGCGCTCTTTGAGTTCGTGCTTTGATGTGACCCGGATGTGACGCAGGACGGAGCGGGCGAACTTGGAGAAGAAGCCCTCGATGAGGTTGAGCCAGGAGCCGTGTTTGGGCGTGAAGGTAAACTGGAAGCGGCCTGCCGGTCGTGTGTCGAGCCAGGTTCTGGTTTCTCTCGAGATGCGAGGATCAACTTGATCGCGGTCTTGGCCGGATAGGAGCATCGAGGAGCTTGAGGAATTCGATGAACTCTCGGCTGCGGTGGCGGTCTTTGACGAGCGCGTGGACCTTCCCGGTGAGCAGGTCAATCCCCGCCAACAGGCTGAGCGTGCCGTGACGTTTGTACTCATGATCGCGCGCGAAGGTCGCATGCACGCCCGGCACTGGCGGCAGATCCGGTGCTGTCGTCGCGATCGCCTGGATCCCCGGCTTCTCGTCGTAGGAGACGATCGCGACCGGCTTGTCCGATTTCTTCGACCGGACTACAAAAGCTATGCCGAGACGTTGTCGAGCGACCTCACCAGCGTCGACGTCGCTGCCGTTACGGCGGAGCTCTCGACCTACGAGGCGCAACTTACTGCGTCCTATTCGGCGCTTGGCAAGATCCTGAGTCTGAATCTTTCGAGCTATCTGAAATAGGGCCGGCTCATTCGGCCGCGATGCGCTCCATCGCGATGGCACGAAGCCGGGCGCGCTGGATCTTGACGCCGTTCGCGCTGTCCGTGACGGGGAAGGCCTCCACGACATAGATCCGCGCCGGGACCTTGTAGCCGGCGAGCCGCTCGCGCAGGCGCGTGATCAACGCTTCCTGCCGCGGCGGCTCGTGGTGGGGTTCTTGGGCGGGGATCACGAAGGCAACGCAGCGTGCGTTTCCCTTCAGATCGACTGCGACGACCTGGGCGTCGGCCACACCAGCGCACGATTTGAGCTCGTCCTCGATCTCGCCGGGCGCAACCAGGAAGCCGCCGAGCCGCATCGCATCGCCCGCGCGAGTTTCGTAGACGAACGCGCCGTCGCCGCGGAGACGGCCGATATCGCCGGTGCGGAAGAAGCCGTCGGCGGTGATCGCATCGCGCGTCGCTTCGGGATTGTTGAAATAGCCGAGGAAGCAGGACGGCGCGCTGATCTCGATCTCGCCGGAAACACCTCGAGCCGCGAGCTCGCCGGTCTCGGTGTCGCGCACACGCACCGTCGTGTCGGGCGACATCGGCCAGCCGCCACCCTCGATGCGATCGGCGAAGCCATCACTGGAGCGTGCGATCGAGAACAGGGCCTGCACCTCGCTCGAACCGTAGAGGCCGAACAGGGGCATGCCGCGGGCCTCGGCCTCCGCGGCGAGCTCGCGCCAGCCGGGCTGGAACGCTGCGAAGCCGCAGACTTCGAGATGCGGAAACGGACGCGGCGCATCGGTGAGGGCGAGGATGCGGCGGAACATCTCGTCCGAACCGAAGGCGTGCGTGATCCTGCACTCGCCGAGAAGCTTCAGCGCCGGCGCCGCCTCGAAGGCGTCGAGCACATGGACGATCGCGCCCGCTGCGACGAAGCCGAGCAGGCTCGTCATACCAAAGGTGCCGCAGATCGGCAGCATGGCCAGCAGCGAATGGCGCTGCGGCGAGAGTTTCAGCGCCTCGGCGACGGAGGCGGCATGCGTGGCCAACGTCCGCTGCGAATGCGCGACGAGTTTTGGCCCTTTGGTCGTGCCCGACGTCGTGTAGAGCAGAACCGGCAGGTCGAAATCGTCCGGAGCCGGCAGGGCGGGCGGATAGGGCTTCTCGAAGGCATCGAAGCGCACGCATGGCCATTGGGCGGGAATCGCATCCGCGCCGACCACCGCGAGCTCTCGCAGCGCGGGCACCTCGTCCCTGGCGACGTCGGCGAGGATAGCGGCAAAGTCGATCGAGCGGAACGCGGCTTCGACCACCATCAGCCTGGCGCCGGACAGCTTGAGCAGATGCGCGACCTCCGCGCTGCGGTAGCGCGTATTGACGGCGGCGACGACTGCGCCAAGGCGTGCGGCGGCGAACAGCAGCGCGATCCATTCGATCCGGTTGACCAGCCAGACCGCTATCACGTCCCCCTTGCCGATGCCCCGTGCGGCAAGCCAGGCGGTGGTCTGCTCGATCTTTTCCGAAAATTCCGCGCGCGAGACCGGCGTGCCGTCGAACACGAAGGCCGGATCGGCGGCGGCCTCGGTCCGGATCAGCGATTGCAGTGAAAATTCGTTGGCAGGCATGGCAACCGGAGTAGCCCGATCGCACAAACCTGTCTACTTGGTGCCGAACATCCGGTCGCCGGCGTCGCCCAGCCCCGGCACGATGTAGCCGTGGTCGTTGAGCCGCTCGTCGATCGCGGCGGTCCAGACCGGCACGTCGGGATGCTCGCGCTGGAACCGCGCAATGCCCTCGGGCGCGGCCAGAAGGCAGACGAAGCGGATGTCGCGGGCGCCACGCGCCTTCAGCAGCGAGGCGCCGGCGCAGGCCGAGTTGCCGGTCGCCAGCATCGGATCCATCAGGATCACGGTGCGGTCCGACAGGTCCTGCGGCGCCTTGAAGTAATATTCCACGGCCTGCAATGTATCGGGATCGCGGTAGAGCCCGATATGGGCGATGCGCGCCGAGGGCATCAGCGCAAGCATGCCGTCGAGGAAGCCGACGCCCGCGCGCAGGATCGGCGCCAGCGTGAGCTTCTTGCCGGCGATCTTGGGCGCCAGCATCGGCGCAATCGGCGTCTCGATCTGGACCAACTCCAGCGGCAGGTCGCGCGTCACCTCGTAGCCGAGCAGCATCCCGATCTCGTTCAGGATCTCGCGAAAGCTCTTGGTCGAGCGGTCCTTCTCCCGCATCAGGGAGAGCTTGTGCTGAACCAGGGGGTGGGCGACGACGTTGACGTTGCTGATGCTCATGAAACCGATCTACACGGTTCCGTGAAACTGCGCCAGATCGGGCAGGTCTTTGGCCAAGCCTTTTCAAAGGGTATACGCGGCTTCGACCGGGCACCGCCACCGCGCTGCGACCCGATTGCTCGCCACGTAGGCAGCCATGGTCAATTCGGGGTCGATCGCCAGGCGTATGGCGGTAGGAGCTAGACGCCGAGCCCGCGCGCCAGAAGCGTGATCACGAGCGTCAGGATCGCGCCCCAAATCAGACTCAGCGTCATAGTCAGGATGGTCGTGGTGACCGCATGCTCCAGATTTCCCTTGAGGAGTTGCATGCTAGCCGTCCGAAGCCGGCGCTGAAGTCAGGCGCATGCCGAGGAGCAATGCACCCATCATTGCAACCAGGATGATGATCTTGAGCTCGATCATGTCAGTCGCCTTGCGGCGACGAGCGCGGCGAGCCGCTTGGCACCCTCCAGCAATCGCGTGGCCAGCACGATCAGCGGATTGCCGCGGTTCTCGATGTCGAGCCCAAAAGTCCCGGTGGGAAACACCAGCGCGCATCTTGCCGGCTTGCTCTGCCGGTTGGCGGAAATCGACCGCCGAGCTCTTGAACAGGACAGGCCGCCGATGCGTCCGTTCGCGTCCCGGGCAATCCAGAGGCCGGCCGTGTTGCGCCCGATGAAGAAGGCGGGAATGGAGGCGCTGACGACGTCGGGATCGAGCGGCTTGAGCAACACCTGCGCCTGCCGGGCCTCGGGCCCGCGACGGGCAGCTTGAAGCGCGATTGGCGCCATCGCGGCCTCCTCACACATCTGCAAGGTCATGATGGTCCGCCATTCTGGTCAGGCGTGCAGGTGCCAGACATAGATCGCTGTCTTCAACGCGATGAGCGCGGTGAGCACGCTGCCCATCGAGAGCACGGCCAGCGCGCGTAGTGCCAGGCGCTTGAGCTGGACCTTGCGCGCCTTCGTGATCCGCACCGGGCGTTCGACCTCGTCAAAGGGCCGGTCAAAGCCATGTGTCAGCATCGACATCCTGGAAGTCCTTATCTGTGGTGCGGCGGGACGGCCGCTCCGATCCGCCTCGTATGATGGATGTCGCAGCATAGGAATGCGAGACGACTGTCCGTGCAGCGATATAGGAACGTCATAAGTGCCCTGAACCATGCCGTGTCCGGCGGACTAGCTGAAATTTTCGCAGCCGACCGGTTCGTAGAGCGCGTCCAGGGCCGGGCGCACGGAGGGGACGCTGGGCCGCGACACCTCCACGATCAATGCTTGCACTTCGACGAAGGCCGATAGCAGGGCGAGTGCGAGATCCGTGTGGCGGGCTTCGATCGCGGCGTCCAGCCAGTCCGGCAATTCGCGTTCACGCGAAAGCGCGCAATGCCACTCGCCCTCGTCATAGGCGACGCGGCGGACCTGCCACAGCGGCAGCTCGAGCGCAATCAGCGCCAGCGCTGCATCGGTCCAGGCTCCAGCATCGACCAGGCGCATAACCCGCGTCGCGCGCTCGCTCTGCCCGGGCGAATTAAAGCGCCGGCAGGCATGATCGATGATCTCGAGCATCAGCGGCCGCGTCAACGCATGCGCATTGCGCAGGCGTTTGCTGAGCGAAGGTGGATCGTAACGGCGGAGTGCTGCGGTCATGTAGGCCTCCTGGAATTGGCGTCGGTCAGTCGGCCGGCATTCCCATCATGGCTGGAAGGGCATTTGAAAACGAGATGAGGAGGGGGCGAGAAATATAAGGATTTCATAAGTGTGCGGATGGGGCGGTGAGGGACGCAATGTGCTGCCAACCGTCGTCCCGGCGAAGGCCGGGACCCATACTTCCAGGGAGAAGTTGTCGCGCGAAGCTTTCAACTCCGAGTCTTCGCCAAACCAAAGCCGATGGTATGGGTCCCTTCGCCGGGACGACAGTGGAGGTTGCCACGCGAGCCTCGCTTGATCGTGCCGCCAACCCTAGCCTTTATGAGATTCCTATAACTTCGCCATAGCCCTCATCTCGAAAACCTATGCCTGTGGTGGCACTTCAGCACGGTCAAGAGTCCCGGCTGCCGCCTGTGGAAATGCGCCTGCGTTTCCTTCGAGCTTCGCCGGGTCCCCGAGAAGCGATTGCGCCGGACATGAGGGCGCAACGAGGAGCAATCCCATGATGGACATTCTGCTGCTGGCGCTGGGCTTCGGCTTCTTTGCGCTTGCGATCGGCTATACCTACGCCTGCGAACGGCTGTGACGGAGCGGGCCATGATCTTCGATTATGCACTTGCCGGTGCCGTCTCGTTCGGCCTCCTGAGCTACCTCACCTACGCGCTACTGCGGCCCGAGCGGTTCTGACCCGTGCTGCCGCTTGTCGAATTGCTGCGGGCGGACGCCGCGCTCGTCGCCTGCTTGCTTGCGGTGTTCGTGCCGCTCCTGCGCCGGACACCAAGCCTGAAGGGTTGATTCCATGACTGTGATCGGTTGGCTCCAGATCATTCTCTTTTGCGTCATTATCGTCGCGCTCGCAAAGCCGCTCGGCTGGTACATGACGCGGGTGTTCAACGGCGAGCGGACGTTCCTGTCGCCGGTGCTGCGTCCGATCGAGGCCGGCATCTACTGGCTTTCCGGCGTCGACGAAAAGCGCGAGCAGCATTGGCTGACCTATACGGTCGCCATGCTGCTGTTTCATGTCGGCGGCTTCCTCATCATCTACGGCGTGATGCGGCTTCAGGCCGTGTTGCCGTTCAATCCGGCGGGACAGGCAGCGGTCGCCGCGGATCTGTCCTTCAACACCGCGATATCCTTCATCACCAACACCAATTGGCAGAACTACGGCGGCGAGAGCACGCTGTCCTATCTCGTGCAGATGCTCGGCCTGACACACCAGAACTTTCTGTCGGCGGCAACCGGCATCGCGCTGGCGGTCGCCCTGATCCGCGGCTTCTCGCGCGCCTCGGCGCGCACCGTCGGAAATTTCTGGGTCGACGTCGTCAGGTGCACGCTCTACGTCCTGCTGCCGGTCTGCGTCGTCTACACGCTGTTCCTGGTCTGGCAGGGCATGCCGCAGACGCTCGGCGACTACGTCGAGGCGACCACGCTCGAAGGTGCCAAGCAGACCATCGCGGTCGGCCCGGTCGCCTCTCAGGTCGCGATCAAGATGCTGGGCACCAATGGCGGCGGTTTCTTCAATGCCAATGCGGCGCATCCCTTCGAGAATCCGACCGCGCTGTCGAACTTCGTGCAGATGCTGTCGATCTTTGCGCTGGGCGCTGCGCTCACCAACGTGTTCGGCCGCATGGTCGGCAACCAGCGCCAGGGCTGGGCGCTTCTCTCCGTGATGGGCGTGCTGTTCGTCGCCGGCGTCGCCGTCACCTATTGGGCGGAAGCCGGCGGCACCGCGACCCTGCATGCGCTCGGCCTGACCGGCGGCAACATGGAAGGCAAGGAGGTCCGCTTCGGCATCGTCGCGTCCTCGCTATTCGCCGTAATCACGACGGCCGCCTCCTGTGGCGCCGTCAACGCGATGCATGACAGTTTTACCGCGCTCGGCGGCATGATCCCGCTGATCAACATGCAGCTCGGCGAAATCATCATCGGCGGCGTCGGCGCCGGTCTCTATGGAATGCTGCTTTTTGTCGTGCTCGCGATCTTCGTGGCTGGCCTGATGGTCGGCCGCACCCCGGAATATGTCGGCAAGAAGATCGAGGCACGTGAGGTCAAGATGGCGATGCTCGCGATCCTGGTGCTGCCGCTGATGTATCTTGGCTGGACCGCGGTCGGCGTGGTCTATCCGGCGGCGGTCGCCTCGATGGCGAATGCCGGTCCGCATGGCTTCACCGAAGTGCTCTACGCCTTCACCTCGGCGACCGGCAATAACGGCTCGGCTTTCGCGGGTCTCACCGGCAACACCTTCTTCTACAACCTCACACTCGCCAGCGCGATGTTCGTCGGCCGGTTCTTCATGATCATTCCGGCGATGGCGATTGCGGGCTCGCTCGCCGCCAAGAAGTCGATCCCGCCGTCGGCGGGCACGCTCCCGACCACGGGCGGACTGTTCGTCGGCATCGTCGTCGGCGTGATCCTGATCATCGGCGGCCTGACCTTCTTCCCGGCACTCGCGCTCGGCCCCATCGTCGAGCATCTCGCGATGAACGCTGGCCAAGTCTTCTGATCGAAAAGTGTTCTGATCGATAAGTCTTCTGATTGTTTGGAGTGACCTCCATGGAAACCATGAAACTGCAAAAGCGTGCGTCCGTCTCGGCGATGCTCGACCCCAGGATCGTCGCGCCCGCGATCCGCGCGTCCTTCATCAAGCTCGATCCGCGATTGATGATCAAGAATCCCGTGATGTTCGTGGTCGAGATCGTCGCCGCGCTCACCACCGTGATCTTCCTGCGCGACCTCGTCACGGGCGGCGGGAATCTCGCCTTCACCTTCCAGATCATCCTCTGGCTCTGGTTCACCGTGCTGTTCGCCAATCTCGCCGAAGCCGTGGCCGAAGGCCGCGGCAAGGCGCAGGCCGAGTCGCTACGCAAGACCCGCACCGAGAGCCAGGCCAAGCTGCTGACCGGCGCCGGCCAGACCTTCAAGCTGGTGCCGGGCACAAGCCTCAAGGTCGGCGATATCGTTCTGGTCGAGGCCGGCGACACCATTCCCTCCGACGGCGAGGTGATCGAAGGTGTCGCTTCCGTCAACGAGGCCGCCATCACCGGCGAATCCGCGCCTGTGATCCGCGAGTCCGGCGGCGACCGCTCGGCGGTAACAGGCGGCACCCAGGTGCTGTCCGACTGGATCCGCGTGCGCATCACGGCAGCTCAAGGCTCGACCTTCATCGATCGCATGATCAAGCTGGTCGAGGGCGCCGAGCGGCAGAAGACGCCGAACGAGATCGCACTCAACATCCTGCTGGCCGGCCTCACCATCATCTTCGTGTTCGCCACCGTCACCATTCCGAGCTATGCTGCCTATGCCGGCGGCTCGATCTCGGTGGTCGTGCTGGTCGCGCTGTTCGTGACGCTGATCCCGACCACAATCGGTGCGCTATTGTCGGCGATCGGTATCGCCGGTATGGACCGCCTGGTGCGCTTCAACGTGCTGGCGATGTCCGGCCGCGCCGTCGAGGCCGCCGGCGACGTCGACACTCTGCTGCTCGACAAGACCGGGACGATCACGCTCGGCAACCGGCAAGCGACTGCGTTCTGCCCCGTGCGCGGTGTGACCGAGCAGGAGCTCGCGGACGCGGCCCAGCTCGCTTCGCTCGCCGACGAGACTCCGGAGGGCCGTTCGATCGTGGTGCTGGCCAAGGAGAAATACGGCATCCGCGGCCGCGATATGGCCGAGCTTGGCGCGACCTTCATCCCATTCATGGCGCAGACCCGCATGAGCGGCGTGGATGCCGGCGGCTCGTCGGTACGCAAGGGCGCGGTCGACGCCATGCTCAACTATGTCGGCGGCGGTACGCCGCTGGTGGTTGCGTCCGGCAACACCGCCCGCGCCATCCAGCCTGCGGTGCTCTCGGAGGTCGGCCGCGAGGTCCAGACCATCGCGGACGAGATCGCCAAGGCCGGCGGCACGCCGCTTGCGGTGGCCAAGGACGGCAAGCTGCTCGGCGTCATCCAGCTCAAGGACATCGTCAAGGGTGGTATCCGCGAGCGTTTTGCCGAGCTGCGGCGCATGGGTATCCGCACCGTCATGATCACCGGCGACAACCCGATGACGGCCGCCGCGATCGCGGCGGAGGCCGGCGTTGACGACTTCCTGGCGCAGGCAACGCCTGAGGACAAGCTCAAGCTGATCCGCGACGAGCAGGCCAAGGGCAAGCTGGTGGCGATGTGCGGCGACGGCACCAACGATGCGCCGGCACTCGCGCAGGCCGACGTCGGTGTTGCCATGAACACCGGCACCCAGGCGGCGCGCGAGGCCGGCAACATGGTCGACCTCGATTCCAACCCGACCAAGCTGATCGAGGTGGTCGAGATCGGCAAGCAGCTCCTGATGACGCGCGGCGCGCTGACGACATTCTCGATCGCCAACGACGTCGCCAAGTACTTTGCGATCATCCCGGCGATGTTCCTGGCGTTCTACCCCCAGCTCAACGTGCTCAACGTCATGAACCTGTCGAGCCCGCAGAGCGCCATCCTGTCGGCGATCATCTTCAACGCGCTGATCATCATCGCGCTGATCCCGCTGGCGCTGAAGGGCGTCGCCTATCGCGCGGTCGGGGCCGGCGCACTGCTCCGGCGCAACCTGTTGATCTATGGCCTCGGCGGGATCGTCATTCCCTTCATCGGCATCAAGGCGATCGACCTCGTCGTCACCGCCTTGCACCTGGCTTGATCGTCGTCGCACGGCGCGATGCGCCGCGCGCAATGACGAGGACTTAGGAGACGTAACATGCTTAGAGAAATCCGCCCCGCCATCGTCCTGCTGCTGGTGCTCACCGCCATCACCGGACTTGCCTATCCGCTCGCGATGACCGCTATTGCCGGCGCGATCTTCCCGGCTCAGGCGCAAGGCAGCCTGATCGAGAAGGACGGCAAGGTGGTCGGCTCCGCCCTGATCGGGCAGGAATTCAAGGACGACAAATATTTCCACGGCCGCCCCTCGGCGACGATGGCGCCGGACCCGAACGATTCGACCAAGACGGTGTCAGCGCCCTACAACGCCGCCAACTCGGGCGGCTCCAACCTCGGCCCAACCAGCAAGGCGCTGGCTGACCGGCTGAAGGAAGATGTGGACAAGCTCAGGAGCGAGAATCCCAACGCCGCCGTGCCGGTGGACCTGGTGACCACATCGGCCAGCGGTCTCGACCCGGACATCTCGCCGGAAGCGGCACAATTCCAGGTCCCGCGCGTCGCCAAGGCCCGGAATATGCCGGAGGACGCGTTGAAGCAGCTCGTGGCCTCCGCCACCCAAGGCCGTTTGCTCGGCCTGCTTGGCGAACCCCGCGTTAACGTATTGGCGCTGAACCTCGCGCTCGATAGCGTAGCCGCGAAGTAGCGGTCTAGGCTCGCGGCGCCCGGATGATTATATTGGCCTGATGGTCCGAGAACGCCGCGATCCCGAACAACGTCCGTCTCCCGAGGCGCTGCTGGATGCCGCGCGCCGGGAGGAGAGCGCGAGCGGCAAGCTGAAGATCTTCGTCGGCGCCGCCCCCGGCGTCGGCAAGACCTACGAGATGCTGCAAAGCGCTCATGCCAAGCACAAGGCCGGCATCGACGTCGTGGTCGGCTTCGTCGAAACCCATGGCCGCGCCGAGACCGAGGCGTTGGTGCGTGGGCTGGAGGTGATCCCGCGCAAGAGTCTGGAATACCGCGGCCAGGTGATCGAGGAGATGGACCTCGATGCCGTGATCGCGCGCCTGCCGAAAATCGCGCTGGTCGACGAACTCGCCCACACCAATGCGGTCGGCAGCCGCCATCCCAAGCGCTATCTCGACGTCGAGGAGCTGCTATCACACGGCATCGACGTCTATACCGCCGTCAACATCCAGCACATCGAGAGCCTGAACGACGTCGTCGCCCAGATCACCCATGTGCGGGTGCGCGAGACCGTGCCGGATTCGATATTCGACCGCGCCGATGCGATCGAGCTGATCGACCTCACGCCCGATGATTTGATCCAGCGTCTGAAGGAGGGCAAGGTCTATGTGCCCAAGCAGGCGGAGCGGGCACTGGAACATTATTTTTCGCCGGGCAATCTCACTGCGCTGCGCGAGCTCGCTTTGCGGCGTACGGCCGAACGGGTCGACGAGCAGCTTCTCAATCACATGCAGGCGAATGCGATTTCGGGCCCCTGGGCCGCCGGCGAGCGCATGCTCGTCTGCGTCAGCGAAGATCCGCGCGCGGCCGGTCTTGTGCGCTACACCAAGCGGCTGGCCGACCGGCTGCACGCGCCGTTCATCGCGGTGTCGATCGAGACGCGGCGATCGCTGCAAATGTCCGATGAGGAGCGCGACCGGCTGGCCGATACGCTGCGGCTCGCGGAATCGCTCGGCGGTGAGGCGCTGACGATTCCGGGCGTCGGCCGCCGCCTCGCCGACGACGTCGTCAACTTCGCGCAGGGCAACAACGTCACCCAGATCGTGATCGGCAAGTCGACGCGCTCGCGCTGGTTCGAGATGACGCGCGGCTCCGTCGTCCACGACCTGGTGCGTCGCGCCGGGAATATCAGCGTGCATGTCATCCCTGGCGACGAGCTCACGAGCGAGCCGGCGCCGAAGACGGCGGTGCAGACCGCAGCGCGATCGGACCCGTTCGATGCCCGGCCCTATCTGAAGGCGCTCGGGATCACCGCGCTTGGCCTTGCCGCCGCCGTGGCCATCAAGCCGTATGTCGGCATCGAGAACGTCGACCTGATGTTCCTCACCGCCGTGGTGACGGTTGCCGTGCGCTACGGATTGTGGCCGTCGTTGCTTGCGAGCGTCGCGGCGTCGCTCGCCTACAATTTCTTCTTTCTGCCGCCGGTCTATACCTTCACCATCACCGATCCGACCAATGTCGCGGCGTTCTTTTTCTTCATGCTGATTGCGTTCGTGGTGTCGAATGTCGCCGGACGGGTCCGCACCCAGGCGGACGCCGCGATCGGCCGTATCCGGACCACCGAGCAGCTCTATGCTTTCAGCCGCAAGCTCGCCGGCACCGGTACGCTCGACGACGTGCTGTGGGCGACCGCCTATCAGATCGCGTTGATGCTGAAAGTCCGCGTGGTGCTGCTGTTGCCGGACGAGGGTCTGCTCACGGTGAAGTCAGGCTATCCCCCCGAGGACGATCTTGATCAGGCTGACCTTGCCGCCGCCAACTGGGCCTGGAGCAACGACCGCCCCGCAGGCCGCGGCTCGGACACGTTGCCGGGCGCAAAACGGCTGTTTCTGCCGATGCGCACCGGGCGGGGTCCGATCGGCGTCATCGGCATCGACAATGATCGCACCGGCCCGTTGCTGACCCCGGACCAGCGCCGGCTGCTCGACGCGCTGGTCGACCAGGGTGCACTGGCGATCGAGCGCGTGCTGCTGGTCGAAGACGTCGATCGCGTCAAGCGCACCGTCGAATCCGAGCGGTTGCGTTCTGCATTGTTGACCTCAATCTCGCATGATTTGAAGACGCCGCTCGCCTCCGTGCTCGGCGCAGCTTCAACCATGCGCGATCTGGCCGGGGCGCTGTCGGATACCGAGAAGCGCGACCTGCTTGCGACCGTGATCGACGAATCCGAGCGACTCAATCGCTTCATCGCCAATCTGCTCGACATGACCAAGCTCGAATCCGGCGCCATTGTGCCCAACACCGCGTTGCACGATCTCGGAGAGATCGTCGGCAGCGCGCTCCGGCGTGCAGCCAAGATCCTCGCTGCCCACAAGGTCGAGCTGGTGTTGGCCGCAGACCTTCCTATGCTCCAGCTCGATGCGGTGCTGTTCGAGCAGGTGCTGTTCAACCTGCTCGACAACGCCGCCAAATATTCGCCGCCCGACACGACGGTCTCGATCAGGAGCCAGCGCGATCGTGATTACGTGGTGCTTCAGGTCGGCGATGAGGGTGACGGCATCCCGCCCGACGAGCTCGAGGGCGTGTTCGACAAGTTCTATCGCGCGCAGAAGGGGGATCGTGTCCGTCCCGGCACCGGGCTCGGGCTTGCCATCTCCCGCGGCTTCGTCGAGGCGATGCGGGGCACCATCTCGGCCGCGAATCGCAGCGACCGGAGCGGCGCGGTGCTGACCATCCGTCTGCCCATTCCGGCCCAGACCCACGCATTGGATACCGCCGCATGAGCGCCGCCCCGATCAAGGTGCTGGTCATCGACGACGAGCCGCCGATCCGCAAATTGCTGCGGATGGGACTCTCGACCCAGGGCTATGAGATCCTGGAGGCGCCGAACGGCAAGACCGCGCTTGAGAAGCTTGCGGAAGAACCTGCGCTGATTATCCTCGATCTTGGCTTGCCCGATATCCAGGGTCATGAGCTGCTGCGCACGATCCGCGCCCGCAATGAAGCTGTGCCGATCGTGGTGCTGTCGAGCCGCGGCGACGAGGCCGGCAAGGTGCAGGCGCTCGATCTCGGTGCGGACGATTATCTGACCAAGCCGTTCGGTATGGACGAGCTTCTGGCACGTCTGCGCGCCGCGCTGCGGCACCAGCTCCAGGTCCAGGGCGAGCGTCCGGTGTTCCGTGCCGGCGATCTCTCCGTCGATCTGGTACGCCGGATCGTCAAGGTCGGCGAGCGCGACGTCAAACTGTCGCCGAAGGAATACGATCTGCTGCGTGTGCTGGTTCAGCACGCCGGTAAGGTGCTCACCCACCGTTTCCTGCTCAAGGAGCTCTGGGACGAGTTTACCGACGCTCAATATCTGCGCGTCTATGTCCGCCAGCTTCGCCAGAAGATCGAGGCCGATCCGGAGCGACCGCAATATGTGCTGACGGAGACGGGCATCGGGTATCGGTTAAAGGCAGGGGATTGACGCTGTATCCCTCATCCCTTGCGCAACGGCAAAGCCGTTGTCGCTGGGAGCGCGGAACGCGCGTCTCGAAGGATGAAGGCCCGACTGCTGCAGCGGGGGCCTGCATGGTTCGAGACGGCGCTTCGCGCCCTCCTCACCATGAGGGGAGAGAGTGAAGTGCGCGGCGGAGAGCTAACCCGCTTTCCTCTGCCGCGACGTCGACCGGTGCGCTTTCTTCGTGGCTCGCTGTCGCCCCGGCGCACGGCGCGCGTGGGACTTCGCCGCCGTCTTTTTTCCCCCGCCGCGTCCCTTC
This sequence comes from Bradyrhizobium nivariense, assembly GCF_029846695.2. Lineage (NCBI taxonomy): Bacteria > Pseudomonadati > Pseudomonadota > Alphaproteobacteria > Hyphomicrobiales > Nitrobacteraceae > Bradyrhizobium > Bradyrhizobium nivariense. The sequence continues at coordinate 111,941 of NZ_JARWCR020000009.1, read as the reverse complement.
AAGCTCTGCTTCAGCGCATCCATCAGGCTGACGACGTTGCTCGGGCGCTCTTCGGGCTCCGGCAGCTCGATTGTCTTGCCGCTGGCCTTGCGCTTCACCAGCGCCTTCAGCGCGTTCTCGTATTCATCCTTGAACTTGCTGGGGTCAAAATGCGCCGCCTTGCTGTGGAGGATATGGCCGGCCAGCTCCACCATGTCCTTGGTGATCTTCGGGCTCTTGATGTCGTCGAAGAACTGGTCCTCGTCGCGCAGCTCGTAGGGGAAGCGCAACGTGGTGCCGAGCAGGCCCTTGCCGAGCGGTTCGATCGCAATGATATGCTCGCGATTGGTGAGCACGATCTTGGCGAGCGCGACGCGATCCTGGTCCTTCATGGCATCACGGATCACGGCAAAGGCATCGATCGCAGCCTTTCCGTCGGGCGCGATATAATAGGGATGGTTGAGGTAGCGCTGGTCGATCTCCTCGCTCGGCACGAAGCTCTCGATGTCGATGGTGTGATTGCTTTCGATCTGGACGGCTTCGAGCTCCTCCGGTTCGATCTCGACGTATTTGCCCTTGCGCAGCTCGTAGCCGCGTCCCTTCTGGTCGCTCTCGACGACGTCGCCGGTTTCGGCGTCGATCATCTGCTGCTTCAACCGGTTGCCAGTCTCGCGGTTGATCATGTGAAACCGCGTCTTCTCGGCGGCGGTGGTCGCCGGAAAAAGCACAACCGGGCAACTGACCAGCGAGAGCTTCAACGTTCCCTTCCAATAGGCGCGCGGGGCCATTCGGTTCTCCAGCGTTTTCAAGGCATTTTGGAACCCCAACCGTCCCGTGGGGTTTTGGTTCCGGGTGGGACTTTTGCTGTGATAGGCTGCAACGCCGAAAGAGAATGCGGGACCGGTCGTGCTGCGGAAACTCTCTACTTACCGACAGAAACGCGATTTCGAGAAGACACCGGAGCCGTCGGGCAAAACGGCAGTGGTGCCCTCGAAGCAACGGCGCTTCGTGATCCAGAAGCACGATGCGACGCGGCTGCACTACGATCTACGGCTCGAGTTCGACGGCGTCTTCAAGTCCTGGGCGGTGACGAAGGGGCCCTCGCTCGATCCGCACGACAAGCGGCTGGCCGTCGAGGTCGAGGACCACCCGCTCGACTATGGCGATTTCGAGGGCACGATTCCGGAGGGCCAGTACGGCGGCGGGACGGTCATGCTGTGGGACCGCGGCACCTGGGAATCCGAGGATCCCGAACGCGGTTTCAAGAAGGGCGACCTCAAGTTTACGCTTCACGGCGACAAGCTGCACGGCAGCTGGGTGCTGGTGCGCATGCGTCATGACCGCAGCGGCGGCAAGCGAACGAACTGGCTGCTGATCAAGCACCGCGACGAATATGCCAGCGAGGACGAGGATATTCTCAGCGAAGACAAGTCTGTGGCGTCCGGCCGCGCGATGGCGCAGATCGCCGGTGGCAGGGGCCGTGCGCCAAAGCCTTTCATGTTGGCGACGGGCGCCAAAGGCAAGGCAGATGCGGTCTGGCAGTCCAACCGCGCGGAGGAGCCGAAGGGGCGCACCGTCAAGCTGGCGCCACGCGCGGCGCTGAAGCGCGGCAGGATGTTCAATGACAGGGCTGTCAAGAAGAAAGTCACGACGGCCACGAGCGCCAGCAAAGTCTCGGAGATGCCGGATTTCGTGGCGCCGCAGCTCTGCACGCCGGTCGAGCGCCCGCCGGGCGCCGATGGCTGGTGCCACGAGATCAAGTTCGACGGCTATCGCGTGCAACTCCGCGTCGAGGACGGCGGAGCGACGCTGAAAACGCGCAAGGGACTCGACTGGACCGACAAGTTTGCTTCGATTGCGAAAGAGGCGGATTCGCTGCCGGACGCCATGATCGATGGCGAGATCGTCGCGCTCGACCACAACGGGGCACCGAACTTCTCCTCGCTCCAGGCCGCGCTATCGGACGGCAAGACCGAAGAGCTCATCTTCTTTGCCTTCGACCTCTTGTTTGCGGAAGGCCTCGACTATCGTCGTCTGCCGCTCAGCGAACGCAAAGCGCGGCTGAAGGAGCTGCTGGAGGCGCGCAAGCGCAAATCGAGCCAGATCCGCTATGTCGAGCATTTCGAGAGCGGCGGCGACGCCGTGCTGCAATCGGCCTGCAAGCTCGAGCTTGAGGGCGTGGTGTCGAAGAAGCTCGATGCGCCTTATCATTCGGGGCGGACAGAAAGCTGGACCAAGGCAAAATGCCGGGCCGGCCATGAGGTCGTGATCGGCGGCTACAAGACCACTAATGGCAAATTCCGTTCCCTGATGGCCGGCGTGCATCGCGGTGATCATCTCGCCTTCGTCGGCATGGTCGGTACCGGCTTCGGCGCCGACAAGGTCAAGCGCATCATGCCGCTGTTGAAAGAAGTGGCCTCGAACGAGAATCCCTTCGGCGGCAAGAACGCACCGAAAAAGGCGCGCGAGGTGCACTGGCTGAAGCCGGAGCTCGTCGCGGAGATCGAGTTCGCCGGCTTCACCGCCGACGGCAATATCCGCCAGGCAGCATTCAAGGGGCTGCGGCAGGACAAGCCGGCGGAGGAGGTCGAGGCGGAAGCGCCCGTGGATACCGAGCTGGCCGAGCCTTCCGCCAGGTCCCGGGCCAGAGCCAAGCCTGCCGCCCGGTCGAAGGCAAGCGGCGGCGCCGAGGTGATGGGCGTCGTGCTCTCCAAGCCGGACAAGGAGCTGTGGCCGGACGGCGGCGACGGCGAGGGCGTGACAAAACTCGATCTCGCGCGCTATTTCGAGGCCGTCGGTTCTTGGATGATCGAGCATCTGAAGGGACGTCCTTGCTCGATCGTGCGTGCGCCTGATGGCATCGGCGGCGAAAAATTCTTCCAGCGCCACGCCATGCAGGGCACTTCGAACCTGATCGAGCTGGCCAAGGTCTCAGGCGATCGCAAACCCTATCTGCAGATCGATCGCGTCGAGGGGCTCGCGGCCGTTGCGCAGGTCGGCGGCGTCGAGCTGCATCCCTGGAATTGCGCGCCCGGCGCTTATGACACGCCGGGCCGGCTGGTGTTCGATCTCGATCCCGCGCCGGATGTTGAGTTTGCGGATGTCGTAGAGGCAGCCAGGGAGATGCGGAAGCGCCTCACCGATGTCGGCATGGAGAGCTTTTGCAAGACCACCGGCGGCAAAGGCCTGCACGTGGTGGTGCCGCTGCTCCACGGCGCGCGGGACAAGGTGAGCTGGAAGGAGGCGAAAGCCTTCGCGCAAGGGGTCTGCCAATGGATGGCGGACGGCGATCCCGAGCGCTATCTGCTCAACATGTCGAAGAAGCTGCGCAACGGGAAGATCTTCCTGGACTATCTGCGCAACGATCGGATGTCGACGGCGGTGGCGCCGCTGTCCCCCCGCGCGCGAGATGGCGCCACCGTGTCGATGCCCGTCACTTGGGCGCAGGTGAAGAGCGATCTCGATCCGAGGCGGTACACGGTGCGGACGGTGCCCGGCTTGCTGGCGCGATCGAAGGCGTGGGATGGCTACGACGATGCAGCCGCATCGATCAAGGCGGCGATCAAGAAGCTGGCTGGGAAAATGAAGTAGGTGGGTCAGCCGAAGGCATAACCCACCACTTCTGTGTCTGCGGAAGCGAAAGAGGTGGTTTGCGCGGAGCGGACCGCGCTTCATACCGCGCTTCGTGCAGCCGCACGGCGGCTGACCCTCCCTACGTGCCTCGGCTAGATCCGCCCCAGCAGCAGCAAGATCAGCAGGATGACGATGACGAGTCCGAGGCCACCGCCGCCATAATAGCCGGTGCCGTAGAACGGGCCGCCGCCGATGCCGCTGAAGCCGCCGAGCAAGGCAATGACCAGAATGATCAGAATGATCGTACCGATAGACATGTGAATCTCCTCCAGCCCTTTGTCGAAAGGGTCGTTGCACCTGTCCCGTTGTTGGGGGCAACTTGCCGCAGGTTTTAAAGTTCCACCGATGAAACAGCGGTTGCACGGTCAACTTGCATGGAACCTTTGGCGCACGGGCCGGCATAATTATGTGAGGATCAACCACCCACAGGCAGGTCCATGTCAGCACCGCTTGTTGTCTCCATTCCCCACCGTCTCGGCCGCGAGGAGGCGGTGCGCCGGCTCAAGACCGGGCTCGGCCGCGCCGCGGCCAGCATTCCCGTGATGCAGGTCGAGGAGGAGCGCTGGAGCGGTGACAGCATGAATTTTCGTATCCGCGCGCTGGGGCAGATTGCGAGCGGCCAGGTCGACGTCGCCGACGACCATGTCAAGGTGCAGGTGGTGCTGCCCTGGCTGTTGCAGCGCTTTGCCGAGATGGCGCAGGCCACGATCCGCAAGCGCGGCCAGTTGCTGTTGGGCAAAGACGAGAAAAGCTAGCGTTCAAGCGCGGGTGCGCTGTCGCACCGGCTTCGCCGCACCCGCGGGGCGCGCCGGGATGACAGAAGCGGGAAAACCGCGGAGAGCCTGCGCGAGCGGCAGATCGTTGCCCGCGAGATCCGGCAAATTGTAGCCTGTGACGTCGATGGTGGCGTCGAAACCATCGAGCGTCGGCCATTCGCGTCCCGCCTGCGTGAAGGGTGCGAACTGGCGCCCGACCACGACGATCGCTGCGGCGCGGCCATGACGGCGAGCAAAGGCGACGACATGATCGGCATCTGCGCCCCGCACCTGAAGCGGCTGGTAGTCGCCTCGAGCGAAAACATCGGGGAGCTCGTTGCGCAGCTTGAGGAGGTGCCGCGTCCAGGCCAGCTTGAGCTGGCCGTCCGGCCAGCTCTTGATCAGATCATTCCAATCCGGATTGTCCAGCGTGCCCAGCGCCGCGTGTCGCGCGGGAAAATCCACCGGGCGGCGGTTGTCGGGATCGACCAGCGACAGGTCCCAGAATTCGGTGCCCTGGTAGAAGTCGGGCACGCCCGGCAATGTCGCCTTGAGCGTGAGCTGGCTTAGCGCGTTCAGCGCGCCGAGCAGCGCGACGCGGCGTATCAGGGTTTGCAGCGCCTCCAGGAATTCGCTGGATTGCGCCGGATCGAGGATCTTCGCGATGAAGCTCTTGACGCCGTTCTCATACGTCTCATGCGGGTTGAGCCAGCTCGTCTCCTCCTTGCCCTCGCGCGCGGCCTTGAGGGCATAGGCCTGGATACGCTCGACGAAACCGGCATCGGCCGTCTCCCCAAGCGACCAGGCGCCGAGCAGGGTCTGGTAGAGCATGTATTCGAATGTCGCCGACGGGGCACGCAGATTGCCTTCGAGCGCAATGTGCGGTGCGTTCACGATTTTCCAACGTGCCACCGCGCTGGTCCATTCGCCGGGAATTTCACTCAGGGCTGCGATCCGTGCGCGGGCGTCCTCGCCGCGTTTGGTGTCATGCGTGGCGGTCGCCGTCATCCCTTGCGGCCATTCCTTGGCGCGGGCCTGCATGGTCTCGTGGAAAGCGGAAACGGCGAGGCCGTTGCTCGCGGGATTGCCGCCGACCTCGTTCATCGCGAGCAGCCGGTGGAATTGATAGAACGCGGTGTCCTCGAGCGACTTCGCCATCATCGGCCCGGTGAACTGCTGCACCTTCAGCGCAAAGCGGCGCACCCGCCGGGCGCTGTGCGGGGGACGGCCAGGCTTGAGCAGGTCCATGGTGAGCGCGTCGCGCAGGAAGTCGAAAATGCCTTCGTCCGCGGCGAACCATTCCGCGCGAGCGCGCGCGATGGTGCCCTCGATCAGCTTGCGATCGTTCGCCGTTGGCGCGCTCGTCGTCAGGTAGGTGCGGTATACCGGGAAATGCAGCACATAGAGCTCGAGCGCCTGCCGCAGGCTGTCGGCTGAAAAGTCGCGCGTCGAGTAATGCCCGTTGGCGATGCGCGCAAGCAGGCGGGTCAGAACCGTGAATTCGCTGGTCAGCAGCGTCTCCAGTACGCGCCTTTTGGCGTCCTTGACGTAAGGCGCGAGCCGCGGCGGCTGGTTGCTGATCTGGCGCCAGGTTTCGTCCAGGGCCACAAGCCCCTTGGCGTCGACCAGAACGTGAGTGATGGCGTTCATCCACTCATAGCCGGTGGTGCCCTGGATGCCGGCGAAGTGCGGCAGGCGCTCGTGCTCGCACAGGATCTTCTCGATCACCGTATAGAACGGCTTCGTCGTGCCCTGCGCGTCGCGCACCAGCCGGCGCAGCCGCTGGCAATATTGCGCGGGATCGCGCAGGCCGTCGATATGGTCGAGGCGGATGCCCTGCAGTCTGCCCTCGGCAATGAGTTGCTTCACCAGCCGGTGCGTGGCGGCGAACGTGCCGGGGTCCTCGACGCGCAGTCCGGCGAGCCCGTTGACGTCAAAGAAGCGGCGATAGTTGATGTCGCTGGAGGCAAGCCGCCAGTGCCCGAGCTTGTAGTGCTGGCGTTCCAGCAGGTGATGCAGCGCCAGCGTCTGCGCGGGGCGGTCCTTGGCGGCGCGATAGGCGCCAAGGCCGCGCGCGATGATGTCGGCGCTGCCTGCGATCTCCTTAAGCTCCGCCTTGAAGCCGGGCGCTTCCTTGCGGTTGGGGCGGCGCAGTCCCGTGTAGCGCGCCGCAAGCGATAGCAGGCGCTTGCCGGCTTCTGTCTCGGCCGCGTCCGCTTCCTTTGCGATCATCCGCAGCATCTCGCCATAGCGCTCCGGCGCGATCGGCAGGCGGTGCTCGAAATACCAGGCCGAGAAGCTGCCTTCTCCGGAATCGTAGCGCAGCTCGATCTCGCCGCGTTCCAGTGCCTCGCCATAGGAGGCGCCGAGGATCGGGAGCAGCACGCCGTCGCGGGCGCGGTAGGGCAGCAGATCCCAGTCGATGTCGAAGGAAACTGCGTGCGGCGAAGTCTGGCCCCATTCCAGCACGTCCAGCCACCAGGGATTGTCGGCGAAGTGCACGCCGACATGGTTCGGTACGAAATCGATGATGAGGCCGAGGTCGTTCTGCGTCAGCGCCTCGCTCAGCCGCGCGAAGCCGGCCTCGCCGCCGAGCTCCGGATTGAACTGGCTGTGATCGACGGTGTCATAGCCGTGCGTCGAGCCTTTGCGGGCCTTCATCACCGGCGAGGTGTAGAGATGCGTGATCCCCAGCGCCTTCAGATAGGGCACCACCGCGGCGGCCTTGTCGAAGTCGAAATCCGCGGTGAGCTGAAGCCGGTAGGTTGCGAGAGGAACGGCTGGAGGCATGTCAACCTCCGAGGCGCCAGACCACCGACCAGGGCCGAAGCCGATCGTCGGCCGCGCTGCCCCAGATCGGGGTGCCCATGCCGACATGGGACGTGATCTCATGATCCGACAGATTGGCGACGAGGCGCAACGTCGCGCCATCTCCCATGCGCCAATGTGCGGTGAGCAGGCCGCCATCGGCTGCGGCGGCATCACCGAAGCGCGCACCTTTCAGTCGCGGGGCGATCTCTTTGCGGCGGAGTGCGAGCAGCTCCCGCACCAGCGCGAGACGCGCGTCCTGCTCCGGCGTGTGGCCGGTCCAGTCAAGCACGGCCGAGTGCAGCGTTGCCGGATCGAGCGGGTCGGGCACTTCGTCGCCGTACTTCTCATAGGCCCAGGCGTATTCCTGCTTGCGCCCCTTTCGGACGGCATCAGCCAGTTCGCCCTGGAAGTCGCAGAAGAACGGGAAGGGTGCGGTCGAGCCCCACTCCTCGCCCTGAAACAGCATCGGCACCATCGGCGCGAGCAGGGTCACCGCAAGCGCGGCTTCGATCTGCTTGGGCGATGTCAGGCTCTCGAGCCGATCGCCGAGCGGTCGGTTGCCGATCTGGTCATGGTTTTGCAGGAAGTTGACGAAGGTCGCCGGCGGCAGCTCGCCGCTTTTCTCGCCGCGCGGCTTCTTGCCCCAGAATTCCGAGATCTCGCCCTGATAGACGAAGCCGGAAGCGAGCGCGCGTGCGAGATCGAGGCGCGGCGTTTGATAGTCCGCGTAATAGCCGGCGAGCTCGCCGGTCAGCATCACGTGCCAGGCGTGGTGGTAGTCGTCGTTCCACTGTCCGCGATATTTGCCGTTCGGGGGCTCCTGCGCGGCGTCGAGCAGGCTCGCGCGATTGTCGCCGTTCTCCAGCACGAGATGGATATGCCGCCCCGTCGCCTTGGCAAGCTCGCCTGCGGCGACGCTGAGGTCTTGCAGCATCGATTGCTCGCCGGGGATTGCCATGATGTGATTGGCGGCATCCAGCCTCAGGCCGTCGAAGCGGTAGTCGCTGAGCCACGACAGCGCGTTCTCGACGGCGAAAGCGCGGACCTGCGGCACGCGATAATCGATCGCGCTGCCCCAGGGGGTGTGCGCGTCAGTGAAGAAGGCCGGCGCATAGCGACCGAGGTAATTCCCCTCGGGGCCGAAATGATTGTAGACGACGTCGAGGAACACCATCAGCCCGCGCAGATGTGCTTCGTCGATCAGCATCTTCAAATCATCGGGACGGCCATAGGCGCTGTCGGGGGCGTACCACAGCACGCCATCATAACCCCAGCCGCGGCGACCGGCGAAATCAGCCAGCGGCATCAGCTCGACCGCGGTGATGCCGGTCGCGACGAGATGATCGAGCTTGTCGACCATGGCGCCATAGGTGCCTTCCGCGGTGAAGGTGCCGACATGCGTTTCGATCAGCACCGTCTCCTCCCAGGGACGGCCGCGCCAATCGCGTGCGCGCCAGGCGAAGGCGTCATGATCGATCACCTCGCTCGGGCCGAACACGTCCTCGGCCTGGAATGCAGACGCCGGATCGGGCACGTCGATCTCGTCGTCGATCCTGAATTTGTAGTTGCTGCCAACGGCCAGGCCGGCAATCTCGGCGACATACCAGCCATCCTGCCGGCGCTGCATCGTGTGTCGTCTGTCGAGCAGGAGATCGACACGGCGCGCGGCGGGCGCCCACAGCCGGAACGACACGCCGTCCGTCGTCGGCCTCGCGCCGAAGGATGGCCTCATAGCGCCCCCGCGAAAGCGAGCACGGAGCGCGGCGGCGCCTTGCTGTCGCTTCCGGGCGGGAAGTCGATCGTGTTCAGCTTGGCGTCGGTCGTGTTCAGGATCTGCTGCCAGCTCTTGTATTCGGTCATTTTGGGCAATTTGAATGCGATCTCTTCGGGGGCGGCGTTCAGTACGATAAAGATCGCGGCGCTGCCCGGTTCCATCGGCCCCATCACATAGGAGAGAAACCGCCCTTCGGGGAATTTCCAGTCGCTTTCCGTCATTTCGTCGCCGGCCGGCGTCAGCCACAGCGCACCGTAGGAGATGCCGTCCTTGGGGCGGCCGTCGAGCCAGCGATGGCTGCGAAGCTGCGAGAACCGGCGGCGGATATCGGCGAGTTCGGCGACGAAATCGACCATGTCGTCGCCGTCCTTGCCGAGATTGTCCCAGCCGACCCAGCCGACCTCGTTGTCCTGGCAATAGGCGTTGTTGTTGCCGGATTGCGAATTCCCGACCTCGTCGCCGGCGAGGATCAGCGGAATGCCCTGCGCCAGCATGAGGCAGGCCAGCACGTTCTTGCGAAGCTGTCGGCGCAAGCTGAGGATCTGGGGATCGTCGGTCGGACCCTCGACACCGCAATTGTTGCTGTGGTTGTCGTTGGAGCCGTCGCGATTGTCCTCGCCGTTGGCCTCGTTGTGCTTCTCGTTGTAGCTGAAGAGATCGGCGAGGGTGAAACCGTCATGGACGGTGATGTGGTTGATGCTGGCGCGCGGTCGCCGTCCATCGTGGTTGAACAGGTCGGAAGACGCCGTCATGCGGCTGGAGATGTCGCCGATCAGGCTGCCTTCACCGCTCCAGTAGCGGCGCATGGCGCTGCGGTAGCGGTCGTTCCACTCCGACCATTGCGAGGGGAATGCGCCGACCTGGTAGCCGCCAAGGCCGAGATCCCAGGGTTCGGCGACGAGCTTGACGCTCGCCAGCACCGGATCCTGCCGGATCGCGGTGAGGAACGAGATGCCGCGATCATATCCGTTCGGCCCGCGCGCCAGCGTGGTGGCGAGGTCGAAACGGAAGCCGTCGACATGGCAGACCTCGACCCAGTAGCGCAGCGAATCCATCACCATCTGCAGCACGCGCGGATGGGCAAGGTTCACCGACGAACCGCAGCCGGTGAAGTCGTCGTAATAGCGCGGGTTCTCGCGGTTAAGCCAGTAATAGGAGGCGTTGTCGATGCCGCGGTAGCACAGCGTCGGGCCGAGATGGTTGCCCTCGGCGGTGTGGTTGTAGACGACGTCGAGCATCACCTCGATGCCGGCATCGTGCAGGCGCGCGACCGTGGTGCGGAAGGAATCGAGCGCGTTGTCCTGGGCGTAGCGCTGTTCAGGGGCGAAGAAGGACAAGGTGTTGTAGCCCCAGTAATTGGCGAGCTTCTTCTCCACCAATATGCGGTCGTCGACGAAGCTGTGCACCGGCAGAAGCTCGACCGTGGTGACGCCGAGCTTCTTCAGATGCTCGATCATCGCCGGCGAGGACAGGCCGCCATAGGTGCCCCGCAAATTCGGCGGCACGTCGTCGCGCTTCTGCGTCAGCCCCTTGATGTGGGCCTCGTAGATGATGGTGTCTTCCCAGGGGATGTTGGGCCGGATCTCGCGACGGCCCCAGTTGAAGGTCTCGTCGACGACGACGGCCTTGGGCATGCCGCGCGCATTGTCGCGCCGGTCGAAGGACAGGTCCTCGCGCGGGCTTCCGGTGCGATAGGCGAAATGCGCGTCACTCCAGACCAGCCGCCCGGAAAGCCGCTTGGCATAGGGGTCGAGCAGCAACTTGTTGGCGTTGAAGCGATGACCCTGCTCGGGCTCGTAGGGACCATGCACGCGGTAGCCGTAGAGCTGGCCGGGCGAGACGTCGTTGAGATAGCCGTGCCAGACATCCTCGGTGCGCTCCGGCAGCTCGATGCGCTCGAGTTCGCGGCGGCCTTGCGTGTCGAACAGGCACAGCTCGACCTTCTGCGCGTTGGCGGAGAACAGCGCGAAATTGGTGCCGCGTCCGTCCCAGCTTGCGCCGAGGCGTGCGGGCGATCCAGCAGTCAGGCGCATCGTTCAGCTTTCCGGAACGAGGAAGATCGCGGCGAGCGGCGGAATGGTGAGGCGGAGCTCGCCATTGACGGCATGGACTTCGCCGATGTTGCCGACATTGCTGCCGCCGTAATGGGCGGAGTCCGAGTTGAACACTTCCTTCCATTTGCCGCCGAAGGGTACGCGAACGCGGTAGTTGCGATAGACGTTGGGTGAGAAGTTGACGATCACCATGCACCGGGCGTGCTCGTCAAATCCCTTGCGCAGCCAGGCGAACACGTTGCGGTTGGCGTCGTCGGTGACCAGCCATTCGAAACCGGCCTGGTCGCAGTCCATCTGGTGCAGAGCGGGCACCGCGCGATAGAGCCGGTTGAGGTCGCGGATCAGCGCCTGGATGCCGGAATGGGTCTTGTACTCGAGCAGGTGCCAGTCGAGCGACTGGTCGTGATTCCATTCGCGGCTTTGCGCGATCTCGGCGCCCATGAACAGCAGCTTCTTGCCGGGATGGCCGAACATGAAGCTGTAATAGGCGCGCAAATTCGCAAAGCGCTGCCATTCGTCGCCGGGCATACGCCCCAGGATCGAGCGCTTGCCGTGTACGACCTCGTCATGCGACAGCGGCAGGATGAAATTTTCCGAGAAAGCGTAGTGCAGGCCGAACAGGATGTCGCCGTGATGATGCTTGCGGTGGATCGGATCCTTGCTGATGTAGTTCAGCGTGTCGTGCATCCAGCCCATGTTCCACTTGTAGCCGAAGCCGAGCCCGCCGAATTCGACCGGACGCGAGACCTGCGGCCAGGCGGTGGACTCTTCGGCGGCCGTGGTCGCCTGCGGGAAGCGCGCGAACAGCTCGGTGTTGAAGCGGCGCAGGAACGCGATCGCCTCGATGTTCTCCCGGCCGCCATGCTGGTTCGGAATCCACGCGCCGGGCGGACGGCTGTAGTCGAGGTAGAGCATGGACGCGACCGCATCGACGCGTAGCCCGTCGATCGCGTAGCGTTCGAGCCAGAACAGCGCGTTCGACACCAGGAAGTTCGTCACTTCGGTGCGGCCGTAATTGTAGATCAGCGTGCCCCAATCGAGGTGACGGCCCTGGAGCGGGTTGGCGTGCTCGTACAGCGCTGTGCCGTCAAAACTGCCCAGCCCATGCGGATCGTCGGGGAAGTGGCCGGGCACCCAGTCGAGCAGAACGCCGACGCCCTCGCGGTGGCAGGCATCGACCAGCGCGGCAAAATCCTCCGGCGTGCCGAAGCGGCTGGTCGGCCCGTAAAGGCCGGTGGGCTGATAGCCCCAGGAGCCGTCGAACGGATGCTCGCTGACGGGCAGGAATTCGAGATGGGTGAAGCCCATGTCGCGGGCATAGGCCGGCAGTTGCTCGGCCAGTTCGCGATAGGTCAGCCATTCGTCGCCGTTCTTGCGTCGCCACGAGCCGAGATGGACCTCGTAGATCGACATTGGCGCCGAGAGTGCGTTGATGCCGTCCGGCGCCGGGCGAGGTCGCGGCAGATGCGCCTCGTCGAACACGATGGAAGCGGTCTTCGGACGCACCTCGCTCGCAAACGCCATCGGGTCGGATTTCAGTGGCAGCAAGTGGCCGTGCGGCCCGACGATCTCGAACTTGTAGTGGTCGCCGGCCTTGGCGTGCGGGATGAACAACTCCCAATACCCGGCGCCGCGCACCCGCATGGGATGGCGCCGCCCGTCCCAGAAGTTGAAGTCGCCGACTACTGACACGCGCCGCGCATTTGGCGCTAGCACCACAAAGCCGATGCCGTCGATGCCTTCGAGCCGCATCGGATGGGCGCCGAGCTTGTCGTAAAGGCGCTGGTGGGTGCCTTCGCCGAGCAGATAGAGATCGAAATCGGTTAGGATCGGCGGGAAGCGATAAGCGTCCTCGAATTCGACGACGTTGTTGCCGAACTTCGCGCGGAGCTGATATCGCTTCGAGCCGTTCGGCAGGGCGCCGATGAACAGGCCGGAATCATGGACGCGGTCGAGCTTCGCCACCTCGCCGTGCTCGCCCACCGCCTCGACATTGGAGGCTTCGGGCAGAAACGCGCGCACCACGCTTTTGCCGCCCTCGGGATGCAGCCCGAGATAGTGGAAGGGGTCGGAGTGGCGGCCCTCGATGATCGCATAGGCCTCGGCAGGGAGTTTAGGCATAGGCTTCGCTCTCGGTACTGGACAGAATGCGAAGCAGTCCGGACAGCGGCGCATGGAGCCCCTCAGGCCGGTGGGACAGCTCGTACTCTACTTCGTCGAACGCTTGATCAAGCAGGAAAAACCTTAACAGGCCTGCCGCGCATTGCCGATCTTCCGGCCACAGCCGCCGATCGGTCATGGCTTCACGATAGGCGGTGAGGAACGTCGCGGTGGCGCGCTCGCGCCATTCGCCGAGCGCAGCCGCGAGCCGGTCCTGCTCGTCGGAGGCGCCCGTGAGCGCACGGTTGAGCGCCGCGTTAACCGAAAGATCAATCGAACGGATCAGGCCGGCGACGTCGCGCGCAGCAGGCAGCTTGCGCCGCTTGTCGGCCAGCGGCAAACGCCGATCTCCGTCGAAGTCGATGATGAAGATATCGTCCTTCACGATCAGCGTTTGCCCGAGGCGGAAGTCGCCATGATGACGGATGTTCAACCCGTCGATCCCGGAAGGCAATAGTGCATTCAGCCGGCCGGACAAGGATGCGCGCACCGCGGCGAGCTGATCGATCAGCGGCCGGTCCGCCTCCCGCAGGCCGTCGCGCCTGTCGGCCAGCCGCTCGAAAACCCGCTCGGCACGTGCCTTGAGGTCGGATGTCCAGCGCTTGATGTGTACGGAGCCGATCGGCTCCGGCGCGAGGTCGTCGGGCTTTGCGGCGGCCAGAGCCACATGCAGCTCGGCGAGCCGCCGGCCGATCTGCGCCATGAAGTGCAGATATGGCGCTTGCTCCTGGGTCTCGCCGGGCATCTCGCCCGGTGGCAGCACCCGCTGCTCGTCGATATAGCGGTCGAGATAGCCCGCGGTGACGGCCCAGCCGTCGCCCTGGTTCTCGACATAGGCGTGCAGCACGCCGAGCGCGCTGCGGCTGTCGCCTTCGACCAGCTCGACGCTGCCGAGCAGCGCCGGCGTGTTGGCGAAGCGGGCGATTTCAGTGAGGTAGGAGCCGATCTCGATCTCGGGATTGATGCCGCCTTCGAGCTGGCGATAGATCTTGGCGACATACTGGTTGTCGACCAGCGCGGTGCTGTTCGATTGCTCGATCGCGCGGATGCGTTCGGGCTCCTTGATGGTGTAGTCGGCAAACCGGCTGGTCGCTTTGAACTCCAGCCGCAGATTGTTCTCTTCCACCACCAGGTTCTGCGACAGGTTGCGCAGGAACAGGCCGATGAAGATCTGCTCGGTTGCCACATCCAGCAACGTGCCTTCGCGGGCACCCTGGCGCACGGCGGCGAGCGCCCTCGGGTTGAAGCGTTCGCGGTCGAAGCGCACCCACTCGATCTGCATCGGCAGCACGTAGCGCGTGGTGACGTCGTCCTGCGCCGCCTCGAAGAACGCGATCCAGGGCCTGTTGTCGCCGATGTCGCAGAACGGCACCGCCGAGGTCAGCGTGGGCTTGATGTGCTTTGGATTCTGCTCCGGATACCAGCGCGTGCGCGACAGGAATCCCGGCAGCACCTCGTGCTCGAACACGCCGCGCTCGCGCGCCAGTGACACCCAGGTCGAGTTCACCGGCACCACCAGCGTCTCGAATTCCGGCACCGCGCGCGGCGTCACCGGCTCGGACTTGTCGCGCTCGGTGAGCTGGAACCAGTAGAAGCCATAGGGCCCCAGCGTGACCATGTAAGGCAGTTCGCCGATCGCCGGAAAACGCGTGCGGCCGAGCATCTCCTGCGGGATGCGGTCCGCCCATGGCGACAGATCGAGCTCGGTCGCCTGGGCCGCGCGCGACAAATTGGCGACGCAGAGGATCACCTCGTCGCGGTACTGCCGGACATAGGCCAGCACGGCGCGGTTGGCCGGGCGGATGAAGGTCATGGTGCCGCGGCCTAAGGCGAGCGTCGACTTGCGCACCGAGATCAGCCGTTTGGTGGCGCTGAGCAGAGAGGACAGGCTGCGCGACTGCGCTTCCACGTTCACCGATTCGTAGCCGTAGACCGGATCCATGATCAGCGGCGCGTAGAGGCGCGCCGGGTCGCAGCGCGAGAAGCCGCCGTTGCGGTCCGGGCTCCACTGCATCGGTGTGCGCACACCGTTGCGGTCGCCGAGATAGATGTTGTCGCCCATCCCGATCTCGTCGCCGTAATAGATGATCGGCGTGCCGGGGAAGGACAGCAGCAGCGAGTTCATCAGCTCGATCTTGCGCCGGTCGTTGTCCATCAACGGCGCAAGGCGCCGGCGGATGCCGACATTGATGCGCGCCCGCGGATCGTTGGCGTAGGTGGTCCAGAGATAGTCGCGCTCGACGTCGGTCACCATCTCCAGCGTCAGTTCGTCATGGTTGCGCAGGAACAGCGCCCATTGGCAGCTTGCCGGAATGTCCGGCGTCTGGCGCAGGATGTCGGTGATCGGGAAGCGGTCCTCCTGTGCGATCGCCATGTAGATGCGCGGCATCAGCGGGAAGTGGTAGGCCATGTGGCACTCGTCGCCGCGGCCGAAATATTCCTGCACGTCCTCCGGCCATTGATTGGCCTCGGCCAGCAGCAGCTTGCCCTTGGAGTAGGAATCCAGCTCCTGGCGCAGGCGCTTGATGATCGCATGCGTCTCCGGGAGGTTCTCGTTCGAGGTGCCTTCGCGCTCGCAGAGATAGGGAATGGCGTCCAGGCGGAAGCCGTCGACGCCGGCATCGAGCCAGCGCTTCATCACCTGGATGAGGGCGCTGACGACGCGCGGATTGTCGAAATTGAGGTCCGGCTGGTGCGAGAAGAAGCGGTGCCAGTAGAAGGCGCCGGCCTCGTGATCCCAGGTCCAGTTCGACTTTTCGGTGTCGGTGAAGATGATGCGGGTGCCCTGGTATTTCTGGTCGGTGTCGCTCCAGACATACCAGTTGCGGGCGCTCGAGCCCGGATGGCTACGGCGCGCGCGCTTGAACCAATTGTGCTGGTCCGAGGTGTGGTTGACGACGAGCTCGGTGATGACGCGCAATCCGCGCTTCTGCGCTTCCTGGATGAAGCGTTTGAAATCCTTCATTGTCCCGAAATCGGGATTGACCGCGCCGTAGTCGGCGATGTCGTAGCCGTCGTCGCGGCCGGGCGAGGGATAGAACGGCAACAGCCACAGCGCGGTGACGCCGAGCTCCTGAAGATAAGCCAGCTTCTCGGTCAGTCCGGCGAAGTCGCCGATGCCATCATGGTTGCTGTCGGCAAATGCCTTGACGTGGAGCTGGTAGATGATCGCGTCCTTGTACCAGAGCTCATCCACGATCTCAGCAGCCTCGGCTTTCTTGGTGTCGACGGAAGGCAATACGTTCATGGCGTGCGCCTTTACGCCAGGCAGCGGAACAGCAGCGCCGGATCGCGGTCGGGATCGATACGCAACCTGATCCCGCCCCATTCGATGCGGGACTGTTCGCCGGTGAGGAGGTTTTCGAGTGCCGACACATGGTGTCGCTGCCCGCCGGCGTCAACCGTGACGTCGCCGAGCGGCAGCCAGAATTCGCGCACGTGGCGCGACAGCGCAATCAGGACCACGACGATGTTGGCCGGGTCGGTCGCCTCCTTCACGAAGGCGATCGTCTCGCCGTCCTCGATGCCGAGGAAGCGCAGATTCGCCGTCTGCTGAAGGGCTACGTTTTCGTTGCGGATGCGATTGAGCTCCGTGATGTAGGACTTGATGTTGCCGGGCTTGTCCCAGTCGCGCTGCTTGATCTGGTATTTCTCGGAGTCGAGATATTCCTCGCGGCCGGGAATTGCGTCGTGCTCCAGCAACTCGAACCCGCTGTAGACACCGTAATTGCCGGACAATGTCGCGGCCAGCGCGACGCGCGATTTGAACTCCCAGATCTCGCCGCCCTGGAGCTGATAGGGCAGCAGGTCGGGCGTGCTCACGAACAGGTTCGGCCGATAGAAGTCACGTTCGGGATAACGCGTCAGCTCGCCGAGATATTGCTCCAGCTCCCACTTCGCGGTGCGCCACGGAAAATAGCTGAAGGATTGCGCAAAGCCGAGCTTGGCGAGGCCCGTCATCAGCTTTGGCCGCGCAAAGGTCTTGGAGAACAGGATCACTTCGGGATGCCGGCGGCGGATGTCGCGGATCAGCCACTCCCAGAAAGCGAGCGGCGCGGTGTCGTGATTGTCGATGGCGAAGATGGTGACGCCGTGGTCGATCCAGAACAGCATGGCATCGCGAAACGCGTTCCACAGTCCGGCCCGGTCGACGGACGTGAAATCGGGGATGACGATATCGGAATAGGGCCCGTCCGCCGTCCGTACCGAGCGGTCCGGCCGCCATCTGAACCACTCCGGATGCTGCGTCAGCCACGGGTGGTCCGGCGAGCATTGCACGGCGAAGTCGAGCGCGAGCTCGAGGCCGTATTCCAGGCAAGTCGCGACCAGCGCGCGGAAATCCTCGATCGTGCCGAGTTCCGGATGCAGCGCATCGTGGCCGCCCTCAGTGGCGCCGATCGCATAAGGCGAGCCGGGATCGCCTTCGGTCGCTACCGGCGCGTTGTTGCGGCCCTTGCGGCGGGTGCGGCCAATGGGGTGGATCGGCGTGAAGTAGAGCACGTCAAAGCCCATCGCGGCAATGTCGGGTACGCGCGCGATGCAGTCGCGGAGCGTGCCGTGCCGGCCTGGGATCCGGCTCTGGCTGCGCGGCATCATCTGATACCAGGCGCCAAAGCGCGCCTTGTCGCGGTCGACGATAAGCGGGAAGGGCGCCGAGCGAGTGAGATCAGGCCGCGACTGGCTCTCGGCCATGGCTTCGCCAAGCTCGGTTGCAAGCAGCGGGGCGACGTCGCCGGTCTGAAGATAGTCCTCGCATTGCCTGACGATCACAGCCGCGGCGTCCTGCTGCGCGCCATGCGCCTTGGTCAGGAGACCGGCACCCTCGATCGCATCGAGGCTGACATCCGCACCAGTGCGCTGCTTGCGCGCAACCCCATGCGACCACGTCGCAAACTCGTCGGTCCAGGCTTCGATCGCATAGACATATTGGCCGGGCTCGACGGGTGTGAACGCGCCGGACCAGCGGTCATTGCCGTGAGGGATCATCGGCTCGCTCCGCCATTCGCGGTCCTGCTCTTGTCGCCAGATCAGCGCTGCGCCGATCACGGCGTCGCCGTCGCGGTAGATGTCGGCCCAGACCTCGACCCGTTCGCGCGCGATCCGCTTCACGGGGAAGCGGCCGCCGTCGATCAAGGGATAAACGTCTTCGATGAGGAAAGCGCTGCCAGCTGCTGCACTCTCGACAGTTTGAATTGTCTTGTTCACGGTGATGCCATTGACAAGAAAGCAGGAGCCCGTTTCCCTATCGGGAACCTACGCTTGATACCTATATAGAAAGCCGCTTGTGTGTCATTGGTTCCCTTGGGAACGGCAGGCGCGGTTTGCGACTTAACCCCGACTAACCTCTTCCGCGACCTCGTTAAAATCGATGCCCCCGGCCAAAGAATGGCCTGCAAGCTGCGTGCCGAATGGATCTTTTAGCTCAAGCCCGGATCAAGGGCGTTCAATCCGAATTCGTCGATGCCCTCGGAAAGCTGCGGATCACCGATCCCGCGGCCCTCAAATCCATCCTCGACGCCCTGCCGGCGAAGCGGGTTTACCGCTTCGTCAGCGGGCCTGTGGTGGTACGCGCCTTGGGACACCCGCGCACTGAATTGGTGACAATCGGGGCGCCGCCGCTCAAATGGAAGATGACCGGCAACGCTAACGTGATCGCGCAAGGCGAGACGCGCGAGCCCCTAATTGCCTGGCCCGCCGGCCTGCCGCTCGGCTATCACCGCCTGACGCTGACCGATGCCGAAGGCGTGACGGAAGAGGTGCCGATGATCGTGGCGCCCGAACGGGCCTTTGGCGGCGATTTCGACCGCGGCTGGCTGCTTGCCGTGCAGCTCTACAGCGTCCGTTCGGACCGCAATTGGGGTATCGGCGATTTCACTGACCTGGCCGATCTCGTCCGGCTCGCCAAGCAGTTGGGAGCCGACGGCGTCGGGCTCAATCCCCTGCATGTGTTGTTCGACAACCATCCGGCCGATTGCAGCCCCTATTCGCCGAACAGCCGGTTGTTTCTCAATCCGCTCTATATCGACGTCGAGGCGATCCCGGAATTTTCCGCCGACCTCGTCCCCGATGCGACTGCGACCGCCGCGCGGCTCCGTGAAGGCGATCGTGTGCCCTATGCGGACATGGCGGCCTTGAAATGGCTCGGCCTGCGTGCCGCCTTCAACAGCTTCGTGAAAAGCGCGAGCGGCGTCCGCCGCAACCAGTTCGACGCCTTCCGCGCGGCTCGCGCGCCGCTGTTGTCCCGTTTTGCCTGCTTTGAGGTGCTGCGCCATCGCTTCACGGCGCCGTGGTGGGAATGGCCGCTGGAATGGCAGCAGCCGGATGAGGCGAAATGCGCCGGGCTGCGCAACGGGCCCGATAAGCACGACGTCGAGTTCGTCGAATTCGTGCAATGGACCGCCGATAGCCAATTGCATGCCGCCAAGGAGCTGGCCGGCCAGCTCGGCATGCGCGTCGGCCTCTATCTCGACGTCGCCGTCGGCGTGCAGTCCAACGGCTTCGATGCCTGGAATGAGCAGATGGCGATTTCCCGCCATCTCGCCGTCGGCGCGCCGCCCGACGTGCTCAACACGGTCGGACAGGACTGGGGCCTTGCCGGCTTCAATGCCGGCGGCCTGGAGGCCCAGTCCTTCGTGCCGTTCGCCGACATGCTGGCCGCCTCGATGCGGCATGCCGGCGCGATCCGGCTCGATCACGTGCTGGGCTTGAAGCGGCTGTATCTGGTGCCGCGCGGCTTCAAGCCGGACAATGGTGCCTATGTGCAGATGCCGTTCGAGGCGCTGCTGGGCGCCGTGGTGCGCGAGAGCGCGGCGAACAAATGCATCGTGATCGGCGAGGACCTCGGCACCGTGCCGGAAGGTTTCCGCGAGACCATGCAGGATTTCGGCATCTGGTCCTACCTCGTCATGATGTTCGAGCGCGACGATTCCGGGCATTTCCGCGATACCGATCATTACCGGCCCAACGCGCTGGTCACGCTGAACACGCATGATCTGTGCACCTATGCCGGTTGGCGCACCTTCAGCGATCTCAGGATGAAGGTCTCGCTCGGGCTCGACCCCGGCGAGGACGACCAGGCGCGCTGGAATGCGCTGGGCCAGCTCGACGAGATCCTGCGCCAGAACGGCATCAACGCCAACGACCTCTATTCGGTGCTCGCCTTCCTGTCGCGCACGCCGTCGCGGCTGCTCGCGGTGTCGCTCGAGGATCTGCTCGGCGTGATCGACCAGCCCAACATTCCCGGCACGATCGACGAGCATCCGAACTGGCGCCAGCGCCTGCCTGTTACGCTCGATAAGATCGCCTCGAAGGTCGATCTCGCGGCTTTGAAGGCCGCGACGCGGGAACGCTCCTTGCCCGGCGGGCGTTGATCGCCGGGGTCTTGCAGGACGCCGTTTTCGAGGCTCGCACGACATTGGCTCAGAGGATCGAGGATTATGCGCTGATCGGCGACTGCGAGACCGCAGCGCTGGTGGGGCGCAACGGCTCGATCGACTGGCTGTGCTGGCCGGCCTTCGATTCCGATGCCTGCTTTGCCGCGATCCTCGGCACGCCCAAGAACGGCCGTTGGCTGATCGCACCGGGCGACGACGTCACCAGCACCTCGCGCCGCTATCTCGGCGACACTCTCATCCTCGAGACGCGCTTTGAGACGAAGAGCGGCACCGTTGCGCTGATCGACTTCATGCCGCCGCGCGGCAAGGCCTCCGACATCGTGCGGCTGGTCCGCGGCGTCAACGGCACGGTGAAGATGCGGATGGAGTTCGTGATCCGCTTCGGCTTCGGCACCGACATTCCCTGGGTGCGGCGGATCGACCATTCCCTGCTCGCGATCTGCGGCCAGGACATGACGGTGCTGCGCACGCCGGTCGAGACCCGCGGTGAGGATCTGACGACGGTCGCCGACTTCGAGGTGGAGGCCGGTGAGACCATGCCGTTCGTGCTGACCTACGGCCCTTCGCATCTCGAACCGCCGAAGCCGATCGATCCGGAGTTCGCGCTCCAGGAGACCGAAAAATTCTGGCAGGACTGGTGCAGCCATTGCAATCGCGACGGCGGCTATCACGAGCTGATCGTGCGCTCGCTGATCACGCTGAAGGCGCTGACCTTTGGCCCGACCGGCGGCATCGTCGCCGCGCCCACCACCTCGTTGCCAGAGAAGCTCGGCGGCAGCAGGAACTGGGATTACCGTTTCTGCTGGCTGCGCGATGCCACCTTCACGCTGCTGGCGCTGATGAACTCCGGCTATACCGAGGAAGCCCTGGCCTGGCACAATTGGCTGTTGCGCGCGGCCGCCGGCTCGCCGTCGAATATGCAGATCATGTACGGCATCTGGGGCCAGCGGCGATTGCTGGAATGGGAAGCGGGTTGGCTCGACGGCTACGAGGGCGCGCAGCCGGTGCGTATCGGCAATGCCGCGCATGCGCAGCTCCAGCTCGACGTCTACGGCGAATTGATCGACGCCTTCCATCAGTCGCGCATGGCCAAGCTCAAGCTCGACGACGAAACGACCTGGGCACTGGAATGCAACGTGCTCAACCATCTCGCCGAGGTCTGGGACCAGCCCGATCACGGCATCTGGGAGCGGCGTGGGCTGCCCAGGCACTACGTCTTCTCCAAGGTGATGACCTGGGTCGCCTTCGACCGCGGCATCAAGAGCGCCGAGACTTTTGGCTTCAAGGCGCCGCTCTTGCATTGGCGCGCCTTGCGCGAAGCCATTCATCGCGACGTCTGCAACAACGGCTTCGACGCCGGGGAGAACGCCTTCGTCGAATCTTACGGCTCGAAACTGCTCGATGCCAGCGTGCTGCTGCTGCCGGCCGTCGGCTTCCTGCCGGCGGAAGACCCGCGCATCCGCGGCACCATCGCGGCTGTCGAACAACACCTGATGCGCGACGGTTTCGTGCTGCGGCACGACCCGCGCGAGGTGCCTGCGGGACAGCCGCCGCTCGAAGGCGCGTTCCTCGCCTGTAGCCTGTGGCTCGCCGATGCCCATGTGCTATCGGGTGATCTGGACAAGGCGCAAGTCTTGCTCGACCGCGTGACGGGTATTGCGAACGACGTGGGATTGCTGGCCGAGGAATACGATTCAGGCGCTCGGCGCCAGACCGGAAACTTCCCGCAGGCGCTGACCCATATCGCGCTGGTCAACACCGCGCACAATCTGTCGGCGGCGAGACAGGGGAGCGAGAAACCGGCGGTGCAGCGGTCGAAGCAGTAACTTACGCGACCCCGCTCCGCTTCATGATCATCTCCATCGCCTCGGCAAAACCGTCCTGCTCGTTGGACGCGGTGACGTGGGTGGCCTGGTCCTTGACGTTGTCGGCCGCATTGCCCATGGCGATCGAGACGCCGCTGACGCGGAACATCGCGAGGTCGTTCTGCATGTCGCCGATGGTGGCGACCGCGTCGGTCGAAATGCCCAGGCGCTTGGCCATGGCTTGCACGAATGTGCCCTTGTTGAAGCCGGGCGGGGTGATGTCGAGATAATAGGTCTGCGAGCGCACTGCGGTCGCCTCGCTGCCGAGCGCCTCCTGCATCGCCTTCTCGCAAGCTTCGAGGCCCGCCGCATCGGCGCTGGCGCCGACGATCTTGCAGGCGCTCGCAAGGTAGGGCGAGAAGTCCGTCACGATGGTCGGGTCGGAGCGGATGGTGTGCTGCTCATGCGCGACGTATTTGCCGCTCGGGTTATCGATCAGCCATTTGTCGGTGGTGAACAGCCAGATGTCGGCGCCGAAGTCCCGAAGGATCTGCAAGCTTCGCTCGGCCGCGCCGGCCGGGATGAGATGCTGCTCGACCGGATTCATCTCGGGATCGACGATCGAGGAGCCGTTGAACGGGCCGACCGGCAGCCAGAGCGCCAGCGGCTCGATCAGGAAGCGCATGCCGATCGCGGGGCGGCTCGACGTAATCGTGAAGCCGATGCCGGCCTGGTGCAGCCGCTGCACCGCGGACCTCGCGCGGTCGGTCAGCGTCTTGTCCTTGGTCAGCAGCGTGCCGTCGACATCGGAGACTACGAGTGAGATTTTCGTCATGGCAGGACCTTGGATTTCCTGAGGTTCTTGGCCTCAGCGTTTCGTGACGCCCAGTTTCAGCTGCCGTACAACCCCGTCCACGATCGCCTCGACGGATTCGTCGATCGAGACGGTGATCACGTGCTCGCCCGCCTCGGGCGGCTCCAGCGTCGTGAACTGGCTCGTCAGCAGCCCGGGCGGCATGAAGTGCCCCTTGCGCTGCGCGAGGCGAGCGGCGATCAGCTCCTTCGTGCCCCTCAGGAAGACGAAGCGGACGTCGTTGCGTCCACACAAGAGCACGTCACGATAAGCGTGCTTCAGCGCCGAGCAGGCAATGATGACGTGCTCGCCTTTGTCACAGACCCGCGCGATCTCGTCGGCAATGGCGTTGAGCCAGGGCCAGCGGTCCTCGTCGGTGAGGGGATGGCCGGCCCGCATCTTCTCGACATTGCTGGCGGGGTGAAAGCTGTCGCCGTCCTCGAAACGCCAGCCGAGGCGATCGCCGAGCGCTTCTGCAACCGTGCTCTTGCCCGAGCCCGACACGCCCATCACGATCAATGCACAAGGTGCTTCAACGCCCGCCACGAATTCCCTCCGGAAGCGCGGCCTGGTCGACCAGCCAGACGGTCTCACCATTCGAGCGCGCGCGTTCAGCCGGCAGAGTCTCGCCATTGAGCAGGCGCGTCAAGATCGGCTGCTTGTCGTGCCCGGCAATCTCGAACAGCATTTCGCGGCATGAGGCCAGCGCGGGCAGGGTGAGCGAGACCCGCGGCACGAAGGGGGCAACATTGGCCTTGGGGACGCCGAGGACCCAGCGTCCGGTCTCCTCGACCGCGGGATAGCCCGGGAAGAGCGAAGCCGTGTGGCCATCCGGGCCCGCGCCCATCAAAACCATGTCGAACAGCGGCCGTGCCGGATCGAGGCTTTCTGCGCCGTAGAAAGACTGCAGCTCGCGTGCATAGGCTTCGGCGCTTCGATCCGGATTTTCAGCCGTGGTCGGGATCGGGTGAATATGGCCGGAGGGCGCGTTGCGATCGAGAAAGGTCGCGCGTGCGACTGTCATGTTGTTGAGGGGGTCGCCTTCGGGCACGAAGCGCTCGTCACTGATGAACCAGTGCACGCGCCCCCACGGGATTTTTCCGCACCAGGCGTCGCTGCCAAGCAGCTGATAGAGCTTCTTTGGGCTGGAGCCGCCGGTGAGGCAGATCGCGATCCGCCCGGGATTGGCGGCGATCCGCGCCATCACCCGTTCTGCCGCGCTTTGTGCGAGGGACTCGGCGTCGGCCTCGACGATCAGCTTCGGCTGTCCGGCCGCTGGCATCACGAAAACTTCCGCCAGCTTCGGCCGTCGCGGCGGAGCAGCTCATCGGCGCAGGCGGGGCCGTCGCTGCCGGCTTGATAGGTCTCGATGCCGTTGGTGCCCGCGTTCTTCCACGCGTCCAGGAACGGCTGCACCGCCTGCCAACCGGCTTCGATGCCGTCGGCGCGCTGGAACAGGATGTTGTCGCCGATCATGCAGTCGTAGATCAGCGTCTCGTAGCCGGTCGAGGGATCGGCCCGAAAATAGTCGCCATAGCGAAACTTCATCTCGACGCCGTCGATGGTGATGCTCGGCCCCGGAATCTTGGCGTTGAACTGAAGCTCGATGGTCTCGGTCGGCGCGATGCCGATGGTGAGGAAGTTCTGCGAGAGCCGGTCGACCGTCGTGCCTGAGAACATCGACAGTGGCGCCTGCTTGAACTTGATCGCGACCTCCGTGCGCTTGTGGCCCAGCGCCTTGCCGGTTCGCAGGTAGAAGGGGACGCCGGCCCAGCGCCAATTGTCGATCATCAGTTTCAGCGCGACAAAGGTCTCGGTGGTGCTGCCGGGCTTGACGTCCTCGGTCTTGCGATAGTCCGGGATCTCATCGTCGCCGATGCGCCCCGAGAGATATTGCGCGCGCACCGAGCTTTTCAACGCTTCCTCTGCATCCGGCTGCTGGATCGCGGTGAGAACCTCCGCCTTTTCCGAGCGCACGGAATGGGCGTCGAAACGCGCCGGCGGCTCCATCGCGACCAGCGACATCAACTGGAACAGATGGTTCGGCACCATGTCGCGCAGCGCGCCGGTGGCGTCGTAAAAGCCGCCGCGATGGCCGACGCCAAGCTTCTCCTCCACCGTGATCTGGACGTGGTCGATGTGGTTGCGATTCCAGATCGGCTCGAACATGCCGTTGGCAAAGCGCAGCACGAGAATGTTCTGCACCGTCTCCTTGCCGAGGTAATGATCGATCCGGTAGATCTGGTGCTCGTCCATGATTTTTAGCAGCTCGGCATTCAGCGCCTTGGCCGAGGCGAGGTCGGTGCCGAACGGCTTTTCGATGACGAGACGCCGCCAAGCGCCGTTCCCCTTCATCATGCCGGTGCGGCCGAGCTCGCGCGCGGTCGGCGCGAACGCAGCGGGCGGCGTTGCCAGATAGAACAGCCGGTTGCCGCCGGTGTCCTGCGCGCATTCCAGTGAATCCAGATGCTCGCGCAGGCGATCAAAGGAGGGCGGGTCCTTTGCGTCGGCCTCGACAAAGGTCACGCATTCCAGCAGCTTCTTGGCGATGTCGTCGTCCACGGGCCGGGTCGCGAACTGGCGCAGGCCCTTCATCAGGCTGTCGCGCAGTTCGTCGTCCGACTGGCCCCTGCGGGCTACGCCGACGACACAGAATTTTTCCGGTAACAGGTGCTCCGCGGCGAGGTTGTACAGCGACGGCATCACCAGGCGGTGCGTGAGATCACCGGTGACACCAAAGATGACGAAGGCGCAATTTTCCGGCTTGCGCTTGGGCTGCTGGTCTTTTGTCACGAACGATTGGCCTTCGCTTTGTTACGCTTGACTGGTTCTTATTTCGGCTTCGGAGCGTCCGGCTGCTTCGGCTCCTTGTGGCCGCCAAAACCCGCGCGCATCGCGGAGAGAATTTTTTCGGCGAAGGTGTGTTGCTGCCGTGACCGGAAACGCGTGTAGAGCGCCGCGGTCAGGACTTCGGCCGGCACCGCCTCGTCGATCGCCGCGTTCACGGTCCAGCGCCCTTCGCCGGAATCCTCGACGAAGCCGGAATACTCCGCCAGTGCAGGGCTATCCGCGAGCGCAGTCGACGTAAGGTCGAGCAGCCAGGACGGAATCACGGAGCCGCGCCGCCACACCTCGGCGATGTCGCCAAGGTCAAAATCGTAGCGATGATCGGCAGGCAGCGCCTCGATGTTGGCGTTCTTGAGGATGTCGAAACCTTCGGCATAGGCCTGCATCAGGCCGTATTCGATGCCGTTGTGGATCATCTTGACGAAATGCCCGGCGCCGACCGGGCCGGCATGGATGTAGCCCTGCTCGATGCGGGAATCGCGCCCCTCACGTCCTTCCGTGCGCGGAATGTCGCCGGCGCCGGGTGCCAGCGCGGCGAAGATCGGATCGAGCCGGTCGACCACCTGTTTCTCGCCGCCGATCATCATGCAATAGCCGCGGTCGAGGCCCCAGACGCCGCCGGAGGTGCCGACGTCGACATAGTGGATGCCGCGCGCCTTCAGCGCCTTGCCGCGACGGACATCGTCCTGCCAGAACGTGTTGCCGCCGTCGATGATGACGTCGCCTTCCTGCATCACGCCCGCGATCGTGTCGATCGTGGTCTCGGTGATGTGGCCGGCCGGCAGCATCACCCAGGCAGCGCGCGGCCGCTCCAGTTTCGCAATGAACTCTTCGAGCGTCGCCGAGCCTGCCGCGCCGTCTGCGGCAAGGCCCGCGACCGCCTTGGCGTCCTTGTCGTAGACCACGGTCGAATGGCCGTGGCGCATCAGCCGGCGAACGATGTTGCCGCCCATCCGGCCGAGGCCGATCATGCCGAGTTGCATTTGAGGAATTCCCTTAATTCAGTGCGTCGTTAAGCGCCGCATTGAGCGCCGCGAGACCTTTCTTGAGCCCGCCCTTCAGGTGGACGCGGAGCGCGCGCCGGCCGCGCTCGGTGAGCACGTCGAAGTCGCCGCGCGCCTGCGCGGCCTTGATGATTCCGAAGCTGGCCTTCTGGCCCGGCACGGACAAGTCCCTGGCATCGTCGGCGGTGATCTGGAGGAACACGCCGCTGTCGGGACCGCCCTTGTAGGCCTGCCCGGTCGAGTGCAGGAAGCGCGGTCCGAACTCGGCGCAGGTTGCGACGTGCCGCTTCTCGCGCACTTCGAGCCGCATGGTCTGGAGTGCGTCGATCGTCGCCTTGTCGCGCGCGATGTAGCCGAGCAGGGCGACATAGTCGCCATGGTTGGAGCGGGCGAGATGCGCCTTCAGCCAGGAGGTGAGGTCGCCGTTGGCGCCGGCGGCGCGCAGTGCCGCGGCATTGGTCTCGTCGGTGTAGAGATCGACGTCGGCGGTGCTGATCACCGGCTGCTCGGCCGGCAGCGAACCCGTCTTCTCGAACGACGTGGTGAGCTCGCGGGTCTTGATCTTGGCCGCTTCCACGTCCGGCTGGTCGAACGGGTTGATGCCGAGGATGCTGCCTGCCACGGCCGTTGCCATCTCGAAGCGGAAGAACTCCTGGCCGAGATGGTCGACCGACTTCATCACGATGCGCACCACGGGATGGCCGGCCGCCTCGACCGCGGCAAGCTTGGAGTCATGGGCGGCGTCCGCCTCGCCCTCGATACGGATGTCGATGAAGAGCCGGTCACTGCCGTAGATCGAGGGTTCGCCCAGCGGCTCGCCATCGATCGGGATCAGGCCCTTGCCGTCCTTGCCGGTCGATTCCGCGATGAGCTGTTCGGCCCAGGCGCCGAAGTCGGCGATCTTCTTCGACGACAGGATCGTCACCTTGTCGCGGCCTTCGAGCGCCGCGAGGCCCATGGCAAGGCCGAGCTGCACGCCCGGGTTCTGGCTTGGCGGCACGTCCGGTCCGCAGGAGCGGGCCATCGCAAGGGCGTGCTTGACGAAGGTCTTGATATCGATGCCCGCGGTTGCCGCCGGCACGAGGCCGAACGGCGAGAGCACCGAATAACGTCCGCCGATGGAGGGCTCGCCGTGGAAGATGCGCGCATAGTTCAGCGTCTTCGCCGCCTTCTCCAGCGACGAGCCGGGATCGGTCACCGCGATGAAGCGATGGCCGGTCTTGACCTTCGGCCCGACCGCCTGCGCGACGCGCTCGTGGAAATAATCCTTCATCGCATTCGGTTCGGTGGTGCCGCCGGACTTGCTGGAGACGATGAACACGGTGTTGGCGATGTCGATCCTGGCCTCCATCGCCCGCACCTGCGCCGGATCGGTGGAATCCAGAACGTGCAGCTTCGGGAAGCCGGGCTTCCGTGCAAACGTCTCGGCCAGCACCTCAGGGCCAAGGCTCGATCCGCCCATGCCGAGCACGACGGCGTCGGAGAATTTCTGGCCCTTCACGCGGCTGGCATAGTCCTCATAATCGGCGACGTCGGCCTTGGCGGCGCTGTCGAGCCAGCCGAGCCATTTGTCCTCGTCGCTGCCGGTCCAGACCGATTTGTCGCGCTGCCACAGCCTGCGGATCTTTGCCGACGCGCGCCATTCCTCGGTGCTCTTGGCCACGGCCTTGCCGAGACCGTCGCCGAGCGAGAGAAGCTGGCGGTCGATCGCGGGCCCGAGCACGGTGGCGCGCTTGTGGGCGACCGCGCCATAGAGCTTGTCGGCGGCGTCGGCGAACTGCTTGACGCCGTCCTTGACAAGCTCCTCGGTGATGGCGTCGAGCGAAACGCCGGAGCGCTCCAGCGCTTCGAGCACGCGATAGGCATCCTCGAGATTCTCCTCCAGGCTGTCGCGCGGCTTGCCGTGGTCGCGGAACGCATCGAGCGTCGCCGGCGGCATGGTGTTGATGGTATCGGGACCGATCAGCTCCTCGACATAGAGGACGTCGCTGTAGTCCTTGTTCTTGGTGCCGGTGGAGGCCCACAGCATGCGCTGCGGCTTGGCCCCCTTGGCGGCGAGCTTGTCCCAGCGCGCACCCGAGAACAGGCGCTTGTAATCCTGATAGGCGACCTTGGCGTTGGCGATCGCGACCTTGCCCTTCAGCGCGGCAAGCCGCTCCTTCTCGCTGGGGTCGTTGGCACGGGCGATCTTCTCGTCGAGCTGCTTGTCGACCATCGAGTCGATGCGGCTGACGAAGAAGCTCGCCACGCTCGCGACATGCGAGGGGTCGCCGCCACCGGCGACGTATTTCTCGAGACCGGCAAGATAGGCTTCGGCCACCTGAAGGTAGACCGCCTTCGAAAACAGCAGCGTGATGTTGATGCTGATGCCGTCGCCGATCAGCGTCTCGACCGCCGGCAGGCCCTCCGGCGTCGCCGGGACCTTCACCATCAGGTTCCTGCGATTGACGTCTTTCCAGAGCCGCCGCGCCTCGGCGACCGTGCCGGCGGTGTCCATCGCCAGATACGGCGAGACTTCCAGGCTGACATAGCCGTCGCCTGCCCTGAGGCGGTCATAGACCGGGCGCAGCACGTCGGCGGCGTTCTGGATGTCCTCGACCGCGACAGCCTCGAACAGGTCGGCGACCGACCGATCGCCGCGCTTCAACGCCTTGCCGATCTGCGCGTCGTACTCGTCCGAGCTGCCGATCGCCTTCTCGAAGATCGATGGATTGGAGGTGACACCCTTGACGCCGTCGGTCTCGATCAGCCGCTTCAGGTCGCCCTTGGCGATGAAGCCACGGGCCAGGAAGTCCAGCCAGACGGCTTGTCCGTGCTTTTCCAGTTCTTTGACGGGATTCATGATGCTTATTTATCTCCAAGCCTGCGGGCGAGGGGTTTCCGCGCCGGTCCTGACGCGCTATCCTCTAGCTTACATGCTTCCTTGAGGGAACCAATCAAGGGTATGGGCGTCATACCCTCCAGTGTAACTCCGTCGCGATCATGGCGATCCCGGTAGAAGGAGCCGAGTTGCGTAAAAAGTCGTTGGCCGTAAGGAATCGGCCGGGGCCTCGTTGCGTACGTCAGCTGCCTCGCCTCGTCGCTAGTGGCTGCGCGGAGTACGATCAGCGGATTCCGGTCCGCCTGATGCATGGTGGCTCGGTCGCGAATGGCCATGCTGGGGGAAAGCATGCACGCACATCATGACGGCCTGACGCTCGCCGTCGCTGACAGCCCGCAATCGGTCGCGTCGGCCGGATGCGTCGACGCGTCCAACGATCTCGAAATCAGTCTGTGCAAGACTCAGCTGCGGCTGCTGGTTCGCCATGACGCTGCTCAGCGCGACCCTCGTCCTCGACTGGTGGGACGGTCTCGGCGATCATAATACGATGGTCGGCTATGCCGGCATCCTGGTGTTCGCCCTGATGACCATCCGGCTGATCTGGATGCTCCCCGCCGAACGGGGACCGGTGGTGATCGTCACCCCCTACGGCATCCGCGATCTCCGCATCGGCAATGAATTTCTGCTGTGGGACTCGATCGCGAAGATTTCGGCTGAAGAACGCCGCGGGCGCAAGATGATCGTGCTGACGCCGACGCCGGCCTTGCAGCGGCAGCTCTGCGCCATCCGCGGCTTGGCCCGTTGTGCGCAGGCCGATCGGCAGAACGGTCGGATTGTCATCCGGTCGGCGGGCCTGGCGACCGATTTTGAGACATTGCTGCGCGCTTGCCGCGATCGTCACGCTGCCAGCAGTCCGCGCACTGCATTGCAGCAGGAAGATGAACGCGGCACCCAAGGCTTCGCCGTACAAGCGTCATAAGATCGCCGTTCGCAGACGGCTATGCTGCGGTGCCGGATGGGCTCATCCCCGGTAACGCCCGGATGTTGCGAGCAAGTGACATTTTCTGGAAATGAGCCAATATAGACGGAGATTCGCTCAAATATCAGGCAGGTGCCTGTTCGTAACTCACCCTGTGCCTACGTTGTGCGTTGCGCCGAGAAGGCGCCCGGGTGTCGAATGATCGTCATGTGCTCACGCTGATTCGAGAGTGGCGCTAAGGAACGGTCCGGTCGCTGCTTTCGTTCAGTTGTGTAGCGGAACTCACGCGGAGAGGGATCATGTACAACGATTCTCTATTCAACGCTTTCGCTAAGTCGTTCGAGGCGAGAAGCCAACACGACATGTCGATGGCGGAATATCTGGAATCGTGTCGAAGCGATCCCATGAAATACGCGAACGCGGCCGAACGACTGCTAGCAGCGATCGGCGAGCCCCAGACGATTGACACGGCCAAGGACCCACGCCTTGGCCGTATTTTTTTGAACCGCACGATCCGCACCTATCCGGCCTTCGCCGGCTTTTACGGCATGGAAGAAACCATCGAGCGCATCGTCGGTTTCTTCCGTCACGCGGCGCAGGGCCTCGAAGAGCGCAAGCAGATCCTCTATTTGCTCGGTCCGGTCGGCGGCGGTAAATCCTCGCTCGCCGAGCGGCTGAAGTCGCTGATGGAGGTGCATCCGATCTACGTGCTCAAGGCCGGTGACGAGCTCTCGCCCGTGTTCGAAAGCCCGCTCAGCCTGTTCGATCCGGATCAGCTCGGCCCGATGCTGGAAGAGAAGTACGGCATTCCGCGCCGGCGCCTCACCGGCCTGATGAGCCCGTGGTGCTACAAGCGGCTCGAGGCCTTCGGCGGCGACATCTCGCAATTCCGCGTCGCCAAGATCCAGCCGTCGCGGCTGCGCCAGATCGCGGTCGCCAAGACCGAGCCCGGTGACGAGAACAACCAGGACATCTCCTCGCTGGTCGGCAAGGTCGATATCCGCAAGCTCGAGACCTACGCGCAGAACGACCCCGATGCTTACAGCTATTCGGGCGGCCTCAACCGCGCCAACCAGGGCATCCTCGAGTTCGTCGAGATGTTCAAGGCGCCGATCAAGATGCTGCATCCGCTGCTCACTGCGACGCAGGAAGGCAACTACATCGGCACCGAGAATATCGGCGCGATCCCGTTCACCGGCGTGATCCTCGCGCACTCCAACGAGGCGGAGTGGTCGAGCTTCAAGGCCAACAAGAACAACGAAGCCTTCATCGACCGCATCTGCGTGATCAAGGTGCCGTACGTGCTGCGGATCACGGAAGAGCAGAAGATCTACGAGAAGCTGATCCAGGGCTCCGAGCTCGCGGCCGCGCCGTGCGCGCCCTCGACGCTGGAGACGATGGCGCGGTTCTCGGTGATGTCGCGTCTGCGCAAGCACGAAAATTCCACGGTGTTTGCCAAGATGCGGGTCTATGACGGCGAAAGCCTGAAGGAATCCGATCCGAAGGCGCGCAGCGTCCAGGAATATCGCGATGCCGCCGGCGTCGACGAGGGCATGGACGGCGTCTCCACGCGCTTTGCCTTCAAGATCCTGGCTGCCACCTTCAACCACGATCCGCAGGAGGTCGCCGCCGACGCCGTGCATCTGATGTACGCGCTGGAGCAATCGATCAAGCGCGAGCAGCTGCCCGAGGAAGTCGAGAAGCGCTACCTGGAATTCATCAAGGCGGATCTGGCGCCGCGTTACGCCGAGTTCATCGGCAACGAGATCCAGAAGGCCTATCTCGAATCCTACTCGGATTACGGCCAGAACCTGTTCGACCGCTACGTGGATTATGCCGATGCATGGATCGAGGACCAGGATTTCAAGGATGCCGACACCGGCCAGCTCTTGGATCGCGATCTCTTGAACCAGGAACTGACCAAGATCGAGAAGCCGGCGGGCATCGCCAACCCGAAGGATTTCCGCAACGAGGTGGTCAAATTCTCGTTACGGTCGCGCGCCCAGAACGGCGGCAAGAATCCGACCTGGATCTCCTACGAGAAGATTCGCGATGTGATCGAAAAGCGGATATTCTCCCAGGTCGAGGACCTGCTTCCGGTCATCTCCTTCGGGTCGAAGAAGGACGGCGAGACGGAGAAGAAGCACGGCGAATTCGTCGCACGCATGGTGGAGCGCGGCTACACCGAGCGTCAGGTTCGCCGGCTCGTCGAGTGGTACATGCGCGTGAAGCAGGCCGGTTGAGGCGGATGGAAAAGTGCCCATTCACATTATTGACAGGCGCCTGAATCCAGGCGGCAAGAGTCTTGAGAACCGGCAGCGGTTCTTGCGTCGGGCCAAATCTCTGGTGCAGGGCGCCGTCAAGAAGACCTCGCAGGAACGCGACATCAAGGATGTCCTGGAGGGTGGTGAGGTCACGATCCCGCTCGATGGCATGCACGAGCCGCGTTTCCGCCGCGACGGCGGAACCCGCGACATGGTATTGCCCGGGAACAAGAAGTTCATCGAGGGCGACTATCTCCAGCGCTCCGGCCAGGGCAGCGCCAAGGATTCCGGGCCGGGCGAAGGCGACAGCGAGGACGCCTTCCGCTTCGTGCTGAGCCGCGACGAGTTCGTCGATCTCTTCCTCGACGATCTCGAGCTGCCGGACCTTGCCAAGCGCAAGATCGCGCACACCGAGAGCGAGGGCATCCAGCGCGCCGGCTATACCATGACCGGCTCGCCGGCCAATATTTCGGTCAGCCGAACCGTGCGGCTCGCGCTAGCACGCCGCATCGCGCTCAAGCGTCCCCGCAAGGACGAGATCGAGGAGCTGGAAGCCGCGATCGCGGCATGCACGGATGAGGACGAGCGTGTGGTGCTTCTCGACCAGCTGGAAAAGCTGAAAGCGAAGACCAAGCGCATTCCCTTCATCGACCCGCTCGACATCCGCTATCGCCGCTTCGAGACGGTGCCCAAGCCCGTTGCCCAGGCCGTGATGTTCTGCCTGATGGACGTGTCGGGCTCGATGTCCGAGCACATGAAGGATCTCGCCAAGCGCTTCTACATGCTGCTCTACGTGTTCCTGAAGCGCCGCTACAAGCATGTCGATATCGTCTTCATCCGCCACACCGACCGCGCCGAGGAGGTGGACGAGCAGACCTTCTTCTACGGCCCGGCTTCCGGCGGCACGCTGGTCTCCAGCGCGCTGCAGGCGATGCACGAGATCGTGCGCGAACGCTTCAACCCGTCGGACTGGAATATCTACGCCGCGCAAGCCTCCGACGGCGACAATTCCTATTCGGACGGCGAGCTCACGGGGATGCTGCTGACCGACAATATCCTGCCGGTCTGCCAGTTCTTCGCCTATCTCGAGGTCGGCGAGTCCGGCGGCAGCGCCTTCGATCTCTCCGACTCCTCGCTCTGGACCCTCTATGAGCGCCTGCGCAACAGCGGCGCACCGCTCTCGATGCGCAAGGTCAGCGAGCGCAGCGAGATTTTCCCGGTGTTCCACGACTTGTTCCAGCGCCGCGAAACTTCCCAGGAGAAGACCGCTCCATGACGGAACGCTTGTTCGAAGGCGCCGATTGGGATTTTCACACCTTGCAGCGCATCACCGATGCCTGCGAGGAGGTGGCGACGAAAGATCTCGGGCTCGACGTCTATCCGAACCAGATCGAGGTGATCACCGCCGAGCAGATGCTGGATGCCTACTCGTCGGTCGGTATGCCCCTGTTCTACAAGCACTGGTCGTTCGGCAAGCAGTTCGCGTTCCACGAGGCGTCCTATCGCAAGGGCCTGATGGGGCTCGCCTATGAAATCGTGATCAACTCCTCACCCTGCATCTCCTATCTGATGGAGGAGAACACGGCGACGATGCAGACGCTGGTGATCGCCCACGCCGCCTTCGGCCACAACCACTTCTTCAAGAACAATTATCTATTCAGGCAGTGGACCGACGCTGACGGTATTCTGGACTATCTCGACTTCGCCAAGAAATACGTGATGAGCTGCGAGGACCGCTACGGTCGCATCGAGGTCGAGCGTACTTTGGATGCCGCGCATGCGCTGATGTCGCACGGCATCGACCGCTATCCCGGAAAGAAGAAACTCGACCTCCGCGCCGAGGAAAAGCGGGCAGGGCGCCGCCGCCAGCACGAGGAAGAGGTCTTCAACGACCTCTGGCGCACCGTGCCGGCAGGGAAGAGCAAGACCCGGTCCGCGATCAGCATCGAACGCCGCCGCAAGCTGCTCGGGTTGCCGCAGGAGAACCTGCTCTACTTCCTCGAGAAGAGCGCGCCGCGGCTGGCGCCCTGGCAGCGCGAGCTGTTGCGCATCGTCCGCCACATCGCGCAATATTTTTATCCGCAGAGCCAGACCAAGGTGATGAACGAGGGGACGGCGACCTACGTCCACTATCGCATCATGACCAAGCTGCACCAGCAGGGCCGTATCACCGACGGCAACTTCCTCGAATTCCTTCAATCGCACACCAATGTGGTGTTCCAGCCCGAATTCGATGATCCGCGCTTCTCCGGCTTCAACCCCTATGCGCTCGGCTTTGCCATGATGCAGGACATCGAGCGCATCGTCACCCGGCCGGAAGACGAGGACCGGGAGTGGTTCCCGGACATTGCCGGCAAGAACGACGTGATGGGCGTGCTGCGCGACGTCTGGGCCAACTACCGCGACGAAAGCTTCATCGCCCAGTTCCTGAGCCCGAAGCTGATGCGGCACCTCCGCATGTTCCACTTGCACGACGATCCCGAAGAACGCGCCGGCATCCGGGTCGACGCCATTCACGACGAGCGCGGCTTCCGCCGCGTCCGGCGCGAGTTGGCGCGGCAGCACGATGTCGGCTACATCGACGCCAATATCGAGGTGGTCGACGTCGATCTCTCCGGTGACCGGCGGCTGATCCTGCATCACCACGTGATCAAGGGCTCGCAACTCAACGAGACCGACGCCAAGCGCGTGCTCCAGCATCTGGCCGATCTCTGGACCTACGACGTCGCGTTGATCGAGGTCGACGCCAATGACAAGGTCTTGCGCGAATATGTCGTGAGCCCGCGCCCGATCTCGGCGGTAGCCTGACTTCGGCGTCTACACCTGGAGCATCGATGTGGCGGACAGCTCGCCCGCGGCCCATCCTTCGAGACGCCCGCCGTTGGCGGGCCCTCAGGATGAGGACGGAGTCTGCGGCTGCAATTTCGACAGATAGGGACGCTGCCTAGCCTCATCCTGAGGAGACCGCGGAGCGGTCGTCTCGAAGGACGAGGCGCTTGCTCTGGCCGCCGCCGAGAATTTGTATCGACCCGAGGTGCTCTAAGTCGATCGCTTCTTCGCCGGCCTCTTCTTGGCTTTGGACGCGTTCAGCGCCACAGCGGCACGAATGAGTGCCTTCAACGCTTTCTCGTTGATTTTCGCGCCCTCCTGGAAATCGATCGCGCGCCTCACATTTCCCTCGAGGCTCGAATTGAACAGGCCTGCGGGATCCTCCAGCGCCGCGCCCTTGGCAAAGGTCATCTTCACGACGGCCTTGTAGGTTTCGCCGGTGCAGATGATGCCGTCGTGCTCCCAAACGGGAACACCGCGCCACTTCCATTCCTCGACGATTTCGGGATCGGCCTCCTTGATCAGGCCGCGGATTCGCCCGAGCATTTCGCCGCGCCAGTCGCCGAGCTCCTTGATCCTGCCGTCGATCAGCTTGGAGGGTGACGGCCCATTCGCGTCCTTCGCGCTGCTCTTTGTCGCGGTCACGGCCTTCTTCATGATCTCGCCTCGCGTCGCACGTCGTCGCGCTGGCCGAGATAGGGCAGCGCGAACATGTAGAGCCCGGTCGCGAGTAACGGGATCAGCGGAACGAGCGCCAGCAGGCCGATCCACACGGCCTGGAGCTGCATGGTCATGGCGACGATGTTGGCGATGACGGCGAGCGTGAACGCGATCGACAGCCAGCGATGGATCTGCCGAACCCACATATTCCCGGTCAATGAAACCTCCTCTTGAGATGATCGAATGAAGGCCGGTGGCCGAGCTAGTCTGCCCGCGCCAGCAGCTCGTCCAGCTTGGCGAAAAACTGCTTCCAGCCGGCATGCGCGCCGCCAAAAGCCTGCTTCTGCGTCGGGCTGAAGCCGGCTTGCTCGACGCGCAGATGCGTGCCTGCTCCTGTCGGTGTCAGCGTGAAGGTCACGACGCTCTTGAGATCGAACGCCGCGTCGTCATGCGAAAAATTCCAGGTGTAGGCGAGCGTCTTCTGCGGTTCGATGGTGAGGACCTCGCAGTCCAGTACGCCGCCCCACTCGCCGCGAAGGTTGAAGCGATGGCCGACGGTCGGCTTGAAATCGTTCTTCATCAGCCATTCCTCGATCAGATGCGGCTGCGTCAGCGCGCGCCAGATCCGCTCTGCCGGAAAGGCAAATTCGCGCTCGATGACGACAGAACGCATCTCGGCGGCAGCTTCGGTCATTGGTCCATCCTCTTCAGGAGATCGTCGAGTGCGTCGAGCCGGGTCTGCCAGAACCCGGCCATCTGGCTGGTCCAGTCGATCAGCGGATTGAGCGCGCCGGGCTGCGCGCTGTAATGGGTCTGGCGTCCTTGATGCCGGTCGCGCACGAGGCCAGCCTGCTTCAGCGCGCCGAGATGTTTCGAGACCGCCGGCTGGGAAACGCCTGATAATGCCGTCAGTGCCCCGACTGTCTGTTCCCCTTCGCGGCACAGCCGCTCGAAGATTGCCCGCCGGGTGGGGTCGGCGAGCGTCCTGAACAGGAGATCGTGAGCGGCGGACATACAATCTATAACCCATGAGTTATGGCTCAACTCATAACCGTGGAGTTATGGATAAGTCAAGGGCGACAGAGAGAGGTTCTGCTGGATTCGGTACTTGCTGCGGGCACCGGTGCACCTCTCCCGCAAGTTTGCGGGAGAGGTCGGCGCGCAGCGCCGGGTGAGGGCTCTCTCCTCTTGGGGTTCTCGATTGCGGAGACACCCTCTCCCCGACCCTCCCCCGCAAGCGGGGGAGGGAGCGCACAATTTTCGCAGCAGCCTGCCTACGGCCGCAGATAGAGATAGCCCTGCGACTGGAGCTCGGCCAAACGGACCACGCCGCCTTTTTCCGCGCTGAGGAAGCCCGGCAAGAGATCCGTGAGGGTGACGTTCTGCGCCTTCATCGTGTTGCCGCACGCGGCGAGCTCGATGCCGTCCTTGGAAAAATCGCCGACGCGCTTGCTGATGTCGGGGTTGGCCTGCGCCCAGTGAAACGCCTTCAGCGCCGGCCCGTGGATCACCAGCGCGATCGTCACATGGTCCGGACCGCCGACGCCGTCGATGTGGTTCTGGATGTTGCCGAGCACGAAATTGACCTTCTCGGCGTCGCTGAGGTGATAGACCACCTTGAGCTTATTCGCCGTGCCGGCTTCCGCCGCGGCCTTCGCGCCGGAGGCGCCAAGCGCCGCGCCCAAAGCCGAGACGGCGCTCCACAAGATGTTCCGGCGGTTCATGGCGATCTTCCTCGACTAAACCTGACTTCGCCGGACACATATCATTTGTCATTTGTGGCGGAGCGCGGCGAGTTCCTTGCGGTCGGTCACGAGCGAGGCGCACTCCCTGTTGTCCGTGCGGTCGAGGCGGAAAATCCCGTCGTCGGCGCCGGCGACCAGCGATTGCTCGGCGTCGTCATCCGGCTTGTTGTTCTGCCAGACCCTGACCCGCGCCAGCCGCACGATCGCCGATCTGTCGTCCTTTGAGAGCGCCACGCCGAGGCCGCCGCCCTCGCAGTCGACACCGCAGCCGAGGCGGAGCTCGGTGCCGTCCTTGGCGAACACGACGTGATGACAGGAGCCGCTGGAGTCGAAATCGCCGGAGCGGTGACGGTATTTGAAGCCGAGGCGGAAGGAGTTGTGGAGCTGCTGGTCCTCCGTGTCCAATTCCGCCGAGACCAGCAGCTTCATCGAGGCGACCTTCTGCTTCGGATGCCGCGCCAGATGCTCGGCATCGTAGCGGCGCACGAAGCAGGCATAGGCCTTGTTGCCGGGCGTGCCCGCATACATCCGCGCGTTGAAGGTCTCGGCCTCAGTCTTGCTCGCCTCGCGGATGTCGTCAGCCTCCTCGGCGTGGACGGCGCCGCCGAGCGCGGCAAAGAAGACGGCAGAAAAGAGAGAAAGCTTCATGATGGCCTCGAGCTAGCAGCTGAGCTGTACACTGTAGACGCGGCCTGGGTGCAACGCGTTCAACCTTCGCACATCCCTGACATGATCATCGCAGGGCGGAGCGAGGTGATTGGTTCAGTGCGGGGCATTAGTCATCGGTGGGGTCATGAAGGTTCAACCGATGTGACACCATCGCCCTTCGGAACTCGACGCCTACGGTTCCTTCGACATTGCCCCATTTCATCGATGTGATAGCCTTCACAGACGATCGCCTTTGGCGGTCGTAGGCTGGGGCTGCCTTTGCAAGTTTGTGGAGTCCCCCGCAATGGGCGAAATTCGCAACTTCAGATCCGGGAATGACGAGCCGCCTCCCCACGGCCCAATGCCTCGTCGTCTCGCGGCCATCATTGTCGGTGACATCGCTTCCTACAGCCGCCTGATGCAGGCCGACGAGGAGGGCACGCACGTCCGCGTCAAGCGGATCGAGCGGGATCTCATCCAGCCTAGCATCGTCGAGCACCATGGAAGTTTGGTGAAGACGACGGGCGATGGCTTCATCGCGATTTTCGACAGTCCGGTCGAGGCCGTGCGATGCAGCATCGTCATCCAGCAGAATCTCATCGGCCGCAACGCCTCGCTTCCGAAGCATTCCCGGATCGAGTACCGGATTGGCGTCAATCTCGGTGACGTCATCGTAGAGCCGGATGATGTCTACGGCGACGGCGTCAACATCGCCACGCGCATCGAGGGCATCGCCGAGCCAGGCCAGGTCTATGTCTCCGGCGCGATCTACGAGCAGATCAAGCACAAGGTTGTGTGCGGTTACGAGTCGCTCGGGGACCGCAAAGTCAAGAACATCACCGATCCCGTGCGCGTCTATCGCGTGCTGCCGGATGCAGATGCGGTCGGCAGGACGCGGGGGCGGCGCGAGAATACTCTGATCTTTCTCCTGGGAATCACGCTGTCGGTGATTGCCGCCGGTGTGCTGTGGTATCTGCTGGCTCAGGCGCCGGGCAGGGTGAACGAGCAGGCCGCCGTGCCCGTGCCTACCGCTTCTCCGGCCGCATCACCGAGCCCGCAGCCTCCGCCGCGCGAAGCGGCGACGCAGACGCCGCAGCCCTCTCCCTCGTCGGCTTCGTTACCTCCGTCGCCCGCTTCGGCGCCAAGTCAATCGCCGAGTCAATCGCCAAGTCAGTCGGCGACTGCCGTCCGTGAACCCGAGATGGTCGCCATTCGCGGCGGCAGCTTTGCGATGGGAAGCAATGACGACCCGACCGAGCGTCCTGTCCACCAGGTTGCGATCAAGCCGTTCTCGATCGGCAAATATCCGGTGACCGTGCAGGAATGGAACGAGTGCGCCGCTGCAAAGGCGTGCGGCTTCACGGCCATCGGCAAGGACGATGCGCCGGCCAGCAATGTGAGCTGGACAGACGCGCGGCAATATGCGGCTTATCTCGCTCAGGCGACGAAGAAGACTTATCGGCTTCCGAGCGAAGCCGAATGGGAATATGCCGCGCGGGGCGGAACGCAGACTAAATATTGGTGGGGCGACAAGCTGCAGCCGGGCGTGGCCGGTTGCAAGGATTGCGGTGATCTCGCGGCCGAGCAGCCAGCGAAGGTCGGTAGCTTCAGGCCGAATCCGTTCGGGCTCCACGACATGGGCGGCGGTGTCGATCAGTGGGTCGAGGACTGCTGGCACAAGACCTATCAGGGCGCGCCCGGTGACGGCTCGGCATGGAGCAGCGGGGACTGCAGCGCCCATGTCCTGCGCTCGGGCTCCTGGAAGAACGATTCGAGATATGTGCGGCCGTCCAACCGCGATGGCTACGACACCAATGTTCGTTATCCGACGCACGGATTCCGCGTGGCGCTCAGTCCTTAAGTGCTGGAGTTGGTTTGATGCAAATCCTTGGTTGCGCCGCGCTGGCGGCGGCGCTGGCATTGCTTCCGGGGGTAGCCTTTTCGCAAGGCAAGACAGCTCCCAAGGACGCAAAGCTCTATTTCATCACCCCGCATGACGGGCAGAAAGTCCGCGGCGGATTCTGGGTCCGGTTCGGCTTGCGCAACATGGGAGTGACCCATGCCGGCGACGAGTATCAGAACGCCGGTCATCATCATTTGCTGATCGACGTCAACGATCCCGTCGATCCCAAGGAGCCGATCCTGCAGGACAAGTCGCATCTGCATTTCGGGGCAGGGCAGACCGAAACGCTTCTCGAGCTTCCGCCCGGGACGCACACGCTTCAACTCGTGCTGGGCGATGCCAAGCACTATCCGTTCGAGCCGCCCATCGTTTCGGAGAAGATCACCGTACGCGTCAGGCAGCCCGCCACAGCGCGGTAGGCGATCATCGCAGGCTGGCGTTGAACTTGTCCAGCACCGCCGAGCCCGGGCAGAGCGTGTCCGCTTCCAGCGTGTTGAGCGGCGTCTCCACCGTGTTGAGGTGCTCGTGCAAATCTTCCGCGTCGGGATCGACGTAGAGCAGGCCGGTGACGATCTGGCCCTTTGCGGCGTGCTTTTGCAAGAAGGTCTGGGCGCCGAGCCGGTCATGCGGATCGTAGTCCGCGTCGATCTTGCGCAGCGCGATCTTGCTGCCGTCATGCTGCTCGACCATTTGCACCGTGCCTGGCGCGTAATCCACCGCAATGGGATCGCGGCCGACCAGCACGTCGAGCCGGTTCACCGCGTCATTGTGCTCGCGGACATAGTCGAAGCTCTTGGTCGAGCCGGCATGGTTGTTGAAGGCGATGCAGGGGCTGATGACGTCGATGAACGACGCGCCCTTGTGGCGGATCGCGGCCGCAATCAGCGGCACCAGCTGGGTCTTGTCGCCGGAGAACGAGCGCGCGACGAAGGTGGCGCCGAGCTGCAGGGCGATCGCGACGAGGTCGATGGCGTTGTCGGTGTTGGTGACGCCCTTCTTGGATTTCGAGCCGCGGTCGGCGGTCGCCGAGAACTGGCCCTTGGTCAGGCCGTAGACCCCGTTGTTCTCTACGATATAGGTCATGTTGACGGCGCGCCGGATCGAATGGGCGAACTGGCCGAAGCCGATCGAGGCGGAATCGCCGTCGCCGGAGACGCCGAGATAGATCAGGTCGCGGTTGGCGAGGTTGGCGCCGGTCAGCACGGACGGCATGCGGCCGTGCACGGAGTTGAAGCCGTGCGAATTGCCGAGAAAATAGTCCGGCGTCTTCGACGAGCAGCCGATACCCGAGATCTTCGCCACCCGGTGCGGCTCGATCGAGAGCTCATAGCAGGCCTCGATGATCGAGGCCGTGATCGAATCGTGGCCGCAGCCGGCGCACAGCGTCGAGATCTTGCCCTCGTAGTCGCGATGGGTGTAG
Organism: Bradyrhizobium nivariense; assembly: GCF_029846695.2. Classification (NCBI taxonomy): domain Bacteria; kingdom Pseudomonadati; phylum Pseudomonadota; class Alphaproteobacteria; order Hyphomicrobiales; family Nitrobacteraceae; genus Bradyrhizobium; species Bradyrhizobium nivariense. The sequence goes on along the minus strand of NZ_JARWCR020000009.1, from coordinate 69,603 downwards.
CCGAGCTCGTTCTTCTTCAGCCCGGGATGATGGAATTTCGGCTTTGCAATGTAGGTCATGACATGGCCTTGCGGAGCGGGGTCACCTTGAGGTGATCCTGGTGGTCGCCAATGGCTTTTGCGATGAAACGGGCGGTGATCGGCGAGCCGTCGTAATGCACGATCGGCACCAGCCGCACCGGGTCGATGCCGTTCTCGTTGACGATGAGCTGGCGCAGCTGGCTGTCGCGGTTCTGCTCGACCACGTAGACGAAATCGTGCTCGGCGAGGAAGCTCGCCACGCTCGAGTGGAACGGGAAGGCGCGGATGCGCAGGCGGTCGAGCTGATGGCCCCGTGCCTCCAAAAGTCCGATCGCCTCGTCCATCGCGGGCGTGGTCGAGCCGAAATAGATCACGCCGTATTTGGTCGGCCGTTCTGCATTGGCCTGGAGCGGTCGCGGCACCAGATCCTGCGCGGTCTCGAACTTGCGCACCAGACGCTGCATGTTGTCGGCGTAGACCGTACCTTCCTCGGAATAGCGCGCATAGCGATCACGCGAGGTGCCGCGGGTAAAATAGGAGCCCTTGGTCGGATGCGTGCCGGGATAGGTGCGGTAGGGGATGCCGTCGCCGTCGACGTCGAGATAACGGCCGAAATCGCGGCCCTCGTCCAGCATCTCCGCGGTCATCACCTTGCCGCGGTCATATTGCTTGGCGTCGTCCCACTTCAGCGGACGGCAGAGCCGGTGGTTCATGCCGATGTCGAGGTCGAGCATCAGGAAGATGGTGGTCTGGAGCCGCTCGGCGAGATCGAAGGCGGCGGCCGCAAACTCGAATGCTTCCGCCGGATCCTCCGGGAACAGCAGCACATGCTTGGTGTCGCCATGCGAAGCATAGGCGCAGGCGATGATGTCGCATTGCTGGGTGCGGGTCGGCATGCCCGTGGAGGGACCGGCGCGCTGGATGTTCATGATCACGGCCGGAATCTCGGCGAAGTATGAGAGGCCGATGAACTCCGTCATCAACGAGATGCCGGGGCCGGACGTTGCGGTAAAGGCGCGCGCGCCGTTCCAGGAGGCGCCGATCACGATGCCGATCGAGGCCAGCTCGTCCTCGCCCTGCACGATCGCGTATTTCGCCTTTCCGGTCGCGGGATCGTGCCGGTACTTCTTGCAGTGCGCGGTAAAAGCCTCCGCCACCGACGAGGACGGCGTGATCGGATACCAGGCGCACACCGTGGCGCCGCCATAGACGGCACCGAGCGCGGCGGCGCTGTTGCCCTCGATGAAAATGCGGTCGCCGACCTTGTCGGATTTCTTCACCCGCAGCCCGGTCGGGCATTTCAGGTTTTGCAGCGCCCAGTCGCGGCCGAGATGCAGGGCGTGGACGTTGGAGGACAACAGCTTCTCCTTGCCCTTGTACTGCTCGCCGATCAGCTGCTCGATCAGTTTCGGATCCATGTCGAGCAGCGCCGAGAGGCTGCCCAGATAGATGATATTCTTGAACAGCTGGCGCTGGCGCGGATCGGTGTAGGTCGAGTTGGTGATCGCTGTCAGGGGAACACCAATCACGGTGATGTCATCGCGGAATTTCGTCGACGGCATCGGCTTGGTGGAATCGTAGAACAGATAGCCGCCGGGCTCGATGCCGGCGACATCCTTGTCCCAGGTCTGCGGGTTCATCGCCACCATCATGTCGACGCCGCCGCGGGCGCCGAGATGGCCGGCTTCGGTCACCCGCACCTCGTACCAGGTCGGCAGGCCCTGGATGTTGGAGGGGAAGATGTTGCGCGGGCTCACCGGCACGCCATGGCGCAGGATCGCGCGCGCGAACATTTCGTTGGCGCTGGCCGAGCCCGATCCGTTGACGTTGGCGAAGCGGACGACGAAGTCGTTTACGCTGCTGATCGGCTTTTTGTCGGGCATGCTGAACCTGCGTGAGTCATCTCGATGAAATATTTCTGCATATCCCAGGCGCCGGTGGGACAGCGCTCGGCGCACAACCCGCAATGCAGGCAGACGTCCTCGTCCTTGACCATTACGCGTCCGGTCTTGAGGTCGCTGGAGACATAAAGGTCCTGGTCCGGATGCGGCGAGGGCGCTTTCAGGCGCTGACGCAGATCAGTCTCCTCGCCGTTACCCGTGAAGGTGATGCAATCCATCGGACAGATGTCGACGCAGGCATCGCACTCGATGCAGAGCGAGGTCGAGAACACGGTCTGGACGTCGCAGTTCAGGCAGCGCTCGGCCTCTCCCAGTGCGAGCTTGACGTCGTAGCCGAGCTCGACCTCGGTGCGGATGTCCTTCAGCGCGATCACCTTGTCGCGATGCGGTACCTTGAAGCGCTTGTCGTTGGAGATGTCGTTGTCATAGCTCCATTCGTGGATGCCCATCTTCTGCGAGGAGATGTGTACCTCCGGCAGCGGTCGCTCGGTGATGTCCTCGCCCGAGAGCAGCTTGTGGATCGACAACGCGGCGTCGTGGCCCTGCGCCACCGCCCAGATGATGTTCTTCGGCCCGAACGCGGCGTCGCCGCCGAAAAACACCTTTGGGTTGGTCGAGACGAATGTTTTCGGATCGACCTTGGGCATGTGCCATTTGTCGAACTCGATACCGCAATCCTGCTCGATCCAGGGGAAGGCGTTCTCCTGGCCGACCGCGACCAGCACGTCGTCGCATTCGATGGTCTGGTCGGGCTCGCCCGAGGGCACGAGGTTGCGGCGCCCCTTGGCGTCGTATTCGGCCTTCACCTTCTGGAACGTGATGCCGGTGAGCTTGCCGTTGTCGTGGACGAAGGCGACGGGGACGAGGAAGTTGAGGATCGGGATGTCCTCGTGGAGCGCGTCTTCCTTCTCCCAGGGCGAAGCCTTCATCTCCTCGAAGCCGGAGCGCACGACGACTTTCACCTCTTCGCCGCCGAGCCGGCGGGCGGTGCGGCAGCAATCCATCGCGGTGTTGCCGCCGCCGAGCACGATGACGCGCTTGCCGATCTTGTCGGTATGGCCGAACGAGACCGAGGACAGCCAGTCGATACCGATATGGACGTTGGCGGCGGCCTCTTTTCGGCCAGGAATGTCGAGCTCGCGGCCGCGCGGTGCGCCGGAGCCGACGAAGATCGCGTCATACTTCTCCGCGAGCAGCGCCTTCATGCTCTCGATGCGGTGGCCGCCTTTGAAGTCGACGCCGAGATTGAGGATGTAGCCGGTCTCCTCGTCGATCACCGAATTGGGCAGGCGGAATTTCGGGATCTGCGATCGCATCATGCCGCCGGCTTCGGGATCACCGTCGAACACGGTGCAGTGGTAGCCGAGTGGCGCCAGGTCGCGCGCGACTGTCAGTGAGGCGGGGCCGCCGCCGACGAATGCAACGCGTTTGCCGTTCTTGGCCGAGGGCCGCGGCAGACGTTGCGTGATGTCGTCCTTGAAGTCGGCGGCGACGCGCTTCAGGCGGCAGATCGCGACCGGGGTCTCCTCGACGCGTCCGCGGCGGCACGCCGGCTCGCAGGGACGATCGCAGGTGCGTCCCAGAATTCCGGGAAACACGTTCGATTTCCAATTGATCATGTAGGCGTCGCTGTAGCGGCCTTGGGCGATCAGTCGGATGTATTCGGGAACCGGGGTGTGTGCAGGACAGGCCCATTGGCAATCGACCACTTTGTGAAAGTAGTCAGGGGCCGCGATATCGGTCGGTTTCATTCCTACCCTGTCCGCGCAGGCTCAAAGACCCCGCGGCCTTTTCTTGAGCTTGGCGAACGCTAACGCGCGTCGATCTGGTTTCTGAATGACGTCATTAGGTTAGCTTATTAGAACCCTTCCGAAGTACAACGGCAAATTTGGGTGATCACCGGCTTTCATGGGAGCTACGCGCGCACAGCATTAACGGCGGCGCGCGGTATGCGGCGGTGCAGCATGTTGCGATGCGGATAGCTGCTTCAACTGTGCGCGATATCGCTCTTCGCGAGATCCCACATCAGCGAATAAGTGCCGACGGACACGGGAAGCGGGAAGGGCGCCGCGACAGGGCCGGTGAAGCGTTCGGCGATGACAGCCGAGACCGCGCCGACACGCGTGCCGTCGACCAGCACGAACCAGTCGCGCGCGCCTTCGTTGCGCACCGCCGGAATGTCCGCGGTCGCGCCCGACAATTCGGGTTCGCTCTCGAGCAGATGCATGGAGATGATGCCCTCGCGCGTTTCCGGCGCCAGCTTTTCTTGCAGCGCATCACGCCATGCCACGGCATTCTCAGGCGTCGGCCGCAGCCGCACCACGCCGAGCGCAGCGCCGCGACCGGTACCGTTGCTGACCGTGATGCGGGCGACAACGCGGAGCATGTCCTTGAAATGAGCCATGGTCCGCCGCGACCATTCAGTTTGATTGGCGAGCCGTGTCCGGTAGGCGGGACTGTCCAGCACGTCGAGCGTCTCGGTCGAATACAGCGAGAGATATTTGGGATTGGCGGCGTGCGCGACATAGCGCCGCGCCTCCAGAAAGCCGTCGATCGCGACGCGCTCTTCCAGATGCTCGCGATCGTACCAGCGGTTGAAATCAGCTTCATCAGCCGCGTCGATGTTCATCGACGTCAGCAGCATGCCTGTCCCGGCGAGCGGCATTTTCTTGTTGTCCTGTTATCGCGCGGCCTTCGAAGCAAGATCCGCGATCGACTTCATGACCGCGTCCCGCACGCCGGCATCATAGAGCGAATGTCCGGCTTCTTCCACGATGCGAATCTCGGAACCCGGCCACAGTTTCGCGAGCGCTTGAGATGTCTCAGGAGGACACAACAGATCGTAGCGGCCCTGGACGATGATGCCGGGAATGCCACTGAGCTTGTCGGCGTTCCGCAACAACTGGTTCTTCGTCATGAAGCTGTCGTGGACGAAATAATGCGCCTCCATGAACGGAGTCGCAGGCAATGTGCGCCAGACGTTCAGCGACGCCAGATCCAGCCGCGTCTTTGCCGCCTTGTGCTCCGACAAGGCGCGCTCGGTGTCGTGCCAGGCGCGCGATGCGGGGCCATGCACGGCCGGATCTGCATCGAGGATGCGGCGCCAATAGGCGTCCACTGGCCGCCCGCGCTCCTCGACCGGCAGCACGCTCAGAAAATCCTCGTAGAGCGCGGGATAGAACTGCGACAGGCGCGAGGTGAAGGCGATCTCGACCTCGGCACGCGTGCCGAGGAACGTCGCGCGGAGCGCAATGCCGGAGACCCGCTCGGGATGCGCCTCCGCATACGCCAGCGCCAGCGTCGCGCCCCAGGAGCCGCCGACCACCATCCAGCGGTCGAAGCCGAACTTTTCGCGGATTTTTTCCATGTCCGCGACCAGGTGCGCCGTGGTGTTGTGCTGGCGCGATCCCTTCGGCCGGCTGCGGCCGCAGCCGCGCTGGTCGAACAGCACGGCGCAGAAGCGGTCCGGATCAAAAAGGCGGCGATGGTCGGGCTGGCAACCGCTGCCGGGGCCGCCATGCAGATAGACCGCAGGGATTCCGTCAGTGCGGCCGGCGCTCTCGACATAGAGCTCGTGGCCGTCGCCGACATCGAGCATTTCCGAGGTCAGCGGCGCAAAGGGATCGGCGCGTTTGGCCGAAGCGGCCACGGCGGCGTCAGGCACCATTCTCGGATTCCAGAGTGCCGCCGGCGAAATTGCGATAGAGGAAGCGGTTGGTTCCGCCCTCGGCCTCGCGCTCGGCCTGCTTGAAGATGGTCTCGTGCAGCGGCGACAGCGCGCAGGCGGGATCGGTGTTGGCGGCGTCACCGGTCAGCGCGAAAGCCTGGCAGCGGCAGCCACCGAAATCGATCTCGCGGAATTCGCACGACTTGCACGGCTCCTTCATCCAACCGGTGCCGCGATAGCGGTTGAAGGCGTCCGAGTTCTGCCAGATCCAGGCGATCGAATGGTTGGACCGCACCGATTCGAAGTCGAGCCCGGTGATGCTCTCGGCGGCGTGGCAGGGCAGCACCTTGCCGGCCGGCGAGATATTGAAGAACTGCCGGCCCCAGCCGCCCATGCACTTCTTCGGCCGCAGCGCGTAATAGTCGGGCACGACATAGTCGATTGCGAGGGTTCCCTTCAGCCGCTCCCGCGCCTCTTCGACGATACGGGTGCACTCGTCGAGCTGCGCGACCGTCGGCATCAGCGCGGCGCGGTTCTTCAGCGCCCAGCCGTAATATTGGACGTTGGCGACCTCGAGCCGGTCGGCGTCGAGATCGACCGACATCTGGATGATATCAGGAAGCTGGTGCAGGTTCTGCCGGTGCATTACCGCGTTCACGGTGAGCGGCAGGTCGAGCTCGCGCGTCCATTTTGCCACTTCGAGCTTCTTGCGGTGCCCGTTCTTGTAGCCGGCGACACGATCGGCGAGGCCTTCTTCAACGCCCTGGAAACTGATCTGCACATGGCAAAGGCCTGCGTCCGCAAGCCCGCTCAGCCGCTCGCGCGTCAGCAGCACGGCCGAGGTGATGAGGTTGGTGTAGAGGCCGACGTCGCTGGCATGCTTGACCAGCTCGACGAGGTCTTTGCGCGCCGTCGGCTCGCCGCCGGAGAAATGCACCTGGAGCACGCCGATCTCGGCGAGCTCGCTCAACACCTTCTTCCATTCCTCGGTCGTCAGCTCCTTGCTCGAGCGGTCGAGCTCGACCGGGTTGGAGCAATAGGGACATTGCAGCGGGCAGCGATGGGTGATTTCGAGCAGCACGGCGAGGGGAATGCCGAACGTTTCCGCCGTCGAGCGCTGCTTCTCCAGCACCGCGAGGCTGTCGCTGGCGTCGGGCGGGATGGTGGGATTGCCAAGCACATCGCTCATGACGTCTTCTCCCGGGCCTCCGTGAGAAAGCCCTTGTCGGCGAGATCCTGCAGCATGACGATGACGTCGGTGAGGATCGCATCGCGCGGCGCGGCGTATTTCGCGGCCAGCTGATCGGAGATGTCGCCGACACTGCGCTCGCCGTTGCAAAGCTGCAAGACCTCGACCGCGATCTCGTCCGGTGCCAGCACGCGTTCGGGCGCCAGGATCACCCAGACTTTCCGCGTCTCGTCATATTTCAGCTTGGCGTGCCGCGGCAGAACCGGCCGGCTCGTCTCGCTGACGCTGATGTTACGCGGCCCGGCCATCGATTGTTCCTCAGCTCGCTTTGGGCACGAACGCGCCCGGCGGAATGTGGCCTTCGACATAGGCGTGTTGGAGCGCGTCGAGCTGCACCCACAGCACGTTGGTCTTGAAGATCAGCGCGTTGCAGACCGACGCGCGCTCTTCCGGCGTCCGCGCATGCGCCTTGACATAGTCGAGCGCAAAACCGGCATCGCGCGGCGCCTGCGCCAGTCGGCGCTTGAAGTAGCTCATGATGTCAGGATTGACGAAATCATAGTGCTCCAGCATGCCGGAGATGCGCTCTTCGTGCAGGTTCGGCGCGAACAGCTCGGTCAGCGAGGAGGCGATCGCTTCCAGCGGGCTCTTCTCGCGGCAATAGTGGACATAGGCTTCGACCGCAAAGCGCGTCGCCGGCAAGATGCCTTCGGTCGATTCCACGTAAGCCGTGTCGAGCCCGAGGCCTTCGGTCAGCTTGAGCCAGCGCTCGATGCCGCCTTCGCTGCCAATATCGCCATCATGGTCCTCGATGCGGTGACGCCATTCCAGCCGCGTGGCGCGGTCGCGGAAGCGCGAGATCACCACCGCGTCCTTGATCGGGATCGTGCTCTGGTAATAGTAGCGGTTGAGCGCCCAGGCCTGTACCTGGCCCTTGTTCAGCTTGCCGCCGTGCAGCAGCTTATGGAACGGATGCAGGCTGTGATAGCGCGTCGCCCCGATATGGCGCAGCGTCGCCTCCAGCTCCTCGGCCGAGTTGAGCTTGATGTCCTTGCCGATCGAGAGCGCAGTCATTCCAGTCAGTGACGCGGCATTCACAGCACGATCTCCGTTCCGTCAGCGGGTATCTGCCAGCCCGCCTGCTCAGCGGCCTTGCGCTCGGGTGATGCGGGCAGCAGCGCCGGATTCGAGTTATTGATATGCAGAAATATCTTCCTGTCGAGTGTGAGATCGGCAAGCCGCGCGATGGCGCCGTGTTCGCCGGACATCGCGACATGTCCCATGCTCTTGCCGGTCTTGTGGCCGAGCCCGCACCTGATCATCTCGTCGTCCTGCCACACCGTTCCGTCGAAGAACACCAGCGCGGCGCCGTCGATCTCGACCTTGAGCGCGTCGGTGACCTCGGCGCAGGCGGCGATGAAGTAGAAGCACTTGCCGGTCGATTTGTCGGTGATCTTCAGCCCCAGCGTATCGCCGTCGCCGCTCTCGCCGCCCGGATGCGCCTTGCCTTCCAGATACCAGGCCGATTTGCCCGGCACCGCGAAGGGCAGCACCTCTAGCCCTGCGCGCGCGCCATCCGGCAGCCGCGGCTCGAACGGCTCATTGATGTCGATCGGCTGGCGCCGCACATTCTTCTCGTTCAGCACGTTGAAGATGCTGTTGGCCTTCAGGATCGCCAGCACCTTCTCATGCGCAAAGACCGTGAAGGGCGAGCCCTCGCGCATCGACAGCAGGCCTGCGACCGCATCGACTTCGCTGTTGGTTAGAATCACGCCTGCGATCGGCGTATGGCGCAGCGCCCCTGCCTTCGGATGCAGCTGCGGCGTGGCATTCAATTGCTGGCGAAGATCGGGCGAGGCGTTGATCAGGAACCAGTGCTCGCCATCGCCACTGAAGGCGACCGAGGCCTGGGTTCTCTGCAGCTCTTGGCCGTTTTCACGGGCCGTCCGGCAGCCCTCGCAGCCGCAATTCCATTGCGGCACTCCGCCGCCGGCTGCGGCGCCCAGGACGACGACGCGAAGCATGATCCGTCTCCTGGAAATAACCTTGCGAGGTGGATCTCAGGCCGACACGGTTTCCGTCGTTCGGAAACCTGTCGTGACCGAAAGATCCACCTGCGCTGAACGCAAACTGACCATCCGCTTACTTGCGGGTGGCGCTCACATACATGTTGATTTCCATGCCACACGGCACTTCGACGATCTTGGGGGCTTTCCAGGCCATTTTGGCTCTCCATTTCGCGAACTCGGACGTGTCCGCCCAGCGGTTAAAGTAATGCGGGCGGAAAAGTTCGCTAGTGAAATCTTCCCGAGAAAGCCATGTTGCGCCGCGAAATATCGGGTTGGAACACCGCTTTTGGTGAGGCAGTCTTGCGGCCAGGCGTATTCGGTCGCGAACCCTGTCCTGATAAAGCAGTTGTGAGTGCAGTGCAGCTTTCAATCCGGTACAGGCGACCCAATTGGATCTCGGTGATGCCCAAATATTTCTTCAACACCCGTATCGGCAACGAACTGATCGTGGATCCCGAAGGAGAGGACCTGCGCAATCCCGATCGCGCCTGGGAGGTCGCCCGCCAGATGATCCTGGAGGTCCTGAAATCGGAAGGCACCCAGCCGGCCCTGCTCGAGGCTGTCATCGAGGTCACCGACGTCGAGGGCGAGGTCGTGCTCGAATTCCCCTTCACCGAGGCGCTCCTCGATATGCCGGACCAGTCCGCGACCCGGCATTAAACCCCCTTCGCCCCTGCGAAATCCGCATGGCTTTGCCGCGTTCCCGGCGCTAAAAGACGCCGGTTATACGGAGCAAGCCATGCAAGATCTCTGGCGCCTGTCGGCCGCCGACCTCGCCAATCTCGTCAAAGCCAAAAAGGTCTCGGCCAGGGAGGCCGCGCAGGCCGGCCTTGCCCGGCTCGACGCCGTCAATCCCAGCCTCAACGCGGTGATCGACCATCGGCCGGAGGACGTGCTCAAGCAGGCTGACGCCGTCGATGCCGCCATTGCGAGGGGTGAGGACCCCGGCGTGCTGGCCGGCGTGCCCGTCACCATCAAGGCCAATGTCGACCAGGAGGGCTTTGCCACCACCAACGGCCTGAAACTCCAGCGCGACCTGATCGCGCGCGAGGACAATCCGGTGGTCGCCAATTTCCGCAAGGCCGGCGCCATTCTCCTTGGGCGCACCAATTGCCCGGCCTTCTCCTATCGCTGGTTCACCACCAATCTGGTCCACGGCGACACCAAAAACCCCCGCGATGCCTCGCTGACGCCGGGCGGTTCGTCCGGCGGCGCCGGCTCGGCGGTCGCGGCCGGCATCGGCCATATCGCCCACGGCACCGACATCGCCGGCTCGATCCGCTATCCCGCCTATGCCTGCGGCGTGCATGGCCTGCGTCCGACTTTGGGCCGCATCCCGGCCTTCAACCCGGCGCTGCCGGAGCGCCCGATCGGGCCGCAGATCATGGCGGTGTCGGGACCGCTGGCGCGCACCGTCAACGACATCAGGATTTCGCTCGCGGCGATGTCGGCCCGCGACATCCGCGATCCCTGGTTCGTGCCGGTGCCGCTGGAAGGCCCGGCGCGGCCCAAGCGCGCCGCGCTCTGCCTCAATCCGGACGGCCTTGCGACAGCCCCCGAGGTGAAGGCGGCCGTCATCGATGCCGGCAAGCGGCTGGAACGCGCGGGCTGGACTGTCGATGTGATCGAGAACACCCCGCCGATGCGCGAGGCGGTCGAATGGCAGATAAAACTCTGGCTCGGCGACGGCTACGAGGCGCAGCTCGAGATGGCCGAGCGCGAGGGCGATCCCGGCGCGCTGGCGTGCCTGCGCGGCAACCGCGCCAGGGTCACGCCGATGGACCAGGCGAACTACGCCAAGGCATTGACCCGCCGCGCCACGCTGACCCGCGAATGGATGCTGTTCTTCGAGACATATGCCGTGCTGCTGACGCCGGTCTCCGGCGAGCTGCCGTTCCCGGATCATCTCGACCGCAAGGACGATGATTCCTTCAAGCGCGTCTGGGAGGCGCAGCTGCCGCAGATCGCGATTCCGTTCATGGGACTGCCGGGTCTGGCGGTCTCGACCGGCCTCGTCGGCAAGGCGCCCGTCGGCGTGCATATCGTGTCCGGCCGTTACCGCGAGGATCTTTGTCTCCTCGCCGGCGAAGCGATCGAGGCGGGCGGTGTGCCGCCGTCGCCGATCGACCCCGTGGGTTAGCGATGTCCGCGATCTACGATTTCAAGGCCAACTCGCTTCTCGGCGAAGAAGTCGCCCTGCGCAGCTTCGAGGGACAGGTGCTGCTGATCGTCAACACCGCGAGCAAATGCGGCTTCACGCCGCAATATCGCGGCCTGGAGGACCTGCATCGCGACCTGTCGCCGCGCGGCTTCTCGGTGCTCGGCTTTCCATGCAACCAGTTCGGTGCGCAGGAGCCGGGGCAGGCGAGCGAGATCCAGGCGTTCTGCTCGACCAATTACGACGTCACCTTTCCCCTGTTCGAGAAGATCGACGTCAACGGCAGCAATGCGCATCCGTTGTATGAGTACCTGAAACGCCAGCAATCCGGCCTGCTCGGTGCCTCCATCAAATGGAATTTCACCAAATTCCTGGTGGATCGCGCCGGCAAGGTGGTTTCGCGCTATGCGCCGACCGCGCGGCCCGAAGGATTGCGGCAGCAAATCGAGACCCTGTTATGAGCGAGACAATCATGAGCGACGAATTTCCGGACCGCCTCTCGGTCAATCCGAACAGCCCCTATTACAACGCAGACATCCTGGCGCGCGACGTCGGCGTCCGCTTCAAGGGCGTCGAGAAGACCAATGTCGAGGAGTACTGCATCAGCGAAGGCTGGGTCCGCGTCACCGCCGGCAATGCCAAGGATCGTCACGGCAACCTGCTGACCATCAAGGTGCACGGTCCGGTCGAGCCGTATTTCAGGGATAAGAAGTGACGGCGAAGCCGTCATTGCAATGACGATGTGGAGGCGCTGCGCGTCCAAATAGATCACCGTCACCCCCGCGCAACGGCGAAGCCGTTGTCGCTGGAGGTGCTCGCCTCTGCGGCGAGCCTCGAAGGGCGACGGCCCGGCTGCATCTCGGCCGTTCATCCTTCGAGGCTCTCCGTGGGACGCGATGCGCCCCACGGCTCGCACCTCAGGTTGACGGGGAAACAGTCTGACGAACTTTCTCTTGACCACCGAAAGCCAAGCCCATGTCCGTCCGCATCGTCGACGTCCGCGAGATCACAAAACCGATCTCTTCGCCGATCCGCAACGCCTATATCGATTTCACCAAAATGACGACGAGCCTGGTTGCCGTCGTCACCGACGTCGTCCGCGACGGCAAGCGCGTCGTCGGCTACGGCTTCAACTCCAACGGCCGCTACGGGCAAGGCGGCCTGATCCGCGAGCGCTTTGCCTCGCGCATCCTGGAGGCCGATCCGAAATCGCTGCTGGACGCGGCCGGCGACAATCTCGACCCCGACAAGGTCTGGGGCGCGATGATGACCAACGAGAAGCCGGGCGGCCATGGCGAGCGCTCGGTCGCGGTCGGCACCATCGACATGGCGGTGTGGGATGCGGTGGCGAAGATCGCAGGCCAACCGCTGTTCCGCCTGCTCGCCAAGCGTCATGGCGTCAAAGCCAATCCGCGCGTGTTCGTTTACGCCGCCGGCGGCTACTATTATCCGGGCAAGGACCTCTCGATGCTGCGCGGCGAGATGCGCGGCTATCTCGACCGTGGCTACAATGTCGTGAAGATGAAGATCGGCGGCGCGGGAATCGAGGACGACCGCACGCGCATCGAGGCGGTGCTGAAAGAGATCGGCAAGGACGCGCAGCTCGCCGTCGACGCCAATGGCCGCTTCGATCTGGAGACCGGCATCGCCTACGCAAAAATGCTGCGGGACTATCCGCTGTTCTGGTACGAGGAGGTCGGCGACCCCCTCGACTACGCGCTGCAAGCCGCGCTCGCCGAATTCTATCCGGGGCCGATGGCAACGGGCGAGAACCTGTTCAGCCACCAGGACGCCCGCAACCTGATCCGCTACGGCGGCATGCGCCCGGATCGCGACTGGCTGCAATTCGACTGCGCGCTGTCCTACGGCCTGTGCGAATACCAGCGTACGCTGGAGGTCCTGAAGACCCATGGCTGGTCGCCAAGCCGCTGCATACCGCATGGTGGCCACCAGATGTCGCTCAACATCGCTGCCGGCCTCGGCCTCGGCGGCAACGAAAGCTATCCCGACCTGTTCCAGCCCTACGGCGGCTTCCCCGACGGCGTCCGCGTCGAGAACGGCCACATCACCATGCCCGATCTTCCCGGCATCGGCTTCGAAGGCAAATCAGATCTCTACAAGGAGATGAAGGCGCTGGCGGAGTAAGCCGCGCTGAGAGCGCGACGGCCGCGCCACATTCCGCTGTCATGCCCCGGCTTGACCGGGGCATCCAGTACGCCGTGGCGAATGTGGCGAGAGCGAGCGCTTCAACGGCGGCCTCTGGAATACTGGATCGCCCGGTCAAGCCGGGCGACGACACCGAGACTGTGGCTACGAACCAACTCAATCAGCCGCCTCTTACGACAACCGCATGTCAAGCAGCCGCCGTCCTTCGCCCCTCAGCAGCTTCTTCACCGCGCTCGAGGCCACGACCTCGCCGTCATTGGCATAGGCCTCGTGGTTCTTCTCGATGTCGTCGAGGCGGTAGAGGTAGTTGACCATCACGCCGGCGGACTCGCGCACGCCCTTCGGCGAGAGGTCGCCGAGCCAGTTGATGCGCTCGAGGCGGGCGCCGTTGCCGAGATGGAAGCGCGCGACGGAGTCGATCAGCTTGCCTTTCGGCGTGCGCGCCTTGAGGAAGTAGTGCGCCGCGAGCGGTTCGATCACGCCGCGCAGCAGCGCTGTCGTCTCGGGGTTCTCGAACCATTTGGGATCGTCGAGACGCTTCAGCACCTCGCGGTCCTCGTCCGACAGCGGCAGGTCCTTGTCCTGCTTCAGCCATTGCATGAAGCCCGGCACCGGCGACAGCGTCACGAAAGTGTCGAGCTTCGGCGTTTCGCGGCGCAGCTCCTCCACCACCTGCTTGATCAGGAAGCTGCCGAATGAGATGCCGCCGAGACCGCGCTGGGTGTTGGAGATCGAATAGAACACGGCGGTGCGGGCGCGCTCGATCGGGACGGATGGGCGATCGACCGCGAGCAGCGGCGCGATCGCGCCGGGGATCGTCTCGGTCAGCGCCACCTCGACGAAGATCAGGGGCTCGTCGACCATCGCGGGATGGAAGAAGGCGTAGCAGCGGCGGTCGACCGGATCGATGCGGCGGCGCAGATCATCCCAGTCGCTGATCTCGTGCACGGCTTCATAGCGGATGATCTTTTCGAGGATGTTGGCCGGGGTCGACCAGTCGATCCTGCGCAGCACGAGAAACCCCCTGTTGAACCACGAAGAGAGAAGATGCGAGACGTCGCGGTCGAGTGCGGCGAGATCGGTGTGTCCGTTCATCATGCCGAGCAGATCGGCGCGCATGTTGACGAGATCGCCGGTGCCGCCGGGCGCGCGGTTGAGGCGGCGGATCAGCTCCTGCCGGCGCGGCTCGGAGGCGAAGTGCAGGGCGCTGGCATCCTCGTCGGCCGGCTTGGCACGCCATGTCTCGATCGCCTTGGACAGGCGTTCCCGATCCGGGCCGAAATCGCGCACCAGTGCTTCGAAGAAGGCGCGGCGTCCTGTCGCATCCAACTCCTGGTAGATGTCGAGCACCTCACGCGCCATGGCGGTGCCCGAAGCTTCGCCCCGGCCCGACAGCAGCGCGCCGCAAAGCTCGATCAGCCCGTCGGCATCCTGCTTGGTGTCGGCAGAATCCCGGCGGCGAAGCAGCGTGCGGCCGCGCTCGGAGATGGTGGTGAGCAGGTCGGAGAAGAAGGCGCTGGCCATCTGGACTTTCGAATCCGGTTTGTGCGGTGCGGGAAGCTTACACGGGATTTAGGCGGAAGCCGATCACAATCAAGCGCAAGAATCTTGCATCTTTAGCTGTGCCATGCGCTCCAAGAAAGCTGTCATGCTGTGCAGCGCGCTGTCATGCCCCGGCTTGACCGGGGCAACCAGTACGCCGCAGCTTCTCGGTTCTAGCCGCGCCGTCTCGGAGTACTGGATCGCCCGGTCAAGCCGGGCGATGACACCGAGTGTGTGGCAAACTCCGTCGGCGTCCGTCCCGTCACCTGACGGAACGCGGCCGAGAAAGCGGGCACGCTGGCATAGCCGAGCTGGGTCGCGAGCTGCTTCACCGACACATTGGCATCGGTCGACAGAAGCTGGATCGCTGCCGCAATTCTTGCTCGCTGGCACCAGCTCTTGAAGCTCAGCTGCGTCTGCGTCGAGAACAGCCGCGACAGCGTGCGCGCGGAGGTTCCGACCTCGCGCGCCAGCGTGTCGATGTCGTGCAGGCCGGTGGGATCGTCGAGCACGATCATGGCCGCGCGCCGGCAGCGCGGCTCGTGCGGCAGCGGTACAAAGGTCGCGGAATCCTCGGCCTGGACCAATTCCAGCATCACCAGGCGAACCAGCAGATCGGTGCGCTCCTCGGTATTGCGGGCGTCGAACAGCGCGAGGATCGCCTGATTCAGCAGCGGCGACACCCGCACCACGAATTCCTTGGTCAGGCTCTTGAGGCGCTGCTCGCGCTTGAGCCAGGACAGGTCGAAATAGAGCGTGCGCATCTCGATGTCGGCGAGCAGGTCGATGGCGTGCTCGAGCCCGGCGGGGACCCAGACCGCGCGGTCCGGCGGCACCAGCCAGCGCCCCTTGGGCGTCGTCACCTGCATGGTGCCCTTGGCCGCATAGACCAGCTGCGCCTCGCGGTGCATGTGCGGGTCGAGCCGCAATCCCTTGGGATAGTCGCGCGCGACCAGGTGCACGCCGGCGGTCGAGCGGTGGTTGCCCAAAACTTCCCGGATTGGCGTCTCGACGACAGTCATTGGCAGCATCCCGTAATGCGCCCGACATATAACTCATTTCGGAGCAGGAGAGGATTGCTATGAACAGCCCCAGCCGGGTGATCAGTTTCGTCAACGCAGGCCATTTCATCGACCATTATGCGATGCTGATCTTCGCCGCCGCGGTGATCATCATGGGACCGGCGCTCGGCATGGCCTATTCGGAACTTCTGCCCTATGCGACGCCGGGCTTCGTCGCCTTCGGTGCGGGCTCGCTGCTCACCGGCTGGCTCGGGGACCGCTGGAGCCGCCGCCACATGATGCTGATCTTCTTCGTCGGCATCGGCGTCTCCATGATCTCGGTCGGCTTCGTGCAGACCCCGGCGCAGCTCGGCGCCGCGCTGTTCGCGATCGGCATTTTCGCTTCGATCTATCATCCCGTCGGCACCGCGATGATCGTGTCTTACGCGGACAAGCTCGGCCGCGAGATGGGGTTGAACGGCGTGTGGGGCAATCTCGGCGTTGCCTCATCGGCGCTGGTCACCGGCGTGATCGGCCAATATCTCGGCTGGCGTTTTGCCTTCATCGTCCCGGGCATTGTCACCATCCTGATCGGCATTGCCTTCGCGATGATGGTCGTGCACGAGGACCGCAAGGGCTCGAAGCAGGCTGCGGCGCAGGCGCGCGTGGCCAAGCAGGACATGTGGCGCGTGATCCTGTCGCTGCTGATCGTGGTGATCGCGATTTCGACGACCTTCAACGCCGTCACCGTCGCGCTGCCAAAGCTGTTCGCCGAGCGGCTCGCAGATCTCACCAAAAGCCCGGCGCTGCTTGGCGTCATCGCAGCGTGCGTCTACGTGTTCGGCGCGATGACGCAGTACACGATCGGCCGGCTGCTCGACCGCTATTCGCTGAAAACGGTGGCGCTGCCGCTGTCCTTCATGCTGGCGCCGTTCCTGTATCTGGCCGCGAGCCTGTCCAATTTGCCGCTGATCCTGGTCTCGATCGGCATCGTCATGGGCGCGTTCGGGCAGGTCACGGTCAACGACGCCATGGTCGGCAAGTACACCAGCGAGGAGTGGCGCTCGCGCGCCTACGCCGTGCGCTATTTCATCGGCTTCACCGCCGCCGGCGCCTCGGTCGGCCTGGTCGCGTGGCTCTACGAGCAGGGCGGCTTCGTCACCATGCTGCATGCCTTCGCCGCACTCTGCCTGCTCGCGATCGCAGCGGCGATCATTCTCCCGCGCGAGATCCGGACACCGCAGGCTGTTTGAGGGGGAACGTTCTCGTGTCCCGGACAAGCTGCAACGCGCGAGCGTTGCGGCGCAGAGCCGGGACCCAGAGGCTGCGAATTCCCGTGTGGCATGGGCCCCGGCTCTGCAGCGTACCGCGAAGTGGCGCTGCGCTGCGTCCGTGGCATGAGCGCGGCGTAACGTCAGCACTCTCTCGTCATTGCGAGGAGCCCTCGCGACGAAGTAATCCAGAATCCTTCCGCGGAGGGACTCTGGATTGCTTCGCTTCGCTCGCAATGACCGGACTGAGGAGGCGGTCGCGCACACGACCCACGATGCCATTCTGCCGGTGTTTTGCCCGACGAGTCAAACGTCGGTGCAGCTGAACGTCGGTGCAGCCGAAAAACCCCAACGCCGTCAATGTCGTTCTACTTTGCATGGGGTTGTTTTCGCGTTTTTTGTTGAAGCACCCCTTACCCCCGTCGCGAAGTCAGGGAACTCCCGTTGCCTCCCGCGGGTTCTACCCTCTGTCGCCCCCGGCACCCTGCCGGGGCAGATGAAGGGGGAAGACGCCTGCATGCAGTGGAGCCTGCTCCGACCGGTCGGCCTTGTCCCCGCGGCGCTTGTCCTCACCACCATTGCGGCCTGTGCCGAGGGCGGTAAATCCGCCGGCCCGTCCGAATTCCTGCTCGTTGCGCAGATCGTGCTGCTGATCGCGGTCGGCCGCGGTCTCGGCGAGATCATGCAGCGCTTCGGCCAGCCCTCGGTGATCGGCGAATTGCTCGCCGGCATCCTGCTCGGGCCGTCGCTGTTCGGCTGGCTCTGGCCCGACGCGCAGCACGCGATCTTCCCGAAGACGCCCGAGCAGAAGGCGATGATCGACGGCATCGCGCAGTTCGGTATTCTCCTGCTGCTGCTGCTGACCGGCATGGAGACCGACCTGAAGCTGGTCAGGAAGGTCGGCAGGGCCGCGATCGCGGTCTCGATTGCCGGCATCCTCGTGCCCTTCGCCTGCGGTTTCGTGCTCGGCGAGTTCCTGCCGGACACACTGCTGCCGAATCCGCAAGCCCGCCTGGTTGCGTCGCTGTTCATGGGCACGGCGCTGTCGATCTCCTCGGTGAAGATCGTTGCTGTGGTCGTGCGTGAGATGAACTTCATGCGCCGCAATGTCGGCCAGATCATCGTCGCCGCTGCCGTCACCGACGACGCCATCGGCTGGATCATCATCGCCGTCATCTTCAGCCTGGCCTCGCACGGCACGCTGGATATCGCCTCGGTGGCGAAAGCCGTGCTGGGCACGCTCGCCTTCCTCGCCGTCAGCTTCACCATCGGCCGCAAGCTTGTGTCTCAGCTGATCCGCTGGGCCAACGACAATCTCGTCAGCACCGCGCCCGTCATCACGGTGATCCTGCTGCTGATGAGCGCGATGGCGCTGATCACGCATCTGATCGGCGTTCACACCGTGCTCGGTGCCTTCGTCGCCGGCATCCTGGTCGGGGAGTCCCCGATCCTGACGCGGCAGATCGACGAGCGGCTGCGCGGGTTGATCTCCAGCTTCTTCATGCCGGTGTTCTTCGGTCTCGCCGGCCTGAGCGCCGACCTCACGGTGCTCCGCGATCCCGATCTGCTGATGCTCACAGGCCTGCTGGTCGTGATCGCCAGCGTCGGAAAGTTCGGCGGCGCCTTCGTCGGCGGCACCGTCGGCGGCTTGAACACAAGGGAGTCGCTGGCGCTCGCGAGCGGGATGAACGCGCGCGGCTCGACCGAGGTGATCATCGCGACCATCGGCCTTTCGATCGGCGTGCTCAGCCAGAACCTGTTCACGATGATCGTGACCATGGCGATCGTGACCACGATGGCAATGCCGCCGATGCTGCGCGCGGCGCTGGCAAAGCTGCCGATGAACAAGGAGGAGGAGGACCGCCTGGAGCGGGAGGAATTCGAGAAGCGCGGCTTCCTCGCCAATCTCGAACGTCCCTTGCTGGCGGTGGACGAGAGCGTCAACGCCACCTTCGCCGCCCACATCGCGGGCCTGATCGCCGGCATGCGCGGCTTGCCGGTCACCGTGCTGCACATCGGCAAGCGCGCCAAGGAGCAGGAGAAGGGCCGCGACGAGGAGGAAAGCCCCGAAGCGGTAGTGAAGAAGGCCGCCGAGACCGTATCGGCCCATGGCGATGGTGACGCCGGCAGCGTCGATGTCGTCACGCGGACAAGTCGCGCGGAGCTCGGCGAGGCCATCGCCGACGAAGCGCGCAAGGGCTTTGATCTCCTTGTCATCGGCGTCGACAAGGCCACTGCCGCCAAGGATCGCTTCGATCGCAAGGTCGAGGACATTGCAGCGAAGTTCGGAGGACCGCTCGCAATCGTGGCGGCCAAGGGGAAGCACCTGAAGCAGCCGATGCCCGACGCGCTCAACATCCTCGTTCCGGTCTCCGGCGGCGGCGTCTCCAAGCGCGGCGCCGAGGTCGCGGTCGCGCTGGCGCAGGCGGGATCAGGCTCGCTCCGGGTGATCTATGTGGCGACGACGCGCGACAAGGGCGCGCAGCGCGGCGCCTCTCGTAGTCTGAGCCAGGAGGCCGGCATCCTGAAGGACGCCAGCGATCTCGCGGCCCGCTACGATGTCGACATCACCACGACCTTGCGCGTGAACCGGGCGCCGGAGGCGGCGATCCTGCGCGAGATCGAGACCACCGATGTCGATCTCGTGGTGATGGGCGTCGACCGCATCCAGGCCGATCACCTCTCCTTCGGCGGCGTCGCCGACGCCGTGCTCAGGCAGGCGAAGGTCTCGGTGCTCCTGGTCTCGAGCGGCGAGGCGCGGCCGACGTCCACCGAGAAAGCCTAAAGCATGATCCGGAAAAGTGCGAAGCGGTTTTCCGAAAAGATCATGCTCAAACAACAACCTAAAGCGCGATGATGATTCATCCTCATCTCATCGCGCTTTAGTGCTTCACCTCGGCCACCGCCACCGCCTTCGGCGCCTTCTTCGACGCACGCCAGTTCTCGAAGCGCTGCACCACCACGAAGAAGGCCGGCACGAACAGCACGGCA
The DNA here is from genome assembly GCF_029846695.2 of Bradyrhizobium nivariense. Classification (NCBI taxonomy): domain Bacteria; kingdom Pseudomonadati; phylum Pseudomonadota; class Alphaproteobacteria; order Hyphomicrobiales; family Nitrobacteraceae; genus Bradyrhizobium; species Bradyrhizobium nivariense. The sequence goes on along the minus strand of NZ_JARWCR020000009.1, from coordinate 49,628 downwards.
AGGCAGGTCGAGGCCAGCATGCCCGAGAACACGGTGATGCCGATCGACTTGCGCGCGCTGGCGCCGGCGCCGGTCGCGATCACCAGCGGCACCACGCCGAGGATGAAGGCGAACGACGTCATCAGGATCGGGCGGAAGCGCGCGCGCGCCGCTTCAATCGCGGATTCCAGCACCGGCTTGCCGTCGCGGCCATGCAGCTCGAGCCCGACCTCGACGATCAGGATGGCGTTCTTGGCCGACAGCGCGATCAAGAGGATCAGGCCGATCTGGCAGTAGAGGTTGTTGTCGATCTTGAGGCCGTTGAGGATCAGCATGGGGCCGATCAACGACAGAGGCACCGCCAGGATCACCGAGATCGGCGCATACCAGCTCTCGTACTGGCCGGCGAGCACGAGATAGACCAGCAGCATGGCGAGCCCGAACACCCAGTAGATCTGGTTGGAGACCGCCTTCTCCTGATAGGACATCGCGGTCCATTCGTAGCCGGTGCCCGGCGGCAGCGTCTTGTCCGCGATCTCCTCCATCAGTTGCAGCGACTGGCCCGAGGAGTAGCCTTGCGCCGGCAGGCCGATGACGGTCGAGGAGGGATAGAGATTGTAGAGGCTGATCAGCGAGGGGCCGGTGGCGGGCGTGATCGTGGCGACGGTGCCGATCGGGATCATGTCGCCGTTCGAGTTGCGCACCATCATGTTGGCGATGTCGTGCTCGGTGACGCGGAACGCGGGATCGGCTTGCGTGTAGACCTGGAACACGCGGCCGAACTTGTTGAACTGGTTGACATAGGACGAGCCGAGATAGGTCGACAGCGCCGCGAACACCTGGTCCGTCGTGACGTGCAGGGTCTGGGTCTTGATGCGGTCGATCTCGACGTTGAATTGCGGCACCGAGGAGCGGAACGAGGACTGGACGCGCTGCAGCGCGCTCTGGCTCTGGCCGTTGCTGACCATCGCGCCGGTGATCGCCTGCAGCTTGGCGAAATCGCTGTTGCCGTCGCGCAGTTCGACCTGCATCGAGAAGCCGGCCGCGTTGCCGATGCCCTGGATCGGCGGCGGCGGCAGCACCAGCGTGCGCGCTTCCATGATGGCCGCGAGCTTGTCGTTCAGCCCGTAGACCAGCGAGCGCAGATCCTCGCCCGGTCCTTTGCGCGCCTCCCAGTCCTTCAGGATGATATAGGCGACGCCGGCATTGGCAAGGCTGGCGCTGTTGTCGAGCGCGGAGATTCCGGCGATGGTGATGACCTGCTGGACTCCGGGCGTGTCCTTGATGAGCTCGCTCGCTCTGTCGAGCACCTTCTGGGTCCGCTCCAGCGCGGCGCCGTCGGGCAGTTGCACGGCGGCGATCAGATAGCCCTGGTCCTCGATCGGCAGGAAGCCGGTCGGCACCCGCGACAGGCCGTAGCCACCGATCCCGATCAGCACCAGCGCGAATGCGACCGAGATCGTGGCGTGCCCGCACAGCAAGCTGATCAGCCTCGTGTAGCCACGCTCGACGCGGTCATAGACAGCGTTGAAGCCCCGGTAGAAGAAGTTTCGCTGCGCGGGCGGCACCGTCGGCCGCAGCCAGAGCGCACATTGCGTCGGCTTCAGCGTGGCCGCGTTGATGGCGGACAAAAGCGCGGTTGCCGCGATCACCAGTGCGAATTGCGAATAGATGCGCCCCGTGAGGCCTGCGAGGAACGAGGCCGGCAAGAACACCGAGATCAGCACCAGGGTGATGCCGACGATCGGCGCGAACAGCTGGTCCATCGCCTTGATCGCGGCGTCGTGGCCGTTCATGCCCTGCTCGATGTTGTGCGCGGCGCCTTCCACCACGACGATGGCGTCGTCGACGACGATGCCGATCGCGAGCACGATCGCGAACAAGGTCGACATGTTGATGGTGAAGCCGAGCGCGGCCATGGCGGCGAACGCGCCGATGATGGTGACAGGCACCGTGGTTGCCGGCACCAGCATCGCGCGCCAGTCCTGCAGGAACACCAGGATCACGACCAGCACCAGCAGGCCGGCCTCGATCAGCGTCATGTAGACCTCGTGCACCGAGGCCTGCACGAATTTGGTGGTGTCGAACGGCGTGTCGTACTTCATGCCCTGCGGGAAGGCCTTTGCGAGCTCCGCCATCTTCTTCTCGACGGCCTGCTCGACCTGGAGCGCGTTGGCGCCGGGCGACTGGAACACGCCGATGCCGGTGGCCGGCTGCTGGTTCAGGGAGAAGATCTGGCTATAGGTCTGCGCGCCGAGCTCAACCCAGCCGACGTCGCGCACGCGCGTGACGTCGCCGCTGGTGCCTGATTTGACGATGATGTTCTCGAACTCGGCGGTGTCGTCGAGCCTGCCGTTGACGTTGAGCGTATACTGGAACGCCTGTCCCGACGGTGTCGGCGGTGCGCCGACCTGGCCGGCGGAGACCTGCTGGCTCTGCTGCTGGATCGCCTGGATGACGTCCTGCGGCACCAGGCCACGGACTTGCAGCTTGTTCGGATCGAGCCACACTCGCATCGAATACTGACCGGCGCCGAACACGGTGACGTTGCCGACGCCGGGCAGGCGCGAGAGCTCGTCGCGGAGATTGATGGTGGCATAGTTGCTCAGATAGAGGCTGTCGAACGTCTTGTCCGGCGAGGTCAGCGTCACGAACAGCAGGATCGAGGTCGACCTCTTCTGGACGGTGACGCCCTGGTTCTGCACGGATGACGGCAGTTGCGACAGCGCGCTGGAGACGCGGTTTTGCACCAGCACCTGCGCGAAGTTGAGGTCGGTGCCGATCTTGAACGTCACCGTCAGCGTATAGGTGCCGTCGGAGCCGCTGTAGGACTGCATGTAGAGCATGTCCTCGACCCCGTTGACCTGCTGCTCGATCGGCAGAGCCACGGTGTCGATCACGGTCTTGGCGCTGGCGCCGGGATAGCGCGTCGTCACCTGCACCGTCGGCGGCACCACATCGGGATATTGCGCGATCGCGAGATTGAACAGCGCGACGCCGCCGATCAGGATCATCAGCAGCGCGATGACGTTCGAGAGGACCGGCCGCTCGATGAAGAATTTTGAGATCATGGCCGGGCGCTCCTGCTTGCAGATCTTACTTGGCCGACGCCTGGGGCTGCTCGATCTTCGTCACCTGCGGGTCGATCTTCTGGCCCGGAATTACCCGCAGCAGTCCTGCGATCACCACGCGGTCGTCCGGCTTCAAGCCGCTTTCGATCACCCGCAGGCCGTTGTCGACGGGGCCGATCTGCACCTTGCGCTGCTCGACAATGTTGTCGCCGTTGACGACGAGGAGATAACGGCCGCCCTGGTCGCTGCCGAGCGCGGTGTCCGGGACGAGGAGGGCGGACTTCTCCTGGTCGAAAGGCACGCGGACGCGGACGAAATAGCCGGGCAGCAACACCCTTTTGTCATTTGGAACGACGCCACGCACAGCGAGCGTGCCCGTCGATGAATTAAGAGTCGGCGAGACGTAGTCGAGGTGGCCTTCATGCGGATAGCCGGTCTCGGTCTGGAGGCCCACCTGGATCGGCAACTGCTTGAGGTCGGCGACGGTCAGCCCGCGGCGGGCCGCTTCGGCGCGGATGCGAAGGACGTCCTGCTCGTTGACGGTGAAGTTCACCCAGATCGGGTCCATCGCGACGATGGTCGCAAGCTGGGTCGGGGAGGAGACGCCGACGAGCTCGCCAACCGACACCATATGCGCGCTGACGATGCCGTCGAACGGCGCGCTCACCTTGGTGTAGCCGTAATTGACCTCGGCGAGCCTCGTATTGACCTGGGCCTGCTGCAGGCTGGCCTGGGCGTTGTCGCGGGTGGATGTCGAGGTGTCGAGGGTGGCCTGCGAGACCGCCTGGCGCTGCACGAGATCGGCCTGCCGCTTGAAGTCGGCTTCGGCCTGCTTGAGCGTGGCCTGCGCGCCGACCTCGGCAGCCTGCGCTTGCTCGAGCTTGAGCTTGTAGGTCTCGGGCTCGATCGTGAACAGCTGGGTGCCCTGTTTGACGAAGATGCCGTCCTGGTAGTCGATCGATTGCAGGAATCCCTGCACGCGCGCGACGAGGTCGACATTCTTGATCGGCGCGGTGTTGCCGGTGGCCTCGACATAGCGCGTCACCGGGCGCTGCACGGGCGCGGCGACGTCCACCTTGGGCGGCGGCGGGGCGACGAACGTGTTCTTGTCCTCGCAGCCCGTAAGCGCGGCCGCGGCCATCGCGGCGGCCAGTGCCCGCCCGATATGTCTCCACGCTCCGTTGCGCCGTGCGGGATTCGCGCAGGTCATTCGGGGGCCCCCGGTTGCTGTCTGTCAGGGTGGGAGGCTACCAACAAATGCCCGGCCGTGGAACACCATAGCCATGGCAGTCGTCCGGCCCTGCACTGCAAACCGCGCTGTGGCCTTTGGCAGCTTTGCCAAGACAAACCGCCTTTCATCGCGCGCACGATCGACCAGAATTGTGTCAAAGGCCGAGCGACGGCGCGCGAAGCGGTCGGGAGGAGCAAGAGACCTAGAGAAGAAGAGAACAAGAGAAGAAGAAAAGGTCAGGAGATCATGACATGCCCACGTCTCTCCAGTCGGTCCTTAAGTCTGTCCTTGCCGGCCTCGTTCTCGCAGCGGCGGTTGCCATGCCCGCGCTAGCCGATGGTCTGAAGGACGACATCGCACCGACCGGCAAGCTGCGGGTCGCGATTGCGATCAGCGCGGCGGGCGGCGCGTTCTGGTCGACCAAGACCGAGGCCGGTTATGCCGGCGTGCCGGTCGATCTCGGCAGGGAGATGGCCGCCCAGCTCGGCGTCCCCGTCGAATATGTCGTGCACCAGAATTCCGGGCAGATCACCGACGCCGCCGGCAATGGCACTCTTGAAAAAGGTGCCTGGGACGTCACCTGGCTGCCCAAAGACCCCGAGCGCGAGACCAGGATGATGTTCGGCCCGATCTACGAGGTCGCGGACGCCACCTACATCGTCAAGGCCGGTGCGAGCGTCACCAATTTCGCCGCGCTCGACCAGGTGGGCATCAAGGTCGCAGCCGTCAACGCCACGACCACCATGCGCGGCGCGGCCGCGCATCTGAAGAACGCGAAAGTCACGGGCTACCAGACCTATGACGAGATCTTCGGCCTCCTCAACAGCGGCGAGATCGACGCCTTCGCGCTGTCGCGCGATCAGCTCAACAAGATGGCGCAGAGGATCCCTGGTACAAAGGTGCTGGACGAGACGTTCAAGAAGACGGTCACCGCGGTCGCCGTGCCGCTCGGCCACAGCCAGGCATTGGCATTCGTCACCAGGTTCATGACGGAAGCGACGACGAACGGCACGCTGCGCAAGGCCTATGACAATAACGGCCTGAAGGACTCGCCGATCCGCACCGAGTAGGGCGCGCGGCGCAGGATGGCTGCGCCGCGCTCCGGCCCTACGGCTCCGCGGTGCGAATGCCCGCGGGGCTCACCTGCATCTTGAGCGTGGACGTCCTGTTCAGCGCCTTGCCGTCGAATGAGAACGCGATCAGCTCGCTTTCGACCATGCATTGCGCCACGACATATTTGGAGTCCGTCGACCACACCATGCCCTGGCACCAATGGCCGATCTTCGCTTCCGCCACCGGCGTGAGGTCGGTTCCCGAGATCTTGTAGACCTTGAGCAGGCCGAAATCGTTGAAGAACGGCGAGGCCGGCGGCTTGTTCGAGCCGTTCATGACGGTCACGGCAACATGGCTGCCATCCGGAGACATTTTTACGGCTTCGGGCGTCTGCCCGACTGTGACCGTCGTGACGACGCGGATTGGTTTTGCGGTCATGTCGATCAGGCTGATCGTGTCACCGTCGCCGCTGCTGGCGCCGACATTGCCGACGATGGCGGTGGCGCTGCCGGTGAGATCGATGTCGTAGGGACGAATGCCCGCCGAGAGGTCGCGCTTGGCGTACTCGACCTTGCTCCCGTCCACAGTCAGAAGCGAGATTTTGCTGTCTCCGTCACGCGTGACCAGCGCGGTCGCTCCGTCACGGGAAAAGACGGCGTGGCTGGGTCCTGATTTGGCGTCGCCAAGCTGGATCTTGCCGGCCGGCGCCAGCGTGCCCCCGCTGATCGCGAAGACCGAGACCGTGCCTTCGCTGCGGTTCGCAACCAGTGCCAGCGTGCCCGCGCGGTTGATCGAAACGCCGGCAGCGCCCGCGCCGGCTTGCAAGGTCGCCAGCACTTTGGGCGGAGTGGATTTCAGGTCGATGACCGAGAGCTTGTCGTCGGGCACCGTCTTGGCCGGATCCGCAGGATCGAGCTTCATCGCGCCGGTGACAAGGGCGAACGCGCCATCCGGCGCAATTGCCACGCTCGGCGGCGGGCCGACGACGCTGGCCGGGGCGGGCACCTCGCCAAGCAGTTTCAAGGCACCGTCGGTGAAGTCGATGACGCTCACCGTGTCCGGCAGCGGCTGCTTGCGCACCACGGCGTTGCCGTTCTCCAGCACCATCTTGCCGTCATTGGCGGTGACGACGATCTCGGCATGGGCGGCGCAATTTGCGAGGGCTGTCAGGGACGTTGCGACCAGAGTTGATGCGGCGCGGCGCGTACGCCCGCGAAGAGCGGCTTTCATGTTTCCCCCAGAGACTTTGTTTTTGTGCAGCGAAGCTAAATCCAACCGGGCGGATTTCGCAACAATTCGGCGGCAGTCTTTTTTGCGTCGGCGCATGGAATAAATGCGCAAGACGCATCCCGGAGCTGGGATGAGGTGGAGCTTCCGGCGAGCGCGGTCCTGAAAAAATTTGTCTGAATCACTACGCAGAGTGTCTCGTGCGTCAAACTGACACAGCTCTGTCACCCGTGATCGCTAGGCTCCCGCAGGTCGGCGTCAATCCTTCGGGGCAACAGAACAATGAAATCCAGATTTCTGACGACGGTCGCGTTATTCGCGGCCGCGACGGCACTCGCGTGCAGCATTCCCGTCCTCGCGGACGATTTCGGTCGCGACCGCGATCACGGTCGGGATCATGATCAGGACCGCGATCATCATCGTCATCCGCATGACATCCACACCGAGACGCCGATCAAGCATCTCGTGATCATCTTCAACGAGAACCGCTCGTTCGATCATTACTTCGCGACCTATCCGAACGCGGCCAATCCGTCTGGCTCGATCCCGTTCGTGCCGAAGCCGCATACGCCGAAGGTGAACAATCTCGTCACGGCGAACCTGCTGGTCAACAATCCGAACAACAGCCCGGCCAACGGCACCGGCGCGACGGATCCGTTCCGCCTCGATCGCACCCAGGCCAACACGCGCTCGCAGAACCACGCCTATACGCCCGAGCAGCAGGCCGTGGACAACGGCAAGGAAGACCTGTTTCCGAAGTTCACCGGCCGCGGCACCGCCGGCGGCGCCGGCGCCTTCGGCACCAACGGTCAGGTGATGGGCTATTTCGACGGCAACACCACCACCGCCTTCTGGAATTACGCCCAGCACTTCGCCATGAGCGACAATGCCTGGACCGACACCTTTGGTCCGTCTACGCCCGGCATGCTCGAGGTGATCTCGGGTCAGACCAACGGGGTGCAGAACATCGTCGGCACCTCGACGCAGACCGTGCCCGACGGCCAGGGCGGCCTGACGCTGATCGGCGACACCGATCCGGGCAACGATCCCTGCTCGAGCAAGACCAGCACCATCCTGATGGACGGCAAGAACATCGGTGACCTGCTCAATGCCGAGCACATCGGCTGGGGCAGCTTCATGGGCGGCTTCGACCTGACGCTCAAGAACGCCAACGGCACCACCGGCTGCGGTCGCAGCACGTTCTCCAGCAACGTCAACGGCACCATCGTGGACTACATTCCGCACCACGCCTGGTTCCAGTACTACAAATCGACCGCCAACCCGACCCATGCGCGGCCGAGCTCGGTCCGCGCGATCGGCCATACCTACGACTTCAACGGCAAGGTCGATCCGGCCAACCACGGCTACGATCTCGAGGACTTCTACGCCGCGGTGAAGGCCGGCAATTTCCCGGCCGTCTCCTACATCAAGATGCCGGCCTTCCAGGACGGTCATGCCGGCAACTCCGATCCGCTCGACGAGCAGGTCGGCAATGTCGAGCTGATCAACTTCCTCCAGAAGCAGCCGGAATGGCGCGAGACCGCCGTCATCATCACCTATGATGACTCCGACGGCTGGTACGACCACCAGTACGTCGCGCCGAAGAGCGCCTCCTACGATCCGACTGCCGATCAGGTCAACGGTCCGGGCCTGTGCGGCCTCGGCTCCAACAAGCAGCCTGCGCCGAAGGGCCTGGGCGGCAAGCCGGTGAACGGCCGTTGCGGTCCGGGCACGCGCGTTCCCTTCATCGTGGTCTCGCCTTACGCCAGAACGAACTTCGTCAGCCACACCTACATCTCCCAGGCCTCCGTGGTGCGGTTCATCGAGGACAATTGGTTGCGCGGCCAGCGTCTCGGCGGCGGCTCATTCGACGCCAGCGCCGGATCGATCATCGACCTGTTCGATTTCGATCATGATCACAGCCATGATTACCGGACCGATGCGCTGTTCCTCGATCCGAGCTCCGGCACGGTGATCACCAGCCCGCCGGACGAGCATCACCACCACTAGGACCACTGATCCTATGAACAGCCGCACGATGTGGCTTCTCGGCGCCGGCCTGCTTTGTCTGGCCGGCGCCGTCTTCGCCGTCGAGACGCAAGGATTTGCGGAGGCCAATCCGGCCGGCGCGAATCCCAACCCGGTTCGCCTCATGCGCTCGCCCACAGCTCAATTGTCCGCGATGGCGCAGCTCGGCAAGGAGATTTTCTACGACGCCTCGCTATCCTCGTCCGGCGCGCTGTCATGTGCTTCCTGTCACAGCCCGGATCACGCTTACGGCCCGCCCAACGACGGGCCGGTCATGCTCGGCGGCGCCAATCTGTCGCGGCAGGGTGCGCGCGCGGTACCGTCGTTGACCTATCTCGACCGCCACCCGAATTTCAGCATCGGCCCTGACAAGGGCGACGACGACAACGTCATCGACCTCGCACAGATGGCCGCGCTCGGCCAGCAGGCGGCGCGCACGACGAAGACCGCGGGCGGCACCGGCGCGTCGGCGAACATCGTGCCGCAGGGCGGCCTGTTCTGGGACGGCCGCGCCGACACACTGCAGGACCAGGCGCTGTTTCCGCTGCTCGATCCGAACGAGATGGACGGCGGCAGCGCCGAGATCGTGGCCGACAAGCTGCGCCGCGCGCCCTATGTGCAACGCTTCGTCGAGCTGTTCGGCGCTGGTGTGCTGAGAAATCAGCGGCTTCTGATCGCAGAAGCGATGTTCGCGGTCGCGCGCTATCAGGTGGAAGAGCCGAGCTTCCATCCCTACACCAGCAAGTACGATTACTGGCTCGAAGGCAAGGCACGGCTTTCGGAGAGCGAGCTACGCGGCCTGCAATTGTTCAACGATCCCGACAAGGCCAATTGCGCCGGCTGCCACACCTCTGCGCCGACCCGCGACGGCCTGCCGCCGCTGTTCACCGATCATCAATACGAGGCGCTCGGCGCGCCGCGCAATGCGGCGCTCGCCAATAATCGCGACCCCGATCATTTCGACCTGGGCGTCTGCGGTCCGCATCGCACCGACATCGCCGAGCAGACGCAATATTGCGGCATGTTCCTGACGCCGACGTTGCGCAACACGGCGACGCGCCACGCCTTCTTCCACAACGGTGTCTTCCATAGCCTCGAGCAGGTGCTCGATTTCTACAATTTCCGCGACACCAATCCGGACAAGGTTTTTCCGCGCGCAGCCGATGGCGATGTGTTGAAATACAACGACCTGCCGCAAAAATATCACGCCAATGTCGACGTCTCCGATCCGCCCTTCGATCGTCACCCCGGCGACAAGCCGGCGATGACGGAGCAGGACGAGGCCGACATCATCGCCTTCTTGAAGACGCTGACGGACGGCTACAAGCCGGAGAACTAGCGCGGCTTGATCTCCGCGTATTTCACCATCGCCTTCTCGAATTTCCGCTTGAACAGCCACATCGCGCCAAGGATTTCCCGGAGGCTTGCCGAGGTTCGCGCCCGGTCGGCCTGTCCAAAAGCAAAAATGCTGTTGTTGCGCAGGTGCTTCATGATCGTCGGACTGGACACCCTGTAGTTCAGGAGATCACCGGACTTGAGCGCGGACCGCGTCGGCGTGGGGACGATCTGGATCAGCTCGAACAGCTTCATCTGGTCGATCGGGTCGGGCAGCGTCTTCACGATCCCCGGGATCTCCCGAAAAACATCCGCATGCGCGTTCATCAGGCCGTCGCGCACGTTGGTCCAGTGGTTGAAACGGTGATCGGTGCCGCGGGCGCGGGCCTCTTCCTTGTCATCGCGTGCGCTCAGTTCGGGATCGGCCGCCGCGATCTCTCCCTTGATGGCTTCCCATTTCCTGCGGCCGTTGCGGTCCTCGGACGGGCCGGTCTGGAAGCTGCCCATATAGGTGTTCGAGCGCCCGTTGCGGACGTTCTGCTTGCCGTTGGTCTCGGCGAAGAACAGCCCGAGGCTGATCCGGCCCGCAGCTTCCGCGTGGTCAGGCGCGAGCCCCCTGACGCGCGCGATCGCGCCGGCGAGATCGACGACGTCCTTGAACGGCGTCGCCGAATTCTGCGCCCCCGCGGGCGGCGCCTCCATGATCTCGAACAGCCTTGAATATTCGTCGATCAGCGGCTCGATGTCGGCATCTAAATAGGCCGGTGGTATCTCGAACTTGTTGGGCCTGCCGATCCGAGACGGCATGGCGTCGGTGAGATCCTTGTAAGCGCTGATCACGGCGACGCGGGCCAGATACAGCGCCTGTCCCGGCAGGTTCGGCAGCGGCTGCTTCGCCTCGATCTGGCCGCGCCGCTCGGCAAGGATGGACTTGAAATCGCCGAGGGCGCGCTCGTAGGCCGCGAGCGCCTCCGTTTGTCTTGCCGTGAGCGTTTGCGCCTGGCTCTGGACGAACGTCGTCAGGACCAGCCCAAGCGCCGCGATGATTGCGAGGAGTTGACGTCGTGCAGGCATGGCCGGTTCCCCCAACGATTCGTCGGTCAGGGGATCGTAGCCTAGTCGTTGGCTTCGGGCGGCAGGAAGTCGACCTCGTGCAGCGCCGAGATGCGCACGACTTCGGCGGGGTCGGTCAGATTGTGGAGCTGGTTGAACAGCGCCTCCAGCTTCTGCATCGGCGAGACCCAGAACAGCGCGCGGGCCGGCTTGTCGGACTTGTTGAAATAGCCGTGCGGGATGCCGCGCGGCAGGCGCACGAGGTCGCCGGCGTGGGCCTTAACCCATTTGCCGTCGAGCTTGAGGTCGAGCGTGCCCTCCTGCACCAGGATGAATTCGTCCTGGGTCGGATGGATGTGCACCGGCACGAACTGGCCCGGCTCGCTGTTGGTCTCGAAGGCAAAGGCGGACTCGGTGATGGCCTTGGGAAAATAGACCTGGCCCAGGATGTTCCAGGTCTTGCCGCCATAGCCCGTGCCGTTTGCGGTAATGCCTTTTTCGAGTGACGTCATGGCTCGCCTCCAATGGATTTGGCTGGATGAGTTTTGCGCAAATATCGCGCGCGGTCCATCCGTTCGACTGCACTAGCGTCCGTCGCGGTCAGCCGCCTGCTTGCGCAGAAAGCCTTCGACATCGGCCTGCACCGAATAGGGCTTTGGGATCGGATCGCCAGCGGCGTCGACGGCGGTGTCGAGGGAACGGCGCAGCAGGTTCGCGAGCTCGGCCTTGCGGTAGGGTTTTGTCAGAAGCGGCGCGCCCATGGTGGCGTGTCCCTGCGCGTGCAGCGAATCATAGGCATAGCCTGACGTGAACAGCACCCGTAGCGAGGGCCGCGCAGTCACCATCTGCTCGGCGAGCTCGCGTCCGTTGATGCCGCCGGCCATCACGATGTCGGTGAAAAGCAGGTCGAACCGCGTGCCCTCGGCCGCGATGGCGAGCGCCTCGGTCGCGTTGGCGGCCGGGATGACCTTGTAGCCGAGGCTTTCGAGCTGGACCGTGACGTACTGGCGGACGTCGCGGTCGTCCTCGACGCAAAGGATGGTTTCCTTACCCCCCACGACCTTGCGCTCGTCATAGCCGGCCGGGCGAAGCGTGCTCGCCTCCGCCTTCGGCAGGTAGATCGTGAAAATCGTGCCGCGTCCTTCTTCGGAAGCGACTTTGATGCCGCCGCCGGACTGCTTGACGAAACCGAACACCATGCTGAGCCCGAGCCCCGTGCCCTTGCCGATCTCCTTGGTCGAGAAGAAGGGGTCGAAGATCCGCTCCAGAATGGCCTGTGGAATGCCGGTGCCGGTGTCGGCGATCTCGATCCCGACATAGTCGCCGGCATAGCCGGCCCCGACCGCCACGGCCTCGCGGACGCCGAACACGACGTTGCGCGTCGTCAGCGTCAGTCTGCCGCCATCCGGCATCGCGTCGCGGGCGTTGATCGCGAGGTTGAGCAGCGCCGAGCTCAATTGGCCGCGATCGACGAGGGCGAGCCAGATGTTGCCGTCGAGCCGGGTCACGATCTCGATCTTCTTGTCAAAGGTTGCCCGCAGCAGCTTTGCGAGCTCTTCAAGGAGTTCGTTGACGTCGCTCTCGGCCGGCTTGAGCGCCTGCTTGCGGGCAAAGGACAACAGGCTCGACGTCAACGCCGCACCGCGGTCTGCGGCTTCGCTGATCAGCTTGGCGATGGTCGCAAGCGGCGGATCGTCCTTCACGGCGTCGGCAAGGATCTCGATCGTGCCGGTGATCACGGTGAGCATATTGTTGAATTCGTGCGCGATGCCGCCGGTGAGCTGGCCGACCGCCTCCATCTTCTGGGCCTGGATCAGCTGCTCCTCGGCGGCGCGCTTCCGGGTGACGTCCTTGACGAAATTGTTGATGAGGGTGCGGCCCCCGAGATGGAGCGCCGTGCTGGACGCCTCGATCAGGATCTCGTCGCCGTTCCGGTGCAGCAGACCCGCTTCGAACCGGATGCCGATCGGCGTGTTCGACAGTTCCGGCAGTAGCCGCATCATGCGTTGCCTGAAGCCCTCGCGCAGCGGCTCGGCGATGAGGAGGCTGACGACGTCAGTGCCGAGCGCCTCCTTGCGCGTCCATCCGGTCAAGGCCTCGGCCTGAACGCTCCACTCCAGAACGATACCGTTCGCGTCGGTTTGAACGAAGGCATCGAGTGCGGTCTTGATGACGGCCTGGGTCATCTGCGCGCTGGCCCGAGCCTGCTCGGCCAGTTGCGCAGCAGTGCGCTTGTCCTGCGACGTTTCGATCGCGCGCGTGCAGAGACGGGCGAGTAGCACCGCAACGCCGCCGCTTGCCAGCAGGGCGACAATCTGGGCAATGCCGAAGCCGGTTCCGGTCGCGGCATAGGAGACGAGGAGAGCCGCCGCGGTCACGATGACCTGCGCGGCCATCGCGAATGTCAGAACGCCCCTGAGTTTCATGGTCTCACACCAACGCGTCAGTCGCGGACCCTTGTGTCCGCCCTGTCAACGAGGCCGGCTCCACGTGAGCTACAGATTCCGTGCGGCGGCGTCGAGGGGCAATTTGCGGTGGTGCCGGGTGGCGGACGCTTCAACCTGCCGGCGAATCGGTCTGGCGCAGCGTCGTCACCCAGATCACGCGCGCCGTCTGCTGAGTCGGGTTGTCGAACATGTGCGGCACGATGCTCGGAAAGCGAAAGCTGTCGCCCGCCTCGAGCAGGTGGGCCTGGTTGTCGAGCCACAGCCGCAGGCTGCCCGAGAGGATATAGCCCGCCTTCTCGCCGGTGTGCTGCAGGAAGTCGGTGCCGGACGACGCGCCGGGATTGAGCGTAAGCTCGTAGAGTTCGAGCTGGCCTTTGTCTGCCGGGGTCAGCGCCTCCTTGACGACGCCGCTGGCGGTGAGCCGCAGCAGGCGCCGGCTGTTCTTGCGCACGATGTAGCGCTGCACGTCGGCGGGATCTGTGGTCTCGAAGAAATAGGAGATCGGGACGTCGAGCGCGATGCTGAGCAGGCGCAGCGTGCGTATCGACGGCATGGCGCGCGCGCGTTCGAGCTGGCTGATCATGCCGTTGGAAAGGCCGGTCTTGTTGGCGACGTCCTGGATCGAGAGGCCGGCACGCTGGCGCAGCAGCCGCACGGTCTCGCCGAGGCGCTGGTCGACCGCATCGTCAGCCTCGATCGTCGGGGCCCCCTTCGGACTGTTCGTGTCGCCGCGACCATCCATGTCGCTCTCCCATGCATCATCTCAGCCCCGGACAACGACGGTCCGGGGCTTCAGTAGAGTGAAAAGGTCGCGCATCCTAGCAATGTGATTGACAGCTGTATTTAGTCATGATGAACTTTTGATAGAAAAATTTAGAAGCACTAAAGCCCACTCCTGTCCCTTGCCGGGGATCTCGGGGCGCGGGAGATGGTGCCGCGTGCGACAACGGAGAGTGGTCATGGCGGACGACACCGGGAAGTTCGGCGTTGGGGCACTGCATCTCGGCATTCCGAATCGCCGTCAGTTCGTCCAGCTCGGCGCAGGCGCCGCGGCGGGATGGACGCTTTCAGGCAACGCATTTGCACAGACCGAACGTCCCTCCAATCCGCCGGACAAGCCGCGCGGGCAGGTGATCGCGGCGCTGTCGCAGGAACCGACGGTCTTTCATCCCCTGATGCCGGGCATCGAGGTCGATCAGGGTATCTGGTGGCAGGTGTTCTCGCCGCTCTGGTTCATCGATCCCGACGGCAAGTTCGTTCCCGATCTCGCGCGCGAAGTCCCGACCATCGAGAATGGCGGCCTGTCAGCCGATGGCCTGACCTGGAAGATCAAGCTGCGCAGCGACGTGAAGTGGCATGACGGCACGCCGTTCACGGCCGAGGACGTAAAATTCTCGCTCGATCTGATCAACAATTCCGATTTCCGCGCGCGCAGCCGCGTCGGCCATAGCCTCGTAAAGGACATCAAGGTCGTCGCGCCCGACGAGATCCATTGGCGGATGGAAACGGCCTATTCGCCCTATATGTCGATCCTGGGGGCGCTGACCTTCATCGTGCCCAAGCACATCCTGGAGAAGGTGACCGATCCGAACGCCTCGCCGTTCCACAACGCGCCTGTCGGCACCGGGCCGTTCCGCTGGGGCGAGCGCGTGCCGGGCGACCACATCCTCTTGAATGCTCATGCCGGCTACCACGGCAAGGGACCTTACGTTGAGCGCGTGGTGTTCAAGTACATTCCGGACCTCACCGTCCTCTACACCCAGTTCCGCACCGGCCAGGTCGATTACACCGGCCTGCAAGGCATCTTGCCGAACTTCGTGCAGGAGGCGAAGACGCTGAAGGGGCGCAAGATCTTCGTCTCCTCGACGTCCTCGGTGGAGCACATCGCGCCCAATCTGGAGTTCGGTGCGTTCGCCGACCGCACGGTGCGCGAGGCGCTGTACCTCGCGATCAACAAGCAGGCGATCATCGATGCGCTGAATTACGGCCTGCCGACGCAGACCGAAAGTTTCGTGCCGCAGCAGGCATGGTCGTTCCAGCAGGGCCTGCCGCAACACAAATATGATCCCGCAAAAGCCAATACACTGCTCGATGCCGCCGGATGGGTTCGCGGTGCCGGCGGCGTGCGCGAGAAGGGCGGCGTCAAGCTCGAATTCACCAACTCGACGACATCAGGCAATGCGGTCCGCGAGCAGACCCAGCAGCTCCTGATCCAGGACTGGCGCGCGATTGGTGCTGCCATGCGCGTGAACAACATGCCGGCGGCCGTGATCTGGGGTGATTTCTGGCAGCAGTCGAAGTTCAACTCGGTGATCGTGGGGGTGAACTTCATGCTTGGCAGCGACCCCGACGTGACGCCGCGGTTCGGCTCCGGCGCGATTCCCGCCAAGGGCGGCCGCGGCTACAACACCTATCAATACCAGAGCGCGGAAGCGGATCGGCTTCTCGCCGAAGGCGCCAAGCAGTTCGATCTGGCCCAGCGCAAGACGACCTATGGCGATCTGCAAAAGCTGGTCCGCAACGATCTCGCGATCCTGCCGCTGTTCCAGGGCTTTATCGCCGAGGGCGTGAAGGAAGGGCTCCAGGGTTTCCGCCCCAACATCAACATGTCGATCAACTGCTGGAACATCCGCGAGTGGTATTGGGCCTGATGCATCCGATCCGCAGGATCGCCTGAGATGGCCCGTTACGTCGCCAATCGCCTGGCGCAGGCGATCATGCTGCTGGTGATCGTGTCCGCGATCGGCTTTGCCCTCCTGCATCTGGCGCCGGGCGGCCCGCTCTCGCAATTTGCGGCGTCCGCGCAGATGACGCAGGAGGATCTCGATCGCGTCAGGAGCCAGCTCGGCCTCGATCGCCCGCTGCCGATCCAGTACCTCGACTGGTTCGGCCGTATGCTGAAAGGCGACTGGGGCCGGTCGTATCGCGACGGCGAGGCGGTGTTGTCGGTGATCTCATCGCATCTCGGCGCCACCCTGGAGTTGATGACGACGGCGACGATCATCGCGGTCTTGCTTGGCTGCTGGATCGGCGTGTTAGGTGCGCTGCGCCGCTACTCGCTGTTCGATACGCTGGCGACCGTCGGCGCCATGATCGCGTTGTCGATTCCGACCTTCTGGTTCGGCCTCGTCACCATCTATGTCTTCTCGGTGAAGCTCGGCTGGCTGCCGGCCGGCAACCGTGAGACCATCGGCGACGGCTCGCCGCTCGACCTGCTGCATCATCTGATCGCGCCGGCGCTGGTGCTGGCGCTGGTCGAGACCGCGATGTGGGGGCGCTTCATGCGCTCCTCCATGCTCGAGGTCATCAACCAGGATTACATCCGCACCGCGCGCGCCAAAGGCATGCCGGAATGGCGCATCCTCACTGTGCATGCGCTGCGCAACGCGCTGCTGCCGATGATCACCGTTGCGGGGCTTCAATTTCCGACCCTGCTTGGAGGAGCGCTGGTTGCCGAGACCGTGTTCACCTGGCCCGGCATGGGCCGGCTGTTCCTCGATTCCATCGGCTACCGCGACTATCCCGTGGTGATGGGCATCCTGATGTTCTCGGCAATCATGGTTCTGATCGGCTCGCTGCTCGCCGACATCCTCTATGCCGTCGTCGATCCGCGCATCCGGGTGGGCTAGGCGATGACGACTGCGGTTCTCTCCACAGACCAGCTCGCGCCCGGCCAGGCCGCCTGGCGGCGATTCCGCCGCCACCGGCTGGCGCTCGCGGGTGCGTTGATCATTCTGGTTCTTGTTCTTGGTTCGGCATTGGGTCCTTATCTTCTGCCGTTCGACGACACCTATATCGACATCATGAAGCGGTTCGCGCCGCCATTGTCGGGCGCGCACATCCTCGGCACCGACGAGCTCGGCCGCGATGTGCTGGCCCGGCTGATGATGGGCGCGCGCGTCTCGCTGTCGATTGGCATCATCGCGATGGTGATTGCGATGGCGGTCGGCATCGCCGTCGGCGCCTTCGCCGGTTTCTATGGCGGCGTGGTCGGCGCGGTTCTGATGCGGCTCGTCGATGCCGTGCTGTGCTTTCCGACGATCTTTCTGCTGCTCGCGCTGGCGGCGCTCACCGAGCCCGGCTTCGTCACCACCACCGTGCTGATCGCGGCGACCGCCTGGATGTGGGTGGCCCGCGTCGTCGAGGCCCAGGTGCGTTCGCTGCGGGAACGCGAGTTTGCGGTTGCTGCACTCGCGTTCGGCTCGTCGAACCTGCGGATCATGTTCCGCGAGCTCGTGCCCAACGCGATGGCGCCGATCGTGGTGGCGGCGACGCTGAACGTCGCCAAGGCGATCCTGCTGGAATCCTATCTCAGCTATCTCGGCTACGGCATCCAGCCGCCGGCCGCGAGCTTGGGCAACATGCTCAACAACGCGCAGATCTATCTCACCAGCGCGCCCTGGCTCGCGATTGCACCGGGCGTTGCCATCACGCTTGCGGTGACGAGCTTCAACTTCCTCGGCGACGGCCTGCGCGACGCGCTCGACCCGCGAATGAACATCCCATGACGAGCAAGATCTCGATCGAACTGAAGTCCAGGCTGACGTTAAGGAGTGTCCCATGTCCCCGCCGCTCACCCGTATAAACAGCGACGAACGCCTGCCGGCGCAGGTGGACGTCGTCGTCATCGGCGGCGGCGTCATTGGGGTGTCCGCGGCTTATCATCTGGCGAAGAAGGGGCTTTCTGTTGCGCTGGTCGAGAAGGGACATGTCGGCGGCGAGCAGTCGAGCCGCAATTGGGGCTGGTGCCGCCAGCAGGGCCGCGCCCGCGAGGAAATCCCGCTCGCGCGCGAAGCGCTGCTTCTGTGGGAGGACATGCAGAACGATGCCGGCGTCGATGCCGGCTTCCGCCGCACCGGCGTGCTGTTCCTGACCAAGAGCAAGGACGAGCTCGCCAGCTGGGAGCGATGGGCCGCAACGGCGCGCGAAATGCAGGTGCACTCGACCGTCCTGACGCCGGCGGAAGTCGCCGAGCGCCTGCCCGGCAATTCCGAGACATGGGTCGGCGGCCTGCATACGCCGAGCGACGGGCGCGCCGAGCCGTCGATGGCCGTGCCTGCGCTTGCGACCGCCGCGCGAAAACACGGCGTCACCATTCATCAGGGCTGCGCCGCGCGTGGGCTTGAAACGCAGGGCGGACGGGTGAGCGCCGTCGTCACCGAGAAGGGCACCATTCGCACGCAATCGGTGCTGCTGTCCGGCGGCGCATGGTCGTCGCTGTTCTGCCGTCGCCACGGCATCGAGCTGCCGATCGGTCTCGTCAACGCGACCGCGTGCCGGACCACGCCGGCACCGGAGATCACCTCCGGCGCGCTCGGCACCGACTTCTATTGCATCCGCCGCCGCCTCGACGGTGGCTTCACCTTGGCGCTGCGCGGTCGCGGCACGGTCGAGCTGTCACCCGATCTGTTCCGCTATGCGCGGACCTTCTGGCCGACCTATCTGCATCGCCGCAATGGATTGAAGCTGTCATTCGGAAAGTCGTTCTTCGACCAGGTTGCGCGCGGTACGAGCTGGAGCTTTGACAAGCCGTCGCCGTTCGAGACCGAGCGCGTGCGTGATCCCGCGCCCGACATGTCGCTGGTCAATGCGGCACTGGCCTCGCTGATCAAGTCGAACCCGGATTTGAAGGAGATCGAGATCGCGGAAGCCTGGGGAGGCACGATCGACTGCACGCCGGATACCATTCCGGTCATCTCGCCGGTCGACACCTTGCCCGGCTTCTTCCTCGCCACCGGCTTCTCCGGCCACGGCTTCGGCATCGGCCCTGCGGCCGGCAAGCTCGCGGCCGACATCGTGACGGGCGCGACGCCGCTGGTCGATCCCGCGGCCTACAGCCACAAGCGCCTGATCGACGGCCGCCGGCTCGCGCCGGTCAGTCCGTTCTAACCGCGGCGGTCGGCGAAATGACATTCCTCTACAAGGCTAATCTTGTCCGCGGCGCCGAATGGGCTCGCCTCTTCGCCGAGCGCGCGCCGGAGCTGCCGTTCCGGCTCTGGCCCGATATCGGAGATCCCCAGGCGGTGCGCTATCTGGTGGCCTGGCAGCCGCCGGACGACATCGCGGTGACGTTCCCCAATCTCGAGCTGCTGTTCTCGGTCGGCGCCGGCGTCGATCAGTTCGACATCACAAAACTTCCGCCGCATGTTCCGCTGGTCCGCATGCTGGAGCCTGGCATCACCGAGCGCATGGTCGAATATGCCTGCATGTCCGTGCTCGCATTGCATCGCGATCTCGTGCAGTTCATCGGCCAGCAGCGCGAGCAGGTCTGGCGTGAGCTTCCGGTCACGCACACCGGCGAGCGGCGTGTCGGCGTGATGGGGCTCGGCCTGCTTGGGCAGGCCGTGCTCGAACGGCTCAAATCGTTCGATTTTCCGCTGCTCGGCTGGAACCGTTCGCCGCGCAGCATCGAGGGCGTCACCTGCTATGCGGGCGCAGACGCGTTGCCGGATTTCCTCGGGCAGACCGATATTCTGGTCTGCCTGCTGCCGCTGACACCAGAGACGCGCGGTCTCCTCAGCGCAAATCTGTTCGCGCGTCTGCCGCGCGGCGCGCGGCTGCTCAATGTCGGGCGGGGCGGGCATCTGGTCGACGCCGACCTCATCGCGGCGCTCGATGCCGGCGTGCTGTCGGCTGCCGTTCTCGATGTCGCCGAGCCCGAGCCTCTGCCTGCGGGCCATCCGTTCTGGAGTCATCCGCGCATTCTTCTGACGCCGCACATCGCCAGCACGACGAAGCCGGAGACGGCGGTCGACTACGTGCTCGACACCATCGCACGTCACCGCCGCGGCGAGACCTTGCCGGGGCGTGTCGATCGTAGCCGCGGTTATTGAGGGTGTGATGATGATGGGAACATCGGTGCAGCCACGGGCCCGTCTCACCTCTCCCGCTTGCGGGAGAGGTCGCGCCGAAGGCGCGGGTGAGGGTTCTCTCCTCTGGGGGGTTTTCGACCGCGGAGATACCCTCTCCCCAACCCTCCCCCGCAAGCGGGGGAGGGAGCGCACCTTCTTCGGGGCGAGCGTCAGGTTCTTCGCATGAGCACCGGTGCGAGCGGAGCCAACCAGGTGATCGCACAAGCACAGGCGCCCGTGCTATCGGTCGCCGGCCTGACCACGTCCTTCATGCGCGAACGGCAATGGATATCCGTTGTCCGCAATGTCTCGTTCGACGTCGCGCCACGCGAAACCGTGGCGATCGTGGGCGAGTCCGGATCGGGCAAAAGCGTCACCGCGCTCTCGATCATGCGGCTCATTCCGAGGGAGAACGGCCGCGTCGAGGGCAGCGTCCGGCTTGCTGGCCGCGATCTGCTGACGCTGCCTGAAGCGGGCATGACGGATGTTCGTGGCAACGACGTCGCCATGATCTTCCAGGAGCCGATGACGAGCCTCAATCCGGTGCTGACCATCGGCTTCCAGATTGCGGAAGCACTGATCCAGCACCGCGGCCTGTCGCGCGCGGCGGCGGAGGCGGAGACCGTCCGCCTGCTCGATCGTGTCCGCATCCCTGCGGCGAAATCGCGCTTCCACGAGCATCCGCATCGTTTCTCCGGTGGCATGCGCCAGCGCGTGATGATCGCGATGGCGCTGGCCTGCAAGCCGAAGCTGTTGATCGCAGACGAGCCGACCACTGCGCTCGACGTCACGATCCAGGCCCAGATCCTGGAGCTTCTGAAGGAGCTTCAGCAGGAAGAGGGGATGTCGATCCTCTTCATCACCCACGACATGGGCGTGGTCGCCGAGATCGCCGACCGAACCGTGGTGATGTATAGCGGCCAGGCGGTGGAGACCGACGATACCTCGCACATCTTCGCAACGCCGTCGCATCCCTATACAAGGGCACTGCTCGCGGCCGTGCCGCGCCTCGGCTCGATGGACGGGCGGTCGCGGCCGATGCGTTTTCCGATCGTCGACAAGGTGACGGGCACCTCGGACGAGCCGGCGGAGACGCCCGATACGGTCTCGATTGCCGAGCGGCCGCTGCTCGAAGTCTCCAACCTCACCACGCGCTTTCCAATCCGCTCGGGCTTGTTCGGCAAGGTCTCGGGCCGCGTCCATGCGGTCGAGAACATCTCCTTCACCTTGCGCGCCGGCGAGACGCTGGCGTTGGTCGGCGAGTCCGGCTGCGGCAAGTCGACGACGGGCCGCTCCATTCTCAAGCTGACGGAGCCGGACAGCGGCACCGTTCTGATCGACGGGCAGGACGTGCTGGCCATGAATGCCCGCACCTTGCGCGACTTCCGCAAGCAGATGCAGATCGTGTTTCAGGATCCGTTCGCGAGCCTCAACCCGCGCATGTCGGTGGGAACGGCAATCGCAGCGCCCTTGCTTGCCAACGGGCTCGCCTCGGCGTCACAGGCGCGGGAGAAGGTCGCCGACCTGCTCGTTCGCGTTGGTCTCACCGCCGACATGGCCGCGCGTTTTCCGCACGAATTCTCCGGCGGCCAGCGCCAGCGCATCTGCATTGCGCGTGCGCTCGCGCTCGGACCGAAGCTCATTGTCGCGGACGAAGCGGTCTCGGCGCTCGACGTTTCGGTCAAGGCGCAGGTCGTCAATCTGATGCTCGACCTTCAGGCCAGCATGGGCCTTGCCTATCTCTTCATTTCCCACGACATCGCGGTGGTCGAGCGCATGAGTCATCGCGTCGCGGTGATGTATCTCGGCGAGATCGTCGAGACCGGTCCGCGCGCGGCATTGTTCGGCAATCCGCAGCATCCCTATACGAAGAAGCTGATGGCGGCCGTGCCGGTGCCGGATCCAGCGCGCCGCGGCACCAGGCGCCAAGCCTCGAACGACGAGATCAGAAGCCCGGTGCGCGCGCCCGACTTCCAGCCGCCGGTTCGGCAATATCGCGAAGTGTCGCCGGGCCACGTCGTTCAGCTTTGGGGCGAGGAATGGTCCGCCTGACGCGCGCAGGCCGCGAGCGCGCCTTCGGCCGCGAATCGTTTTCGAGAACGCACGATGAAATCGCGCGATGACTTGCCGAGCGGGTTAACGGTGTTGTCCTTTGCGACGCCGGGGCCTGTGACATCACGCTGAAATCACAATGAAATCATCGCGTCGCGATCCGGTGCGACAGCCTGCCACGACAGCTTCGTGTTATGCGCTGCAGCTGGACCGTTGGCCGGCGATCTCCGATAATGCGGATCTCGGGAGGGCCGACGAAGACGTGCCTTTACGGATGGGTTTATTGAAATGACACAAGCAGGCGTCTACGGACAGAGGCTTGGGCGGGGCCTTCGCTCGAAGCAAGCACCGGTCCTGATCACGCGTTCGCTGCACAGCGCCGCGCTCGCGGTCACCGAGGTCCGCAACGACGATCCGACGCCGGATATGTCCGGCTCCCTGGCTGCGGAAGATGCCTATCTCGTCAGCCTGAAATTCCGCGACTATCCGGATTGCGAATGCTGGGAGGAGGGCCGCTGTGTCACCAAGGCGGATGTTCGCGCAGGTGAGACCTATCTGTACGATCTCAAGCGCGACCCTCGCTATGTGATCGACAAGCCGTTTCACTCGCTCTTCTTCTATTTGCCGCGCTCGGCGCTCAACGGCATTGCCAGGCAGCCCGGCGGGCCGCGCGTCGGCGAGCTCAGCTACGAGCCAGGTGTCGGTCATGACGACGAGGTCATTCGACATGTCGGCGCCTCGTTGCAGCACGGTCTGCGTCGACCCGACGAGACCAACCAGCTTTTCGTCGATCACATGATGCTTGCGCTCACCGCCCACGTCGCCCAGACCTATGGTGGGCTGAAGCCAGCCGCAGAACCGAGCCGCGGCGGTCTCGCGCCATGGCAGGTGAAGCGCGCGTGCGATCGGCTCGACTCCGATCTCTCAGGCAAGATCGCGTTGCAGCAGATCGCAACCGAGCTCGGCCTTTCGGTCAGCCACTTCTCGCGCGCATTCCGGATCTCCACCGGCCTGCCGCCGCATCAATGGCTGCTCCAGCAGCGCGTGAAGGCGGCCAAGCAACTGATGACGGTTCGCGACCTGCCGTTGTCCGAGATTGCCATCTCGGCCGGATTTGCCAATCAGAGCCATTTCACGCGGGTGTTCTCGTCCATGGTCGGCGTCAGTCCGGGCGCGTGGCGCCGCGAAACCGATGGCGGACCCGACGAGTAGCGCGTTTTCGAACCAAGTGGATACCGGTTCGCGTAAAGAAAACGCGTCAAAACAAGAATCTGATCAGCGGCGCTTCGCCAGCGAGATCGTGTAGGCCGTGCGGCGCGCCGCAAAGATCTCGTCCGGCGGATGGCCGATGCCATCGGCGAGATTGGCCGGATTGAAGATGGACCCGTCGCAGGCCTCATTGGCCTCAAAGCTGGTGATGACGATCGTCCCCAGCCGCACCCCCTCGCGATTGTCCTCGTCAGGCCATCGCAGGGTCACGTCCATGGTGGGATCGCCGGGACGGTCGAGCAAGGCCATCACATTGAAGCGGACGTCGCCGCCTGCGATCCTCCGCGCGAGATCGTCATGCAGGAAGTCCGCGGATTTCGCCCTGGCCTCATCCTCGCTCAGCGTGATATCGCCGCCGACGGACGAGAGCTTGAACTTGATGAAGCGGGTCTCGCCCTTCGCGTTGGTCGCGGGGAAGGCGTGCACGCCCCAATAGGTCGTGCCGGCAAAGCTGCCGGGCAGCCGGCGCGCGGCGATGTAGTTCGCCTGGTTCAGCGTCTCAGGATTGGCCGCGGAGAAGGCCTTGACCTTCGCCATGTCGGGCTTGCCGTCCACGCCCGGAATGCGCGCCTCGAGGAAGGCGAGCATCTGGTCGAGCGTCCGTGCAAAATGCACCGGAGCGCTTTCCAGCAGGATGTCCGAGCGATGGGCGTCGTCGCCAAGCTTGAAGCTGAAACCGCGCAGCACGAGGTTGTTGGTGTCGGTCACTCCGGGATTGCCGCCACCGACGGAGAACCGCGCCAGCACGCGCGACGGTTTTGTGAAGCTCAGCGATCGCGTGATCTCTGCCGCGCGGTCGGACGGGGCATAGGTGCCGCGCACGCATCGGCCCTTGGCGAAGCTCGCGCGCACCTTCGGCGGATTGCCTGCGAGCGTCTTCAATGCGTCGACGATCGCAGCCGGCGTGGCGGCAGGATTTGGCAATTCGGACAAGGCAAGGCCTCCGGCTCGAGCGGCATGTCCGTGTTTTAGGGCTGGTGCAGCGCCGGCGTCTTTCCCAAAGCCGCGCTGCTTTGTCCGATCCTGCTGAAGGAATTTGGCGGATCTTCAGGAATTCACGTGCACGAAACACGGCATGAGTGGATAGATCTGATGTCGGCGAGACGCGGGACAACTTGTTAACTGACGGCTCTTTCAGCTCCCGCGCTCCCGGGTCTCGCGACGATGCAGACCTGTCCTCCGGAAATTGTGACCGGATGGAGCGACGGGGAACCGCGTTATGTGAACCGTCTCATATTTCATCACTCTCTTTCGAGCTATCACTCCCGCAAGAAATTGCCGCACCCGGACCTAACTGACAGACACGGGTGAGATGCAATGCCTGCGTAGCCGCGTGCTCGCAGCTTTGGATTGGCTCTCGTCTTGCTCACGAGCAAGCCAGCCCCATCACTCAGCACAGATTTTTCAGAAATTGGAATCAAGGCAATCGCAAAACGCGTCCACGTGGCTGCCTCTATTCGGGGTCGGCCGGTAGGCCGCTACTTACTTAAGAAGGAGACCCCAATGAAAATTAGTGATGCAGTTTCCAGCGCATTTTCCCTAACGAGGGGCTCCGGCAATCTTCGGATCGCTCGTTCCAGTCTGATCAGGTCGGCCCATCTTCTTGAAAGAATTGGGCTCGCAGCCGTTGGGGCCTCTTGCGGCCTCTATGTGGGTGCGACCCTGTTGCGTGAGAAAGGCGGACTGTTTGAAAGCGGCTGGATCGTGCTGATAACGATGCTCTACGGAGCTCTTAGCTATTATGTCGGAATTGATTTGTCTCGCAGTGTCGCACGGAAGTCGATTTCGAGCACCTCGGAAGAGTGGAATGGTTCCGAGCCGGCTGAGATCATGAGTGCAGCCGGAACGTTCGGCGCCGCGATTGCCGCAACTCTGTCCGTCAGCATCCTTGTCCTTGATCAAAACCCAGCCAGTGGGCTGATAGCCTTTGTTGCCGGCTGTTGGGTGGTTGGTTCTTCGCTCCAAGTTGCGGCGGGCACGATGGCTCGCAACTACGAAGCGCGCATGGACAAGCAATGAAGGAATTGTGCTCACGGAAGAACGTCTGCTTGGCGTCGTGACGTGAGCACAAGCCGCAGCGTTGGATTCGGCTCCAGGTCTGGAGTGAGTCGTGACCACTCATCGCAACCTCTGTCGTCCAACGCTGCGTGAAGGCGATTTTTGGTAGCGCAGTCGTTCGCATCGGGCGGCGACCCGGCTTGGAAGCCGTGTCGGTACTGAGTAACCTAAATTATCGCACAACAAACAAGACGTGCCATCATGGCGATGTTGGGATATCGTCCCCACGCCGTGGTCCAAAATTCTGCTAACCGCCAACCACACGATCGGTGGAGCCAATGCAGATTGCGGAGTGGCTCGAGAAACTGGGGCTTGGGCAATACGCAGAGCGTTTTGTCCAAAATGGGATCGACGTGGGCGTCCTCCCCGAACTGATGGACGAGGACTTTGATAAGCTCGGAGTCCTGCTAGGCCATCGCCGCAAAATGCTGCGTGCTATTGCCGACCTCGATCCAGCCGCGTTGATCGCATCGCCGACCCCTCCTCAGGACGCCGAGCGGCGCCACCTCACCGTTATGTTTTGCGATCTGGTCGGCTCGACCGCGCTCTCGGCGCGTCTCGATCCCGAGGATATGTGGGAAGTGATCCGGGCCTACCGCGCCGCCTGCGCGAGCGTCATTGCCGCTTATGACGGCAGGATAGCCAGGTTCGTCGGCGACGGAATACTCGTTTATTTCGGCTATCCTCGCGCCCACGAGGATGATGCGGAGCGCGCAGTGCGAGCGGGCCTCGACACTATCTCCGCAATTAGGCAGCTCAAAACAGGCGCCGACGAACGGGTTGAACTGCGCATCGCAATTGCGACAGGGCTTGTGGTGGTCGGTGACCTCATCAGCGGAGATGCGTCAGAGGAGCAGGCAACCGTCGGCGACACACCCAACCTCGCCGCTCGGCTCCAGAGCCTGGCGGAACCGGGCGCGGTCGTCGTTGCTTCGTCGACGCGCCGGCTGCTTGGTGATCTCTTCACGTTTCGCAATCTCGGCCGCCGTGAGGTCAAGGGGATAGCCGAACCGATCGCAGTCTGGGCGGTGGAGGGAGCGATCGCATCCGAGAGTCGCTTCGAGGCGGTCCGCGCGGCGCGCTCGATCGGTTTTGTCGGCCGCAGGGACGAGATCGAGTTCACTCTCTCGCGCCAGCGGCTGGCATGGCAGGGGCAGGGCCAGATGGTATTGATTTCTGGCGAAGCGGGCATCGGCAAGTCGCGCATTGTCGCAACGTTGTCCGAAAGCCCCTCGTTGGGGGCGCACCGCCGGGTGCGATATCAGTGTTCGCCCTACCATACCAACAGTGCGCTCCATCCCTTTGTCGCGCAGCTCGAGCGCGCCGCCGGCATCCGCTCGCACGACACGTCCGGGCAAAAGCTCGACAAGCTCGAAGCAATGCTGGCGCTTGGAACACAGCAGGTCGCCCAAGCGACACCGCTCATTGCGGCTCTCCTTTCGATTCCCACCGGCGACCATTGTCCGCCGCTGGGTTTGAGCCCGGCGCAGCAGCGGCGACAGACATTTGCCGCCCTTCTCGATCAGCTTGAGGGATTGGCGCGAGAGCAGCCCCTGCTGATTGTCTGCGAGGACATGCATTGGGCCGATGCCACGACACTTGAACTGTTCGATCTCGCGGTCGACCGGATCAGGGGACTGCCGATACTCGTGCTCATGACATGCCGGCCAGAGTTCGAGCCCTCATGGTCGGGCCTTGCCAACGTCAGTCTGTTGCGGCTCGACCGACTCGATCGGCAGGACTCGCGCGCGCTGGTCGAACAGGTGGCCGTTGGTCGCCAGCTGCCACGCGAGATGATGAAGCAGATCATCGATAGGACGGATGGCATCCCGCTATTCGTCGAGGAATTGACCAAGATGGTGCTGGAGTCCGGACTGCTCGTCGAAGATGCCGGGCGCTATCGCCTCGATAGTCCGCTCCCGCCGCTCGCTATTCCGGCGACGCTGCAGGATTCGCTGATGGCGCGGCTCGACCGGCTGGCTCCAGTCAAGGAGTTGGCACAGATAGGCGCCGCCATCGGTCGCGACTTCTCATACGCGCTGCTGAGATATGTGGCGGGACGCGATGATCTGACGCTGAGCGCTGCGCTAGCGCAACTCGAAGAGGCCGAACTGCTGGTGCGTCGCGGGGCTCCGCCCGAAGCAAATTATAGTTTCAAGCACGCTCTCGTTCAGGAAGCGGCCTACGAGAGCCTGCTCAAGAGCAAACGGCAGGTGCTTCACAAGCGCATCGGCGATGTCCTGCGCGAGAAGTTTCCAATCGTCGCCGAGACTGAGCCGGAAGTTCTGGCACACCACTTCACTGAGGCGGGGCTGAACGAGGTCGCCCTCGAATGGTGGCGCAAGGCGGGCCTGCAGGCGCTGAAACGCTCCGCCTATTCCGAGGCGATTGCACATCTCGGCAAGGCGATTGCCATCGCCGATGAGCTGCCCGATGAGCCCGACCGGATGATGAGTAGGCTTCATCTTCAAATTGCATATGGCCGTGCATTGCGGGGCAGCCTTGGGCACAGCGCTCCCGAAACGGTAGCCGCATGGACGCGCGCCCGGCAGTTCGCAGCCGACATTAATGATCCGGTTGAACTTGCGCCGGTCCATTCGGGCCTCTTCAATGCCTGCCTGACACACGGCGAACTCGCGCCGATGCGGGCGCTGGTGGATGCCATCATGAACGCCGCTGACCGGCGACCGGACTCACCGGTGGCCGCCGTCGTTGCACATTGGACGGGCGGGGTTACCTGCTGGTTCGGGGGCGACTACTTGAACGCGAGAGTACATCTTGAGAAGGCACTAGAGATCTATGGTGACGAGCCGGATCCCGCGACGTTCAGGGGCTCGGCGCTGGATCTCCCATTCGTGATCATGAGGTTTCTTGCCCTGGTGCTTTGGCCGCTTGGCAGGATCGCTCGCGCACGCCGCCTCGCCGCGGAAGCGATAAGTGCTTCCGGAGAAAAACGGGCGCTTTCTCAGGCCAATGCGCTTGTTCATCGAGCTGTGTTCGACGGACTATGCGGGGGCATGTTGCAGCAAACAGAGACGATCCTGGCGCTCGGTCTCGCTCACGACCACACGATGCCGCTGTATGTGGCCGCCGGCACCTACCTGAATGGCCTGGCCAAGTGGCGTGCCGGCGATGGAATGGCCGGGCTAACGGAAATGCGTCGCGGCTGGACCTTGCTGCACGAGAATGACTGCTACCTCTGTGAGCCGTTTTGGGGGATGCATGTCGCCATGGCGGATGCAGAATCGGGCCAACTCGAAAACGGGCTGGAAATCTTGAGCGGATTGATCGCATGGGCGGGGCAATCCGGTCAGCATTGGCTTGATGCCGAGCTGCATCGCGTCTACGGGGAACTTTTGTTGCGTCATGGTCCTTCGGACCTAGCCTGTGCCGAAAATGCCCTCAACCGAGCGCTGGAAATCGCACGACACCAACGGGTGAAGACTTTCGAGCTGCGCAGCGCCCTTGGACTTGCACGCCTGCACAAGACAAATGGCCGAGCGGGCGCGGTATCCGAGGTGCTCGCTCCCGTGCTCGCTGAATTCGATGCGGAGCGCAATCTTCCCGAAGTCGTTGAAGCCAAAGAGCTGCTCAAGCAAGTGCATTAGGCACGTGCGGTTTCTCTAGCTAGCCGTTTGGTCAGGAGAGGCGTCTCGATCCTGCCCAGCATCTCCGGTCGCCTCACTGCGATTGCGCGTTGAGGTTCGCACGTGACGTACGGGCCAGGGGCTGACGGGTTACGAATTCACGTGCACGAAATCCCGCAGCAGCGGATAGATCTCGTTGTTCCAGCGCTTGCCCGAGAACACGCCGTAATGGCCGACGCCGGCCTGCATGTGGTGGACGCGGCGATAGGCGCGCACGCCGGTGCAGAGGTCTTGCGCCGCGAGGGTCTGGCCGATCGAGCAGATGTCGTCCTTCTCGCCCTCGACGGTCATCAGCCCCATGCGGCTGACGGCCTTGGTGTTCACCGGACGTCCCCGATGCATCAGCTTGCCCTGCGGCAAAAGGTGCTCCTGGAATACGTCGCGGACGGTCTCGATGTAGAATTCCGCAGGCAGGTCCATCACGGCGAAATACTCGTCGTAGAAGGTCTTGATGCTGGCCGCCTTCTCCTTCTCGCCCTTGGCGATGTGGTTGGCGAGATCCATGTGCTGCTTGATGTGGCGCTCGAGATTCATCGAGACGAAGGCGGTAAGCTGCACGAAGCCGGGATAGACTTTCCGAAGTGCGCCGCGGCACTGCATCGGCACGTAGTTGATCAGGTTCTGCTCGAACCAGTCGATCGGCTTGCTCTTGGCGAATTCGTTGACCCTGGTCGGCTGGATGCGCGTGTCGATCGGCCCCGCCATCAGTGTCAGCGTCGCCGGCCGCGAGGGATGGTTGCCCTCGCACATGATCGCGGCGGCCGCGAGTGCCGAGACCGAGGGCTGGCAGATCGCCACCATATGCGGACGCGGGCCCAATTGGCCGAGGAAGTCGATGAGATGCTCGGTGTAGTCGTCGAGCCCGAAGCGGCCCTCGCTGCGGGGAATGTCGCGCGGATTGTGCCAGTCGGTGATGTAGACGTCGTGGTCCTGGAGCAGCGTCTTCACGGTGCCGCGCAGCAGCGTCGCGAAATGGCCGGACATCGGCGCCACCAGCAGCATGCGCGGCTGCTCGCCCACACCCTCCTTCTTGAAACGCAGCAGCGAGCCGAACGGGGTCGCGTAAGCGACCTCCTCGGTGACGGCGACCTCGCGATTGCCCACCATGACGCTGTCGATGCCGTAGGCAGGGCGGTGATAGGTGAGGGTGGAGCGGGAGATCAGCTCCAGCGCGGCCGACAGCCGGCCGACGACCTGATCCGACAGGCCCTGCGGCACCAGATTGAGGAATTTAAGCGCGGACGAAGCCCCCGACCGCCACGGCGCCGTCAGGTCCATATGGTTCTGAAAGGCCTGATAATACATCGACATCATACTGAAACGCCCACCTGTCCCGTGCTGCTATGCAATATCGAAGCCAAACGGGAGGTGGACCGCCCTCAAGACTGGCACGTCGCTTGCTGCTCATTCCGCGGGAAGCACAGATCATGTGCACGCCGCAGGCCGGGCGGGTGCAGGTCACAGGCGTGAGGGAAGGCCACATGGCGAAGGCGACACTGACCATCAGCAGCAAGAACTACTCGTCCTGGTCGCTGCGTGGCTGGCTGCTGACGAAATTTTCCGGGCTCGATTTCGAGGAGATCGTCACCGCGCCGGACGACGCGTCGGCGCGCGCCGAAATCCTGCTGCTGTCCTCGTCGATCCTGGTGCCGTGCCTGCGGCACGACGGCGCGACCGTCTGGGATACGCTGGCGATCGCCGAATATCTCAACGAGGCGATGCCGGATGCCGGGCTGTTGCCCGCAGATCGCGTCCAGCGCGCGCATTGCCGCTCGATCTGCGGCGAAATCCATTCCGGCTTCACCACGCTGCGCGCCTCGCTGCCGGTGAATCTGAAGGGACATTTCCCCGGCTTCAAGATCTGGTCGCGCGCGCAGGCCGACATCGACCGGGTCTGGGCGATCTGGCGCGATTGCCTGGAGAAATCGGGCGGCCCCTTTCTGTTCGGCGAGAGGCGCACCATGGCGGACGCGATGTACGCCCCCGTGGTGACGCGCTTCGCCACCTATAACGTCAAGCTCGACCCGCTCCTGAAGGCTTATGCCGATACCATCATGGCCATGCCCGAGATGCGGGAATGGATCGCGGCGGCAAGGGAAGAGCCGGCCGAGATCGAGGAGCTCGAGGTCGAATATTAGGCAGGCCTGGTGCCGCGCTGCCTGTTTTAGGAGCGAGGCTCACACCGCCGTACCCGGCCGCCATGTCGTTGAAGTCATTGGAGCCGTTAACCTTTGGCGTCCGCTGCCGGCTCGGGCCTGCTCACGCGCTGAGCAGATATTGTATACGCGTGCGAGCCGGTTGCGACATCTAGCCGTGAACAGGCGTGGACACGGACTTGCGGCTGATTCGGACGTGATTTGTTCGGGCCGCGTTCCGAAGGTTAAGCCGGGACGCGACCCCGTTGCATTTTGAGACAGACATTGGTGTTCAGGCCGCGCCCGAGTGCTTCACGCGCGGGACGCGCCAGCCGATGACGGTTGCTTCGACCGCGACGCCGGCCGCGTGGTTCTGCCAGCGTCCCTCGACATAGCGGCAGGCGAACGGCAGTTGATACGTCCCGCTGTGGTCCTCGCACAGCACTTCGACTGCAAGGCCGGGCGGCGGTTCTCCGGCGCCGTCGAATTCTGCCAGTCGTCTGTCGCGCGTTGCCATTCCAGAAATCTCCCCTAAACAAAGCCGCGGAAGGAGCGCCCATTTCCCCCGCGTGCAGATCATCGTTCCCCGTCCAAGGGAACAGCTGCAAGCTCAACGCGAGAATGCGGTACGAGTGTGGTAGCCTCGACTGGCCGCGCGCAAAAAGCGCACATTGCCGTGATTGATTTGACGAGGAACCTGCAATGCTGCTTCGAAGCGCCGGCGCTTGTTGCGTGATGTTGCTGCTCGCCACGCTGGTGATCTCGCCGCTCCGCGCGCAGGACGTGCCCGGCATCGAGATATGCACCGTCGAGAAGACCATGGAGCGCCGCACCAGCTGCCTCCAGAGCAATGTCGACTTCCTCCAGAAAACGATCACCAAGCTGAACCTCGATCACCAGCAGAAGCTGGATGCCGCGGGTCGCCAGATCGATGCGTTGAAGACGACCGTGGCCGGCCTGCAGAAGACGCTCGGTGATCTCCAGTCCGCGCAGGCGAAGATGGCGGAGGATGTGAAGAAGAAGCAGGACGCGCCGCCGCCGAAGGATGCGAAATGAATGTCGTGTCCCGGACGCGGTGCAGCGTGTAACGCTGCTCCGCCGAGCCGGGACCGAGAAGCAGTAGCGCGCAACGCTGGCATACCATCCCGCTTGCTTGGCAAGCCCCGGTGACTTTGTCATAACCGCAGGCAAATCTTGCGTGTGGGGCCCGTGCCGGACATCCCGTGCAAGTCAAAACAAGCAGCCGGGAGGGCCCACATGTCCAACGTCCGCGTTCTCGCTACCGACCTCGAATTTCCCGAAGGGCCGGTCGTGATGCCGGACGGCTCGGTGGTGCTGGTGGAAATCCGCGGCCAGCGCCTGACCCGCATCTCACCCGACGGCCGCAAGGAGATCGTCGCGAAGATTCCGGGCGGCCCGAACGGCGCGGCGCTCGGTCCTGACGGCAAGGTCTACATCTGCAACAATGGCGGCTTCTCCTGGATTCCGACCCGCAACATGATCATGCCGGGTCCGCAGCCGGACGATTATCAGGGCGGCTCGATCCAGCGCGTCGATCTGCAATCGGGCAAGATCGAGACCGTGGTGACGAGTTGCGGCGGGCACGATCTGCGCGGGCCGAACGATCTGGTGTTCGACAAGCAGGGCGGCCTCTGGTTCTCCGATCTCGGAAAACGCCGCGCGCGCGAGATGGACGTCGGCGGCATGTACTACCTCAAGCCCGGCATGACAGAGATCGTCGAGGTCGTGCATGGCGTGCTGCCGGCAAACGGCATCGGGCTGTCGCCGGACGAAAACACCGTCTACATCGCGGAGACGCCGACGGGGCGGCTCTGGGCCTACGAACTCTCCGCGCCCGGCACCCTCAAGCCGCGCGACGTGATCTATCGCGGCGAGCGGGGAACGCCGATCTGCGGCCTCGGCGGCTACCAGATGTTCGACTCGCTCGCGGTGGAAGCCGGCGGCAATGTCTGCGTCGCCACCCTCGTCTCCGGCTGCATCTCGGTGATCGCGCCCGATGGCACTCTGGTCGAGCAGGTCCCGACCGGCGACCGCGTCACCACCAACATCGCCTTCGGCGGCGAGGGGCTGAAAACCGCCTACATCACGCTGTCAGGCAGGGGCGAGCTGATCGCCATGGACTGGCCGCGCGGCGGATTGCCGTTGAATTTCTTGAACAAGTGAGCCAAGCCGTCATTGCGAGCGAGGCAAAGCAACCAGCAGACCCTCACCCTGAGAGCGCGCTCTTCGCGCGCGTCTCGAAGGGCGAGGCCCAAATGGATGTTCTGGGCGGGGCCTTCATCCTTCGAGACGCGCGTTCCGCGCTCCTCAGGATGAGGGACTGGCAGCCCCGGTGCCTCGCCGCGCAATGACGTAAGGAGACTTCAAAATGCCCTGGCCTGATCCCGTCACATTGCGTGGACCGCACGCCCGTCTGGAGCCGCTGTCGCATCAGCACCGCGAGGGGCTGACCGAGGCCGTGAAGGACGGCGAGCTCTCCACGATCTGGTACACCGCGATCCCGACACCGGACAATTTGACCAAGGAGATCGACCGCCGGCTGGCCTTGCAAGTCGCGGGCTCGATGCTCCCCTTCACCGTGTTCGACGCGGGCGGCAAGATCGTAGGCCAGACGACCTACATGAACATCGATGCCGCCAATCGCCGCGTCGAGATCGGCTCGACCTGGTATGGCAAGAGCGCGCAGCGCGGCCCGCTCAACACGCAGTGCAAGCTCCTGCTGCTCACCCATGCCTTCGAAACCCTGAACTGCATCGCAGTGGAATTCCGCACGCATTTCTTCAATCACCAGAGCCGCCGCGCCATCGAGCGCCTGGGCGCCAAGCAGGACGGCATCTTGCGCAGCCACCAGGTCGCGCCGAACGGCGCGCTGCGCGACACCGTGGTCTACAGCATCACCGCAGCCGAATGGCCGACCGTGCGAACGCATCTCGAATATCAACTCAACGACAAGCCGCGCTGAGCGGCCGAGGCACCATGGATAGATTTGACTATGTGATCGTCGGCGCGGGCTCCGCCGGTTGCGTGCTTACCAGCCGGCTGAGCGAAGACCCCTCGACCAGCGTCTGCGTGCTCGAAGCGGGCCCGAGCGACTGGCATCCCTACATCCATCTGCCGGCGGGCTTCATCAAGACCTTCCACATGAAGAGCATCAACTGGGCCTACCAGCAGGAGGTCGGGCCCTGGACCGGCGGGCGCAGCATCTACGCGCCGCGCGGCAAGACGCTCGGCGGCTCGTCCTCGATCAACGGTCACATCTACAACCGCGGCCAGCGGATGGATTTCGACACCTGGGCGCAGATGGGCAATCGCGGCTGGGGCTATGCCGACGTGCTGCCGTACTTCAAACGATTGGAGAAGCGGGTCGGCGAGGGCGAGGACACCTATCGCGGCCGCGACGGCAATCTCACCGTCACCACGATGGAGTGGCGCGATCCGCTCTGCGAAGCCTTCATGGAAGGCGCGGTCTCGCTCGGCATTCCCCGCAACCCCGATTACAACGGCAAGACCCAGGAAGGCGTCTCCTACTGCCAGCGCACCATCGACAAGGGCTTGCGCGTCTCCGGCTCGACCGCGTTCCTCAAGCCGGCGATGAAGCGGCCCAACGTGCATGTGCGCACCCACGCGCACGCGACCGAGATCATTTTTGAGGGCAAGCGCGCCGTCGGTGTGCGCTACATGAAGGGCGGCTCTGGCGGCACGCCGGTCGAGGTCCGCGCCAACAAGGAAGTGATCCTCTCCGGCGGCACTTATAATTCGCCGCAGCTGCTTCAGCTCTCCGGCATCGGCTCGCCCGACCTCTTGCATGCGCATGGCATCGACGTGCGTCACGCGCTGCCGGTCGGCGAAGGCCTGCAGGATCATTACGCCCCGCGCACGGTGGCGCGCGTCAAAGACATCAAGACCATCAACGAGCTTCGCCGCGGCATCTCGCTCTGGATCGAGGCGCTGAAATGGGCGACCACGCGCCGCGGCCTGCTCTCGCTGTCGCCGACCATGGTCTATTGCTTCTGGCATTCCGGCGAGAGTGCCGACAGCTCCGATCTCCAGCTCACCTTCACGCCTGCGAGCTACAAGGAGGGCGTGCAGGGCCAGCTCGAGGATGAGCCCGGCATGACCGTCGCGTCCTGGCAGCAGCGCCCGGAGAGCCGCGGCTATGTCCGCATCCGCTCCAACGATCCGTTTGCGCCGCCGATCATCCAGACCAATTATCTCGACGCCGAGCTCGACCGCCGCGTCATCGTCGGCGGCATGAAGCTCGCGCGCAGGCTCCTGAAGTCCGCGCCCTTGTCGCCCTATTACGCCTACGAGGATTTCCCCGGCCCGAACATCAACACCGACGACGAGTTCCTGGCCGCCGCCACCGAACGCGGCACCACCACCTTCCACCCCGGCTGCACCTGCCGCATGGGTCCCGCGGACTCGACCTGGGCCGTGGTCGACGACCAGCTCCGCGTCCACGGCCTCGAAGGCCTCCGCGTCATCGACGCCTCGGTGATGCCGCGCATGATCTCGGCGAATTTGAATGCGTCGACCATGATGATCGCCGACCGCGCCTCGGACCTCATCCGCGGCAAGCAGCCGATGGAAGCGGCGCGCGTGCCGGATGCGGCGGTGGCGTAGGGCACGTCTTCGCAAGGTGGGTTATCCACGCTACAGCTGATCATCCAAGAGAAAGAAATCCAATGCACGACGCAGGCAACATGCTTGAACGACTGGAGCGTTGGTATGCGGCTCAATGCAATGGAGATTGGGAACACACCTACGGCATAACGATCGAGACGTTGGACAATCCCGGCTGGAGCTTCAAGGTGGAGCTTAGAGATACCTATTTGTCCGGTTGGACTTTCGAAGAAATTGCCGAGCCTCAATCAAGTGATCACCGGGAGTTTTTCCATTGTCGCGTGAAGGACGATGTGTTCACGGGTATGTGCCCTCCCAATAGGCTCCGCGAAGTCATTTCGGTCTTCTTGCGCTGGGCCGAAACTTCTCCGGCGGAGCAGGTCGAAAATCCCGCAAGGTAGACCGGATGGTCCGGGCTACTTGGCCCGTCGGGCAAAACACCCGCCACCCCGTCAACCCCTCCCCACAAAAATATTCCACTTTACCGAAATTCGGAATTGCGGCATACATTGAAACAGCCCGGCCCGACGAAGAGGGGCGGTTCGCGAGTCGTTCGAAACGCGGGCCGGGTTGCGGTGGACGCGGCAGCGTCGGCACGAGCGGCTGAGGGCAGGGCGGATTGCTCTCCGTGAGCCCTAAGGCTTCGTGCGGACGACGGCGCTGCAAGGTTCGTCTCGCCAGCATTTTTCCGGCAACGTCGACAACGCCGGGAGATCATGCGGCGAACAAGCGAACCGTGCGTACGGCAAAACCGTGTGGTCCTGGCCGTCGTTGCTACGGTCAAGCTTTGGCGAAGGCGGCAGTCGCGTCAACCGGCGCGGTGCCGGCGAATTTCGCTGGAGCGAGGGAGGCCAGAACGAACTCGGCTCCCGGGAGGGCACGGCATAAGCCGTCCAACCATTGCGCAGGGAAGGCCGTGTGTTGGGCTTCGCCTGTATGCCGCTGTGCAGTCCTTTTGCGCTACATGCGCACAGCGGACCGTGGGTGCCAAGCCGGCACCCGGCCTTCCCTGCACCCTCTGTATTCAAAGGGGTGACGGAGAGAGCATAGCTCGGGCGGAATGCGCCGCGAGGACGCGAAGGCGTGTCTGCGATTTAGGATGCGGGTGTGTTGAAGCGCGATGCCTCTCCAATGTCGTCCTGGCGAAGGCCAGGACCCATTACCACAGGGTTTGGTTTGGTGGGCGGTACTAGCCGCGGAGTCTCAATCGATAGATCACGCGGTATGGGTCCTGGCTTTCGCCAGGACGACCCTGTGGTTTGCATGGGGCTTCAAGTTTGCGAGGCGAGCGTGCGGAGGCGCTGTGGCCTACACTTCCCGTCGGCTCAGGAACGCCAACCGCTCGAACAGATGCACGTCCTGCTCGTTCTTGAGCAGCGCGCCGTGCAGCGGCGGGATCAGCTTTCGCGGGTCGCGTTCCCTGAGCTGCTCGACGCTCATGTCTTCGTTGAGCAGCAGCTTGAGCCAGTCGAGCAGCTCGGAGGTGGAGGGCTTCTTCTTCAGGCCGGGCACCTCGCGGACCTCGAAGAAGATGCGCAAGGCTTCCTCGACCAGGCGCTTCTTGATGCCGGGGAAGTGGACGTCGACGATCCGGGTCATGGTGTCGGCGTCGGGGAACTTGATGTAGTGGAAGAAGCAGCGGCGCAGGAACGCGTCCGGTAGCTCCTTCTCGTTGTTGGAGGTGATCATCATGATCGGGCGCTGCTTCGCCTTGATCGTCTCGCCGGTCTCGTAGACATGGAATTCCATGCGGTCGAGCTCGAGCAGCAGGTCGTTCGGGAATTCGATGTCGGCCTTGTCGATCTCGTCGATCAGCAGCACCGGGCGCTGCTCGGCGGTGAAGGCGTCCCACAGCTTGCCGCGCTTGATGTAGTTCTTGATGTCGGACACCCGCGCATCGCCGAGCTGGCTGTCGCGCAGGCGCGACACCGCGTCGTATTCGTAGAGACCCTGCTGCGCCTTGGTGGTGGACTTGATGTGCCAGGTCAGAAGCGGGGCGTTCAGCGCCTTCGCAACTTCCTCCGCCAGCACCGTCTTGCCGGTGCCGGGCTCGCCCTTGATGAGCAGCGGACGCTCCAGCACGATCGAGGCATTGACGGCGACCTTGAGATCGTCGGTCGCAACATAGTCCTTGGTGCCGGTAAATTTCATCGCGCGTCCTTGTTGATCGTCGGCCCAGGCATCGCCCCGGTCGCGACATGGGAACGGCCGCGCGTGGCGGCCGTTCCTGGTTCGGTCAGGCTTTCAGACCCGTTTTATCAGCGAAAGGATGACGAGCACAATCACTGCGCCAATCGTGGCATCCACGATGGCCCCGACCGTGCCCGTTGCGAGCTGGATATGCAGCTGAGGCAGAATCCAGCTCGCCACGAGCGCGCCGATGATACCGACAACGATGTTGCCGATCAGTCCAAATCCCGCCCCATGGACAATCTTGCCGGCGAGCCAGCCGGCGATCGCGCCAATGATGAGCGCTGCGAGAATTCCCATTGCAAACGTCCCCAAAACAACCCCATGAGACCGCGAATTCTAGAGCAAAAAGCCTCCCGGTCCAGCGCAGAGCAGCGGCCTCCGCCCCTTGACGTTCGCCCCCCGACGGGCAATCTGTCACCCATGTTCCTGCAATTCTTCACTTCTCTGCGCGATGCGCAGGTCCCCGTGACGCTGCGCGAATACCTCACGCTGATGGAGGCGCTCGACGCCGATCTGGCGGACTACACGGTCGAGAACTTCTATTATCTGTCGCGCGCCTCGCTGGTGAAGGACGAGCGCAACCTCGACAAGTTCGACCGCGTCTTCGGCACCGTGTTCAAGGGGCTGGAAAGCCTGCTCGACGCGATGGAAGG
Organism: Bradyrhizobium nivariense; assembly: GCF_029846695.2. Lineage (NCBI taxonomy): Bacteria > Pseudomonadati > Pseudomonadota > Alphaproteobacteria > Hyphomicrobiales > Nitrobacteraceae > Bradyrhizobium > Bradyrhizobium nivariense. Next base: position 10,702 of record NZ_JARWCR020000009.1, on the reverse strand, counting down.
CGCCGAGATCCCCGCGGAGTGGCTGAAGAAGCTCGCCGAGAAATACCTGACGGACGACGAGAAGAAGCAGATCGAGGCCATGGGCTGGGACAAGCTCATGGAGACCCTGAAGAAGCGCCTCGAGGAGCAGAAGGGCCGGCACCAAGGCGGAAGCAAGTGGATCGGCACCGCCGGCACCTCGCCGTTCGGCGCCCACGGTTACAATCCCGAAGGCGTCCGCATCGGCCAGGAGAAAAACCGCAACAACCGCGCCGTGAAGGTGTGGGACAAGCGCGAGTTCAAGGATCTCGACGGCAATGTCGAGCTCGGCATCCGCAACATCAAGGTGGCGCTGCGCCGCCTGCGCAAGTTCGCGCGCACCGGCGCGCCGGACGAGCTCGATCTCGACACCACCATCCGCGAGACCGCCAATCACGGCTATCTCGACGTCCACATGCGGCCCGAGCGGCGCAACGCCGTGAAGCTGCTGGTGTTCTTCGATATCGGCGGCTCGATGGACGCGCATATCGAGCAGGTCGAAGAGCTGTTCTCAGCGGCGAAGAGCGAGTTCAAGCATATGGAGTATTTCTACTTCCACAACTGCCTCTATGAAGGCGTGTGGAAGCAGAACAAGCGCCGTTTCACCGATCGCACCCCGACCTGGGACGTGCTGCATAAATACCCGCACGACTACAAGATCGTGTTCGTCGGCGACGCCTCGATGTCGCCTTACGAGATCATGGTGCCCGGCGGCTCGGTCGAACACGTCAACGAGGAGCCTGGCTCGGTCTGGCTCGACCGCATCATCCACACCTATCCGCATTCGGTGTGGCTGAACCCGGTCGCTCAGAAGCACTGGGACTATTCGGAATCCACCACCATCATCAAGCGCATCTTCGCCAACCGCATGTATCCGATCACGATTGAAGGTCTGGAAGGTGCGATGAAGGAATTGACGCACTAGCTCATGACGAGGCGCTCCATCGGCGATGGGACCGCGCTCCCTCCCCCGCTTGCGGGGGAGGGTCGGGGAGAGGGTCTCTCCACGGGCGACGCTTCCCTAGAGGAGAGAGCCCTCACCCGCGTCGCTTCGCTCCGCGACCTCTCCCGCAAGCGGAAGAGGTGACCACCGCCTCCGGCAGATCGCCTAGGATTGGCGACAGAACAAGAGGGAGAGCCACATGCCCCAGACCATCACCCGCGGCATCAAGGCGCTGATCGACGAGGCCAATGCCGAGATCGAGACGCTCACCGCCAAGGACGCCATCGAGATCTCCAAAAACGGCGACGTCGTCATCGTCGACATCCGCGATCCCCGCGAGATCGAGCGCGACGGCCGCATCCCCGGCGCGTTCGCCTGCACCCGCGGCATGCTCGAATTCTGGATTGATCCGCAGAGCCCGTATGCGAAGCCGGTGTTCCAGGAGGACAAGAAGTTCGTGTTCCACTGCGCCGGCGGCCTGCGCTCCGCGCTCGCCGCCAAGACCGCGCAGGACATGGGCCTCAAACCCGTCGCCCACATCGCCGGCGGCTACGCCGCCTGGCGCGACGCCGGCGGGCCGGTGGAGCAGTGGGAGCCGAAGAAGAAGGGCTGAGGGGTGTTTCGCCGTTGCTCCATCTCCGGCGTCATTCCCCGCGGAAGCGGGGAATCCAGTACGCCGCGGCCCTTCCGCTCAATCACTACCGCCTCTGGAATACTGGATCGCCCGGTCAAGCCGGACGATGACAGTGGAGTTTGCCGCGCCCTGCTTCAACCTCGCCCGCGCTGTGCGCGCGCCGGAATGACCACAAGGAAACGCCGATGACCACCGATCCCCTCGTCTCCACCGAATGGCTCGCCGCCCACATCGACGACACCAACGTCAAGGTGATCGACGCCAGCTTCAAGCTGCCGGGCGTGCTGCCATTGCCGAAGGATGATTATCTCGCCGCGCATCTGCCGGGCGCGGTGTTCTTCGACGTCGATGCGGTCTCGGACCATTCCAACCCGCTGCCGCACATGTATCCGAGCGCCGAGCAGTTCGGCCGTGACGTCGGCAATCTCGGCATCTCCAATGCCGACACCGTGGTGATTTACGATGCCGGCGGCTGGGTCGCAGCGCCGCGCGCGTGGTGGATGTTCCTGTCCTACGGCCACAGCAATGTGCGCATCCTCAACGGCGGCCTGAAGAAGTGGCGTGCCGAAGGGCGTGCGACCGAGACTGGCGAGACGAAGCCTAGGCCTGCGACCTTCAAGGCGAGCTACGATTCAAAACGCGTGCGCAGCATGCAGCAGCTGATCGGCAACGTCGCAAGCCACGCCGAGCAGGTGATCGACGCGCGCGCTGCCGATCGCTTCGAAGGCCGCGCGCCCGAGCCGCGTCCGGGCATCCGCTCCGGCCACATCCCCGGCGCCCGCAACGTGCCCTACAATCTGCTGTTCGATGCCGCGACCGGAACGATGAAGCCGCTCGACGATCTCCGCGCCGCCTTCACGAACGCCGGCGTCAAGCTCGATGCGCCGATCGTGACGAGCTGCGGCTCCGGCGTCTCTGCCGGTGTGCTGACGCTGGCGCTCTATCGCCTCGGCATCACCGACACCGCGCTCTATGACGGCTCATGGTCGGAATGGGGTCAGGCCGGCGGCCCGCCGGTCGCGACCGGGCCGGCATGAGCTGCCCGACTGTTGCCGCGCTGAAGGTGCGCTCCCTCGCCCCGCTCTTGCGGGAAGAGGTGAAGCGTCAGCGCGTGCGGGTGGTCGTAGTGAAGGTCTGCTGCTGCCCAAACGGGTCGAGCTGCTGCTGGAGTTGCTGAGGCGGGGGGCGCCGCACCACGCGGTGCCGCTTCTTCGCCTTCGCCTGCCGCTTGGTCGCCTTGCTCTCCGGCACGCTGGCGGCGGCCTTGCCCTTCGCCGGCGGATCCTTCCAGGCGGTGGTCGTGGGGTCGTTCAGCGCGGCCACCTTGGCCGAGGCAATATCGAGCGCGGAGGAAGCGAGGGCGGCACTGGGATCGGCCGGGGCCGGCGCGCTGGCGCTCGCGACAGCGGCTGGCTTGGTCTCGGGGATCGATGCCGTGGTGTCGGCCGGGGTGAGCGTGTCGGCGGGAGCTGGCGCTGCGGCATCCGTCGTCGCCTCGGCCGGGACGTCGGCCGGAGGTGCAACGACCTGCGGCTGAACGTCGGTCGCGGTCGTCAGCGCCACGACCTGCTCGGGCTCGCTCGCTGGCAATCCGATCGTCGGCACCTGGTCACGCAGCGACGGCGTGGGCTCGGCCGCCTCCGGCTCGGCGCGGAGTGCCGCGAGCACCGGCTGGGCCGGCTCGGGAGCTTGCGCAAACACCTGCTCCTGCGGACCGTTCCGCCAGGAGGGGTTGCTGACATACTGCTCATGGGTCGCGCGCAGCAGCGCGGCGGCGCCCAGGCCGAACACCAGGATGGAGGCTGACAGCAGGATCGCGGCAAACAGGAAGCGAAAGCCGGGAAGCATCGAGGGATTGCGAATTTCCGCCCCGGCGGCGAAGTGGCCAGGGCCCATGAGCCATCTGAACGCGGTGACGGTACTGCTTGCCGCGTTCGCCACGCGGGGATCGAAGCTCAAAGCGGAGGCGAATCAGGCTGATTCGAACATACCGCAACGATTCCGCGCCGTTCCGCAAAAAATGGAGCCGGCGACTGGCGATCTCAGGCGTGCGTTGATTTTCGTCCCGTGATGCAACGGGGCAACGGTAGTCTTAACGGTAGTCTTGCGGATCACAAATCGGCAAATCAGGCACAAATCAGCCTGTAATGTCTTGAATGTGCCGCTATCTTCGGTCATCTGGCCGTTAATGGTCCGGACGGGGCCCGGGGACTATACAAGAGCGATGATGATCAAACATTTTCTGACGATATGCGCTGCCGCAACAGTCGCTGCGGCGGGAACCTCGCTCGCACAGGCTCAGAGCTATCCGGTCCAGCAGGCCCCGGGCTATGGCGCGCCGGCCGAATATCGGCCCGGCGACCGCACGCCGAATTTCGACGCGCTGGAAGATGACGACGACGCGATGCCGCAGGCGGCGCTGCCGCCGCCTGGTCCGGACCCGCGCTACGGCCGTCCGGCTGGTCCTCCGGTCTATTCGGCTGCTCCGCCGCAGGGCCCGGTGATGTCGCCGGATGATCCCCGTTATGGACGTCCCGCAGGCGCCCCCGTCTACTCAGCCGCGCCGCCGCAGGGTCCCGTGACGTCGCCCGACGATCCCCGCTACGGTCGCCCCGCCGGTCCGCCCGCGGTGATCTACGCCGATCGTCCGGGCCAGGCGCCCGGTAGCGACGGCCTGCGTCCGCCGGAGGCCGTTGGTGGTCCCGCCGCGACCGGAACGGTCCAGGCTGGTCAGCCCCCCGTTGGCGCCGATGGCCGGCCGATGTCGATCGCCTCGCTGCCGCCCGAGGAGCAGCCCGACGCCGCTCCGGCGCAGTTGCCGCAGAACCTGCGCCGTCAGGAGGTCTCGCTCGCGACCAAGGAGCCGGCCGGAACGCTCATCGTCGATACCCCGAATACCTATCTCTATTACGTGCTCGGTAACGGCCGTGCGGTCCGCTACGGCGTTCGCGTCGGCCGCGATGGCTTCACCTGGACCGGCGTGCAGAAGATCACCCGCAAGGCCGAGTGGCCGGATTGGCATCCGCCGACGGAGATGATCGAGCGCCAGCCCTATCTGCCGCGCTTCATGGCCGGCGGCCCCGGCAATCCGCTCGGCGCCCGCGCGATGTATCTCGGCTCGACCGTCTACCGCATCCACGGCACCAACCAGCCCTCGACGATCGGCAAGTTCGTGTCCTCCGGCTGCATCGGCATGCTGAACGAGGACGTCTCCGACCTGTTCGATCGCGTCAAGGTCGGCACCCGCGTGGTGGTGATGCCGGGTGGCCCGCCACCGGGAACGGCGACTGCCTCCGCTGCGCCCATCCCCGGCGCCGCTGGTCCGGCTCCGATGGCCGCCCAGGCCGGTCCGGTCGGGGGCACCCAGCCGACGGTGGTGCCGCCGCTGCCCGCGCCGGTCACCGTGCGCTGAACCGGCCTTGCAGGAATTGATCTGATTACGGCGCGTGAACTTCGGTCACGCGCCGTAATCATTTGACGCATGCGCGCATGCCTTACTTGCGCATGCCTTACTTGAACGGCTCCGCACCTCGATTACGTCCAAGAGGATTGCAACGAATTGAGGAGCACAGGATGCGCATCTTTGTTGCGGGCGCGACCGGCGCGGTCGGTCAGTATCTTGTTCCGGCGCTGGTCGCCGCGGGTCATTCCGTGATTGGCACGACACGGAGTGCGGCAAAAACAGACTTTGTGCGTCGATTGGGTGCGGAGCCGGTCGTCGCCGACGGCCTCGATGCCGACAGCATGCGCGCTGCGGTGATTGCGGCAAAGCCCGACGCGGTCATCCACCAGATGACAGATCTCGCGGCCGCCACAGACCTCCGGCATTTCGATCGGGCTTTCGCGCGAACCAACGAGCTCCGCACGCGCGGAACCGACATTCTGCTCAACGCCGCACGCGAGGCCGGCGCCAAGCGCTTCATAGCGCAAAGCTTCTGCGGCTGGACCTTCAGTCGCGCCGGGGGAATGGTGAAGACCGAGGCCGATGAACTCGACCCGCATCCGCCGCAAGAGCTGCGACGCACGCTCGAGGCAATCCAGTATCTGGAGCGAAGCGTCACCGCATCAACCAAGCCGGAGGGCATCGTGCTGCGCTATGGATTCTTCTATGGACCCGGCACCGGTACGCTCTCGCCGGCGATGATCGACCAGCTGCGCCACCGGCGTGTGCCAGTGATCGGCGATGGCGGCGGCACGTGGTCGTTCATTCACACCGAAGATGCCGCCTCTGCCACGCTTGCCGCGGTTGAACGCGGACGCGCTGGCAGCATCTACAACATCGTCGACGATCATCCGGCGCAGGTGAAGAATTGGTTGCCCGCGCTGGCCGAACTGCTTGGCGCCAAGCCGCCGCGTCACATTCCCGCCTGGCTCGGGCGCCTGCTTGCGGGCGAGCATATGGTTGCGATGATGACAGAGGTGCGCGGAGCATCCAACGACAAGGCAAAGCGCGAGCTCGGCTGGCTGCCGGCGCATGCCTCCTGGCGCGACGGCTTTGCCGATGCGGCAAGGCAGCCCACCAGCCACCGCTCGGCGGCCTGAGGCTTCAGGCCAGCTTCCGCGGCAGCTCGCCGCCCTTGGTGAAGGCGTCGATCGCCTCGACCATCTGGCCGTAGTGGATGCGCAAGCCGTCCTCGGTGGCGTAGCCGAGATGCGGCGTCAGCACGAGATTGTCGAGTTTGCGGAAGGGATGGTCCGTCGGCAGCGGCTCGACCGAGAACACGTCGATGCCGGCGCCTGCAATCCTCTTCTGCTGCAACGCCTCGAGCAGCGCCTGCTCGTCCACGATCGGCCCGCGCGCGGTGTTGACGAGGAAGGCCGTCGGCTTCATCCGCGCGAGATCGTCGCGGCCGACCAGCCCGCGCGAGCGATCGCTCAGCACCACGTGGATGGTGATGATGTCGGCCTTGGCGAACAGCTCGTCCTTGGTGGCGTAGCCGACGCCGGCATCCTTGCACTTCTCCGGCGTCAGGTTCGGGCTCCAGGCGATCACGTTCATGCCGAACGCCTTCGCGATGCCCGCCATCTTGTTGCCGAGCTTGCCGAGCCCGACGATGCCGAGCGTCAGCCCCTCGATCTCGACGCCGGCAAAGGTCTGCCAGGGCGCGCCCGCATGCATGCGCGCGTTCTCGCGGCCGATGCCGCGGGTCAGTTCCAGGATCAGGCCCATGGCGAGTGGCGCGGTCGGATCGCGCGAATATTGCGTGCCGCCGATCGTGACGCCACGCGCCTTCGCGGCCTCGATGTCAATCGAGGCGTTGCGCATGCCTGATGTCAGCAGCAGCTTCAGCTTCGGCAAGCTCTCGAACAGGCTCTTGGGGAACGGTGTGCGCTCGCGCATCGCGCAGACGATCTCGAAATCGGCGAGCGCGCTGGCCGCGGCCTGTTCCGAGGCGAAGGGATGGCTGAACACGGTGACGTCGACGCGGTCGGACAGCCTTTGCCAGTCGGCGACGTCGAGGGAGAGGTTGAAATAGTCGTCGAGAATTGCACAGCGCAGCCGCGTCATCGGCGTTCATCCATGGCGAGAGGTGGAACCAAGCCATGGTTGCGCGCAATCAGGACCCTGCGCAAGCCGTTCGCGTCTTCAAAAATCCGACAGGGGATAAGGGCTCAGAGGTCGCGGGACTTGAGCCGGAACGGCGCATTCATGCCGTGCTTGGCGCGCCAGGCGGGGCCGGGGCCGCGCATGTAATGCAGTTCGGGCCGGTAGGGGTTGAAAGCGGTGACGAAGAAGCGCTTCCAGAAGCCCCGGATCTCCGAGACGAACGCGGGCGCGTTCCCGGTGTCTACCGGAACGGGAAGAGAATTGGTCTCGATCATGGCCATGACGCTGTCTCGCTGTGCTCCCGTTCATTCTGAGCGGGTGGCGCTGTTTCCGCGCGAAGCCGAGCTTTGGCCTGATTTATTAAAAGATGGTTTCAATTGTCCGGATCGGCGGCGGGATGGTGTCCGTCCCGTATTCATCCGTGGTGAACGGAGGGAAAACATTGCCCTTTGGGGGCGGGATCGCTACATCGGCGGCAAGCAAATTTCCTCAAATCGAAGGTTTTCGGGACCGATGGCGCGCCAGTTCATCTATTTCATGCAGGGCCTGACCAAGAGCTACCCGACCCGGAAGGTGCTCGATAACATCCATCTGAGCTTCTACCCGGACGCCAAGATCGGCGTGCTCGGTGTCAACGGCTCGGGCAAGTCGACGCTGCTCAAGATCATGGCCGGCCTCGACAAGGAGTACAACGGCGAGGCCTGGGTCGCCCAGGGCGCCCGCGTCGGCTATCTCGAGCAGGAGCCGCATCTCGATCCGACGCTGAGCGTGCGCGAGAACGTCATGCTGGGCGTCGCCAAGCAGAAGGCCATCCTCGATCGCTACAATGAGCTGGCGATGAATTATTCCGAGGAGACTGCCGACGAGATGACCAAGCTGCAGGACGAGATCGAGGCCCAGGGCCTCTGGGATCTCGACAGCAAGGTCGACCAGGCCATGGACGCGCTGCGCTGCCCGCCCGACGATGCCGACGTGTCGAAACTCTCCGGCGGCGAGCGCCGCCGCGTCGCGCTGTGCAAGCTGCTGCTCGACCAGCCCGAACTCCTGCTGCTCGACGAGCCGACCAACCATCTCGACGCGGAGTCGGTGTCGTGGCTGGAAGGTCACCTGCGCAACTATCCCGGCGCGATCCTGATCGTCACCCATGATCGCTACTTCCTCGACAACGTCACGAGCTGGATCCTCGAGCTCGATCGCGGCAAGGGCATTCCCTACGAGGGCAATTACTCGTCCTGGCTGCAGCAGAAGCAGAAGCGGCTCGAGCAGGAGGGCCGCGAGGACGCCGCGCATCAGAAGACGCTGGCCCGCGAGCAGGAATGGATCGCGTCCTCGCCGAAAGCCCGCCAGGCCAAATCCAAGGCGCGCTATCAGCGCTATGACGAACTGCTGAAACAGGCGAGCGAAAAGCAGACACAGACCGCGCAGATCACGATTCCAGTGGCCGAGCGACTCGGTCAGAACGTGGTCGACTTCGAAGCCCTCAGCAAAGGTTTCGGCGATCGCATGCTGATCGACGATCTCACTTTCAAGCTGCCGCCCGGCGGTATCGTCGGCGTGATCGGCGCCAACGGCGCCGGCAAGACCACGCTGTTCAGGATGATCACCAAGCAGGAAGAGCCGGACAAGGGCACCATCACGGTCGGCGAGAGCGTTCATCTCGGTTACGTCGACCAGTCGCGCGACGCGCTCGATGGCAGCAAGAACGTGTGGGAGGAGATCTCCGGCGGCAACGAGCTGATCCTGCTCGGCAAGAGGGAAGTCAATTCACGCGGCTATTGTTCGTCGTTCAACTTCAAGGGCGCCGACCAGCAGAAGAAAGTCGGCGCGCTCTCGGGCGGTGAACGCAATCGCGTGCATCTGGCAAAAATGCTGAAGTCCGGCTCGAACGTGCTGCTGCTCGACGAGCCGACCAACGATCTCGACGTCGACACCCTGCGAGCGCTCGAAGAGGCGCTGGAGGATTTCGCCGGCTGCGCCGTCATCATCAGCCATGATCGCTGGTTTCTCGATCGCATCGCGACCCACATCCTGGCCTTCGAAGGCGACAGCCATGTCGAATGGTTCGAGGGCAACTTCCAGGACTACGAGAAGGACAAGATGCGCCGTCTCGGCCAGGACAGCATCATTCCGCATCGCGTGAAGTACAAGAAGCTGACGCGGTGACCTCACTATGATGCGGCGGGCGCTCATAGCTGCGGTGATCGCTATCACCTGTGGCCTGTCGCCCGCCCGCGCCGCCGACGCCGCCTTCACGCAATTCATCGCCTCGCTCTGGCCGGAAGCGCAGGCCGCGGGCGTGTCGCGCGCGACGTTCGAGCAAGAGACGCGCGGGCTCGAGCCTGATTACAAGCTGCCCGATCTGATCCTGCCGGGGCGGCCCGCAACGGGTGCGCCGTCGCAGGCGGAGTTCGTGCAGGTGCCGGCCGACTACGTCAGGGAAGCCTCGATCGCGCGGCTTGCGGGCGAGGGGCAGCGGCTGCTGCAAAAATATCGTCAGGCGCTGACCGAGATCGAGAAGAACTCCGGCGTGCCCGCCACCGTCATGCTGGCGATCTGGGGCCGCGAGACCGATTACGGCCGCTACACGCTGCCTTACGATCTCGTGCGCGTGCTGGCGACGCAGGCCTATGTCGGCCGCCGCAAGGACACCTATCGCAACGAGTTCATCCTCTCGCTGAAAATTCTCGGTGAGGGCGTGGTGACGCGGAAAGACATGCGCGCGTCCTGGGCTGGCGCCACCGGGCTCACGCAGTTCCTGCCGTCGGAATATTACAAGCACGGCGTCGATTTCGATCGTGACGGCCGCATCGACATCTGGCATTCGGTGCCGGATGCGCTGGCTTCCGCCGCGCAACAGCTCGTCAACAAAGGCTGGCAGAGCGGCGTGCGCTGGGCTTACGAGGTGCAGGCACCGGCCAAGGTCGATTGCACCGCCGGCGTGCCCGAGGTGACGAAGCCGATCGGCCAGTGGCTGCGCGAAGGCTTTGTGCCGGTGCGCGGACAAAAGCTCACTGACGCGGAGCAGGCACAGCCGGCCTCGCTGCTGCAACCGGAAGGCATCTACGGCCCGTCCTTCCTGACAACGAAGAACTACTTCGTCATCAAGGAATACAATTTCTCCGATCTCTACGTGCTGTTCGTCGGTCATCTCGGCGACCGCATGACGAGCCCGCAGCCGTTCGCGACGCAGTGGTCGGCCTCGAAGCAATTGCGAACCAAGGATGTCGAGGCGATGCAGCGCGGGCTCACGCGCGTCGGGCTCTACAAGGACAAGATCGACGGCAAGGCCGGCATGCAGACGCGCGCCGCGCTCGGCGCCTACCAGAAGTCCGCAGGCCTCAAGGTCGATTGCTGGCCGAGCGAAGAGGTGTTGCGCTCGATCCAGGCGGCGCGATAGCGAGCCGCAGCTCTTCGCCAAAGAAAAAGCCCGGCCGAGGTGCTCGGCCGGGCTTCGATCGCGGCGCTCATGAACGCCGTGCGATCAGATCAGTAGCAAACGCGAACCGGGCGGACGGTCCAGCCGTAGCCATCCCAGTAGCGCTGACGCTGCCAGTAGCAG